>CAVBGP010000008.1:0-33113 GCA_963595005.1 Acutalibacteraceae bacterium | reverse complement strand
GATGATAGCACAACTTTCATTCAAAATCCATAGGTGTTTGTACCTATTCTGATTCATTAATCACCGTAATGCGGATATATAAAAGTAATGAATAATCATCATTACTTTTAATCATTATACACCTTCGTAATCGTCTGCGGTGAAGCTGCTTCTATAGATATAAGCCTCAGTGCCTCCTCACCTCTAAGCATTTTAAATCTGCTGCTGACTGTATCAACCGCAAGGCTCGGGATATTATTTTCACGGCTTAGGTGTCCGAGCCTTACGTTTTTAAGCCTTGGCTCATAAATCCTCGAAAGTAAATCTCCCGCATCGGCATTGCTCAGATGCCCTACGCCTGACAATATGCGCCGCTTAAGATGCATGGGATAAGGACCGTCTGCAAGCATCCTCGGGTCATGATTTGACTCTAGGATCAAAGCATCAAGGCCTGTCAGATGGTCACAGATATAATCGTCATAATGCCCGCAGTCTGTCATTATTGCCACTGCCTTCTTAGACTCATGTATCTCAAATCTGTATGCAGTAGGCTCTGCCGCATCGTGATGGATATTAAACGGTGTAAATGTAATGTCTCCGACATTTACCTCAAAATCCGCTCTGACAGCCTCCATAAGCTCTCTGCCTGCATAATTAAAATACTCATCCTTAGTTGCAGCTGCCAGGGCCCTAAGTGTACCGCTGCTTCCGTATACCGGGATGCCATATGCCGACATAATACGTTTAACTCCCTTGATATGATCACTGTGCTCATGTGTCAGCAATACCGCATCAATGTCATTTAAGCCGCCCTCTACTCCTGCTTCCTTAAGCATGGTATCGGTTTTCTTCGCGGAGATTCCGCAGTCTATAAGTAGATTTGTCTTGCCCGCAGAAATCAAAGCCGCATTGCCGCTGCTTCCGCTAACCAGACTGTAAAATTTCATATTGCTAATATCATTTCCTTTAATCTTAAAGTTTTGACGCTGTAAAAATGCGTAAGAGCAAGGCATTCCGTAACTTTTATATCATGTGACACCTGCAAAATCGCAGGCAGGGCGTTTACTATATATGCCTGCTAATACGTTGTCATGAATGTTCACTCTGTCTTGAGAGTATCTGACTGAGTCTTTTTCTTACTGCCGCCTCTGCCAGACCTCTTTCTCCCGAATTATCTATAACGATATCAGCTGCCGCCCTAAAGCCTGCATCACTAAGCTGTCCCGCTATGATACTCTCGCTCTTTGCTCTTGTATAACCGCGGTCTGACATCAGACGTTTGGTTCTGATCTCACGGTCCGTATATATGAACCACACCTCATCACACAGCTGTCTAAAATAATCATTAGGCAGTGCTGTCTCTATGGCTATACGCACCTCTTCCTGACTGCCATACTCATTGCAGGCAGCTTCTCCCTGTTCTGCTTTTCTAAGCTTATCAGCAGCTTCCTGCCCTTTACTTAAAGTCTCATGTTGTTTTTCAGCTGCCGCATTTTTATCCTGATTATTTGATAGTGCCTTATCTATATAATCTGACACATAGCGCCATACTGCAGGATGAACAATATTATTAATTGTCTCAAGCGACTTAGGATCTGCATATATTTTAGCGGCAAGCTTAGGATTAGCTATGCGGCTTCCAACACCGTCCTCAAGTATCTCCTCACCAAAGGCTTTGACTATCGCCTCATAGCAGCTTCCTCCAGGCAGCTCCAGCTGCTTAGCTATATCATCCGTAAGCAGCAGCTCAAAGCCATATTCATCCTGCAGCACACGAGTCACCGTGCTTTTGCCGCTTCCTACTCCGCCTATAAGTCCTAATATCATCTGCTGCCCTTCCTAACTTTTAGTATATCTGACGTCTGCGAATTCGCAGGCATGGTTGCGGGAGCGCGTGAGTACGCAGCAATCCATAAATCTTTATACTATGTGGTGCCTGCGAATACGTAAGTCTTGGTGTTTACTCAATACAAAGCTATGCATTTTCCTGCATCATTTTATTGAGATAGGCAAGCGCATCATCTATACCCGCATCACTGAATTCTGCATCATAGCTCGTTATAGTTTCAGGCGGTGTTGCATCAAATGACATTAAGCCCCGCCACCAATACACTCTGAGTACAGTCTTTTTATCCGGTTCCTTTGTTTCACCGTCTTGAGCCTTATTATCCGCTGAATCATCCTCCGGCGGCAGCTCTATCTCAGTTTTCTCCAATTTATAATTAAATTGTCGTTTAGAACCGGTATATGCACTTTTTTTAAGAAATGACAGCGGTAATAAATCCTTATGGGTTATCGTGTCACTTATCATATCATCGGTAATTATCGCCATAGCCAGCTTCCTGTTTTTTATAAAACTACCATTCCTGCATTTTTGCAGGGGACACTTGGTATAAAACAACCATGCCTACGTGTTCGTAGGCTTAACAAGATATAAAAGTCACGGATTGCTTTGCGTTTACACACTTTCACAATCCTATACAAATTTAGTGCCTGCCTCATGGCAAGCCCGGCTGTATGCTGTTAATCAGTCATACCATACTACTGTTAACAACAGTCATAACGATCTGCTGTTAATGGCAGTCATACCAGCTGTCGCCGCTTTCAACCTCTGCCACTAATTTTACAGGCAGACTGACAGCCTCCTCCATACAGCTCTTAACTATACGCTTGACCTCATCCAGCTCCTCAGGCGCTGTCTCAATAAGCAGCTCATCATGCACCTGCAGCACAAGCCTTGATCTCATGCCCTTCAGTGCCTTCGCCGTGTTATTCATAGCTATCTTCATAACATCAGCCGCGGTTCCCTGTATAGGCGAATTCATGGCTATGCGTTCTCCAAAGCTTCTCTGCATAAAGTTGGATGACTTAAGCTCCGGTATAGGACGTACTCTGCCAAACAGGGTCTTAACATAGCCTGACCGCCTGGCATCCTTTACCTGCTTATCAAGATATTCCTTAACCTTTGGATAGCTCTTAAAATACTGCTCGATATACTCATTGGCCTCCTTGCGGCTTATTGAGAGATCCTCTCCCAGACCAAAGGCGGATATACCGTATACTATACCAAAATTAACTGCCTTGGCATTACGCCTTTGTTCAGGAGTTACCTTATCTATAGCAACGTGAAATACCTCCGAGGCAGTAAGTGTATGAATGTCGACTGCATTTTCATAAGCACCTATCAGCACCGGGTCCTGTGAAAGCGCTGCAAGTATACGGAGCTCGACCTGGCTGTAATCTGCATCCACAAAGACAAAGCCCTGCTTTGGCACAAATACCTTGCGGATTTCCTTGCCCTCGGCTGTTCTGACCGGGATATTCTGCAGATTAGGATCCGTGCTTGAGATTCGGCCGGTTGCCGTCACTGTCTGATTAAAGGTTCCGTGTATCCTGTCATCATCTGATATAAATGCCGTAAGCCCTGTTGCATAGGTGGAATTAAGCTTGGTAAGCGTACGATATCTCAGTATCTTGCGCACTATCTCGTACTCTCCTGCAAGCTTCTCAAGCACATCGGCTGCTGTCGAATAACCTGTTTTGGTCTTCTTTCCTCCGCTTATGCCTAGCTTTTCAAAGAGTATGGTACCAAGCTGCTTTGGAGAATTAATATTAAACGGCTCTCCCGCAAGCTCGTAGATATCCTCCGTGAGTGCATCTATCTGCGTCTTAAGCTCCCTTGCATAATTGGCAAGAGCCTGCTTATCTACCGCTATGCCCTCCTGCTCCATGTCATTAAGCGTATATACAAGCGGCAGCTCTATATCCGTATATAAGCCAAGCATTTCAGTGCGGCTTAATTTCTCGATAACAGTTTTTTCTGCAAGATACGGTACTACTGCTGAAAGCGCCACATAATTAACAGCCTTATCCTTTAATATTACATTGGCAAATGCCTCCGTAACCTTAGTTTTGCCTATAAGCTCCTGTCTGCCGGGCTGTGCTTCTTTCAGATATGCTGCCGCAATATCCTCGTAGCCGTACTCAGAGCGCCCGGGTTCTAAGAGATAGGCTGCAATTGCAAGATCATATATGTATTCATTTTCAGGAATATCTATGAATTTAAGCTCTGATTTAAGTCCGATGGTCGCAGTCAGCAGCTTATTCTCAATTCGCTTAGTAAGCATAGCTGTAAGGTCGGCTGTAAGCGTATCTGCTGTATATCTTTCACCGGTATATATCACATAGTAACGCTCTTCTGATAAGGCAAGACCCAGGATGCGCCTTTCAACTCCCATGAAGCTGTCTCCAAAAAGTGCAAAGCCTATAAGCTCCTCACCTGCCGCATCGTTAAGCACCGTTGCCGCAATAAAGGGATCCTCTGTAATCTTTAGCTTTGATAAATCTATGCTTACATGTTCATTTTCCGTATCTGATACTTCCTTATCGTCTGACCATGCGGCGGTGTCGGAAGGGTTAACAGACTTATCCTTTTTTGCTTTATCACTATCGGCTGCCTCTCCTTCTGCTGCAGGGCTTCCGATTGCATCAAAATCAAGCGTTATCTGCTCCCACTCAGTCTCAAAATCATCCGTCTTATTAGCTGTACTGTTTCCTGTTGCCTCCAGCTTCTTAGCGAATCTTGCTGCAAGTGACTTTAATTCAAGCTCTCTAAGCTTCTTTAACGCGGCTTCAGTATATATACCGGAGGTATCACCCATGCCGTCAGGGACATTTGCAGTATCAAAGGCAATAGGTGCATTAATATCAATTGTTGCAAGCTGTTTAGATAGTACAGCCAGATCATAATGCTCAGCAAAGGCCTTCTGTGCGCGCGGGGGCTTAAGCTCGTCAGTATGCTCATGCGCATTCTCTATGGAGCCGTATTTAACTATAATATCCGTGGCAGTTTTCTCGCCAACTCCCGGAAGTCCCGGGATATTGTCAGAGCTGTCGCCCATAAGAGCCTTGAGATCTATAAATTCAGCAGGAGTTACCTTGTACTGAGCCTTGACATCCTCCGGATAATATGCTGTGAGCTCGGTTCTGCCCTTAGAAGTGCGCGGCATAAGTATCTTGATATGCTCATCACTAAGCTGCAGCAGATCTCTGTCTCCCGATACAATTGTCACCTCAAGTCCCTCAGACTGTCCCTTCTTAGCCACTGTACCTAAAAGATCGTCAGCTTCATAGCCCAAAAGCTCCAAAATCGGTATATTCATAGCTTCAACCAGCTCACGTGCTATAGGAACCTGCTCCAACAGCTCTGCCGGCATCGGCTTACGGGTTCCCTTGTACTCAGGGTACATGGCAACTCTCTTTAATTGCCTGCGGTCCAAATCAAAGGCAACAGCTATGTGCTCTGCCTTCTCCTCCTCTATACATTTAAGTACAATATTGATAAATCCGAATACCGCATTGGTATGAAGACCTGTTGATGCATTAAGCAGGGGCACACCGTAGTATGCCCTTGACAGCACACTGTGTCCGTCTATAAGAAGTAATTTATTCATAAGTCTGCCTTGTTTAAACTGGGATATCCTGTAAATGCTTATTACTGCCCTGCTATGCTTGCTCATGAATCTAATACGCCGGCAAGACGTCTCTCAGTATTGTTATACACTTACAGTAAAGCTTAATTATCTAAAAGAATGTAACTCTAAAGAATACAAATGCTGTTGCAAGAATTGTCCAGATAATTAGTGTCCTGAATATGTCAGCCAAAACTATCATGTGCTTTCTTGATGCTATATATTCACGATTGCTTGTAAGCTCATGAACATAAGCCGAGGCAATATTAAGTGAGGCATGCCTGTCATTCATGCGGCGCATGCCCTCCTGCACGATATAATTAACCTGCAGCTCCTCCTCGCAGCTCTTGCATTGCTTGATATGCAAAAGAAAGGCATTAAGCTCTTCATCGCACAGCTCGCCTTTAATAAATGCATCTATATCCTTGTTGAAAGTTATACAGTCCATAGACTATGATTTTACAATATTCATAAGAACATAACAAGTGCGACAGCACTTTGAGCAGTACCGCAAACACGAAAAACTTCCTTGCTTAAACACCAAAAGTGTGGTATAAGTATATCATTGCGCCGGTGTGGCGGAATGGCAGACGCACATGACTCAAAATCATGCGGGAAACCATGCGGGTTCGAGTCCCGCCACCGGCAGTAAAAATGGCTAAGAATCAGGTCACTTCCTGTTCTTAGCCATTTTGTTTTATAAACTTGCTGTCTTGTTATCAAGATATGCTCTTACAACATTGACAAGATGTGAATAGCTCATCTTGCTCGTATTGAGGCACAGGTCGTAGTTCTTGGCATCATCCCACTCATGACCGGTATAATACTTATAATATTCTGCACGCTGTCTGTCTATAGTGTGCATACGCTCTATAAGCACTTCATCAGGATCAGCCATAGTCTGCCTTAATCTGTGCAGGCAATCCTCCTCTGAGGCATACATATATACTCTTGTAACATACTTCTTGTCCTTAAGTATATAATCCGCACAGCGACCTACAAATATGCAGTCCTCTGTTTCTGCAATACGTCTGATAACCTCAGCCTGCAGCTCGAACAGATTATCATCTGAGGTAAAGCCGCTGTGACTTGGTGACAATGGCTTACCCTTATACTTACCTGATGTGGCTAAAAATATCTTCTTAACCTTTTCATCTATGCGTCCGAACAGCTCCTCATTAATACCGCTCTCATCCGAAGCCATACGCAGTATCTCTTTGTCATATACAGGAAGTCCAAGCTCCTCTGAAAGCCTCTTGGCCATGGTACGTCCGCCTGAGCCATATCCTCTTGCAATAGTCAGTACAAGTCTCTTATCACTCATAATATCTCCAATCCGCTCGCCTTTTTGTCAGGCAGCATGTTTATTAAATCAATAAATGCAGACGGATGCAAAAGCTAACTGCACTCATATGCAAATATCGCAAATGAACAAAATTGCCTATCAATCCGTTACTTTTATAAGATACAGTTCCTGCCGTCACACCGATACAGATGTTTACTCAACAGTAACACTCTTAGCAAGGTTTCTTGGCTTATCCACATCCAATCCCTTGGCTACACTCACATAATAGCCAAGCAGCTGCAGCGGAACCACAGCGAGACTTGCTGCAAAATGCGGATCCGTCTTAGGTATGTATATAACAAAATCTGCACTGTCCTCTATGCTGTAGTTGCCATAGTTAGTAAGTGCCATCAGATAAGCTCCGCGGCTCTTGCACTCAATCATATTGCTGAGTGTCTTCTCATATAGCTCAGGCTGAGTAAGAAGGCCTATGACAAGTGTACCCTGTTCTATAAGACTGATGGTGCCATGCTTAAGCTCACCGGCTGCATATGCCTCACTGTGAACATAGCTTATCTCCTTCATCTTGAGGCTGCCTTCTAGGCTTACTGCATAATCCACGCCTCTTCCTATAAAGAAGGCATCATGCGCATTGGCCTGCTTAGATGCAAACCACTGAATGCGTTCCTTGTCCTCGAGCATCTTCTCAACCTTATCAGGCAGGGTCATAAGCTCTGCAACAAGACCGGCATATCTCTCATCATCAAGCTTGCCTCTTACATATGCAAACTGAATTGCAAGCATATACATTGCAGCAAGCTGTGTGCTGTATGCCTTGGTTGTAGCAACAGATATCTCCGGGCCGGCAAGCGTATAGAATACATGATCAGCCTCTCTTGCTATGGTAGAGCCGACAACATTTACTATAGCAAGGGTTTTAGCGCCCTGCGCCTTAGACTCCCTGAGTGCTGCCAGGCTGTCTGCCGTCTCCCCTGACTGACTGACTACTATGACAAGGTCGTGCTCATCTAACAGCAAGGTTCTGTATCTGAACTCCGAAGCCAGCTCAACTCTTACCGGTATGCGTGCAAGATCCTCGATAACATACTGTCCTACAACTCCGGTATGATATGCAGAACCGCAGGCAACTATATAGATACGACTGATACCGCGTACGGCCTCGTCATCAAGTCCGATTGTATCCAGGCTGATTTTGCCATCGTTAACAACAGAGGCTATTGTATCCTTGAGTACCTTGGGCTGCTCATGAATCTCCTTCATCATGAAATGCTCAAAGCCGCCCTTCTCGGCAGCCTCTGCATCCCAGCTAATCTCGGTAAGCTCCTTTTCAACCTCATCTCCGTCAAGGTTGTAGAAGCTTACGCCGCCCTTACGCAGGCAGGCCATCTCCATATTGCCGACATAATATACCTTCCTGGTATATTTAAGTATAGCTGATACATCTGAAGCAAGGTATGACTCTCCGTCACATATACCTATAATCATCGGATTATCCTTGCGTGCTGCATATATCTCGCCCGGATATTCCTTGAATAGGAATGCAAATGCATATGAGCCTCTGATACGAACCATAGCATGATTAATCGCATCAACCGGTGTATGCTCGTATTTCTTGTAATAATAATCTACAAGCTTAACTGCAACCTCTGTATCTGTATCTGAATAAAAGCTGTAGCCCTTGCGTATAAGCTTAGCCTTAAGCTCCTGATAATTCTCTATAATTCCGTTATGTACTCCGACTACATTTTGGTCATCACTGCAATGCGGATGAGCATTGAGCTCATTAGGCTCTCCGTGTGTTGCCCATCTGGTATGGCCTATACCACAGTCACCCTTTACTGCAGTACCGTCATCCGTCTTCTCCATCAATACCTTAAGTCTGCCCTTAGCCTTAACTATCTCCGGATCAGCCTCACCATTTCTTACGGCAATTCCTGCCGAATCATATCCTCTATATTCAAGCTTGGATAAGCACTCCAACAATATCGGAGCTGCCTGCCTGCTGCCTGTAAATCCAACTATTCCGCACATATATTACTAAACCTCCGGTTCATTCATTAATAATTATGCCTTCAAATAACTTTTAGGTCAATGCTAATAAGAACTTTGTATAAAAAACTATTGCATCTTATATTATTCATCTCTTTGTAAATATTTAGAGTATACTTGCTAAATGCAGCCAAATGCAACAACTATATGATTAAGGAGATAACTATGACAGCTCACACTGCTTCACGTTCTGCAGTCAACGTTAGAGATTTATGCTATTCTGCTATATTTGCAGCAATAATTTCAGTGCTTGCGCAGCTAAGCATACCTCTTCCTGGAGGAGTTCCGCTCACTCTTCAGACCTTTGCAATCATGCTTGCAGGCATTATCATCGGCCCAAAGAGAGGATCCCTTGCAGTTATAATCTACATAATCCTTGGAGCCGTTGGGCTTCCGGTATTTGCAGGCTTTAAGGGCGGTCTTGCTTCAATAACAGGACCAACAGGCGGATTCATCATATCCTTCTGGACCGTATCACTTTGCTCCGGTCTCGGATACCGTCTTGGAAGCAGAGCTAAGCGTAATATTAATTCGGCTATAGTCTTCTATCTGCTAATAGCTGCAGGCATACTGATTGGTGCTGTATTCAACTATGTTATAGGCGTAGTATGGTTTTCCACTATCACCGGCAACAGTGCAGCAAACGCCATGAAGATGTGTGTTCTGCCTTTTGTAGCAACTGACCTTATCAAGCTCGTGCTTGCAGCCGCTATAGGTCCGATACTTGCAAATGCACTGCACAGAAACGGTCTCGCTTAATAGTCACTAAGCTTAGCCTTGATTGACTAATCATCGATTCCTGTGTAAGACGTCACCTTTATAGATCAATCACCGATTAGTTTAAGGCGTCATCTTGACATAATCAGACATTACATTTATAAATAAACAAAGCAAAAGCTCTCAGAACCCTTAAGCCAAATCCTGCTTAAAGATTCTGAGAGCTTTTTAATAATGTGATAGGAACTGCTTGGTTCTCTCCTCCTTAGGGTTATCCATAACCTCACTCGGAGAACCCTGTTCTACTATATATCCGTTATCCATAAAGACCACTATATCAGATACATCATGTGCAAACTGCATCTCATGTGTAACTATAATCATCGTGGTGTCATTTTCAGCAAGAGACTTGATGACCTTAAGCACCTCTCCTGTAAGCTCCGGGTCCAAAGCAGAGGTTGGCTCATCAAAGCACAGTATATCAGGCTCCATAGCAAGAGCTCGTGCTATTGCAACTCTCTGACACTGTCCTCCCGAGAGCTGATGAGGATAATTGTTCTCCCTGTCCTTTAGTCCCATCTTACTCAGAAGCTCATGTGCCTGCACCTCTATAGCTTCATTTATAGCCTTCTTGTTAGCTGCATAGTCTGGATGTTCCTTGGCCATCAGCTGCTTTGCAAGCATAACATTTTCCAGAGCCGTATATTGAGGAAACAGATTAAAGGACTGAAATACAAGCCCGAAATGCAGTCTCTTCCTGCGAAGCTCCTGCTCATTGCGAAGCATCTTAGCGCCGCCGGAAAGCAGATTCTCACCGTTTACAATTATCTCTCCGGAATCCGGAATCTCCAGGAAATTGAGGCACCTGAGCAGTGTAGTCTTGCCGCTTCCGGAAGAACCTATAAGCGTCAGCGCCTGCCCCTTCTCCATAGTCAGGTTAATATCCTTAAGTACCTCTGTGCGTCCAAAGGATTTGCGTATATGACGTAATTCAAGTATGGACATCTTCATCCCCCGTCTTATCTGAAATAGTTAAGCTTATTCTCAAGCTTATTAAGCAATATAGTCAGTATACCGCTGAAGATCAGATAATATACTGCCGTGAAGAACATAGGCCATATAGCTCCGGAGATTCCCTGCGAGCCCTTCATAAATGCCTGTCCTGCCCATATAATCTCCTGCAGTGCTATGATACGTGCAAGTGAGGTATCCTTTACCAAAGTGATTATCTCATTGGACATAGGCGGAACTATACGCTTAATCATCTGCAGCAGCTTAATCTTGAAGAATATCTGTCTCTTGGTCATGCCAAGCACCAGTCCTGCCTCCTCCTGACCTGCCGGTACAGACTGTATGCCTCCTCTGTATATCTCTGAGAAATAGCATGCATAATTAAATATAAATGACACGCTGGCTGCAAGAAAGCGTCCGCCCTCTCCACCGCCCCATATAGGATTACGAAGCACCAGTCCGGGGAAATAATAGATTATAAGCAGCTGAATCATAAGCGGAGTACCGCGCACTATCCAAACTATCAGCTTTGAGAACCACCTTAACGGCTTAAAGCTTGACATTGTGCCAAAGGATATGACCAGTCCTAACGGCACCGCGCCTATAAGCGTCACAAAAAAAAGCTTAAGTGTCTGCATAAAGCCGACATTAAGCGACGATATAACTGTAGGCATCTGTTCCAGGATAAGTGCCATCTATTCCCCCTTGATTCCGCACTATGCCGGATGAAGGAACAATCCTCATCCGGCATAGATTAAGGTCCTTAAGACCATTTGTTCTTAATTATCTGATGATAAACAACCATACTAACGTGTTTGCAGGCATCATATCATAAAAGTACGAATTGCTTCGCGCTTTAAGCGCTCTCGCAATCCCGCCTAAGCAACGAGCAATCCGGTCTGCCGTCCTTCTTGCCGTGACCAGGACGTAATGCTTACATCTGTAAGCTTACTGTTCAACTACAGCTGCCTGTACGCCGTAGGTCTCTGCACACTCAAGCATTGAGCCATCCTCATAGCTTGTCTTGAAGAACTCGTTAAGTGCATCAGTAAGATCTGAACCCTTTCTGAAGCCTACGCCATATTCCTCAGAGTTAAGTCCGATTGTATATGTAAGGTCTGCATAGCCGGTGCCTTCACCAACCATAGCTGCTGCCATAAGTGAATCAATAACAGCTGCATCGGATGTACCTGCTGCAACCTCCATAAGAGCATCTGACTGTGCCTTAACAGGTGTAAAATTAAGTCCTAACTCGCTTACCTGCTCCTCACCTGCACTTCCGGCCTCTACTGCAAATGACAGCTCCTTAAGGCTCTCCTCATCCTGATACTTGTCAGCAACATCTGACTTAACAATAACAACCTGAGCATTGTTGCAATATGCATTAGATGTGCTCATAGAGCTCTTAACCTCATCTGTGAGTGTCATGCCGTTCCATACGCAGTCAATGGTCTTGCCGTCAAGCTCAAGAATCTTGTTATCCCAGTCAATCTCAACAAACTCTGCCTCTACTCCAAGGCTCTTAGCAAATGCACTTGCCATATCAGCGTCAAAGCCAATCCACTTGCCGTCGGCATCCTTATAATCCATAGGCTCAAAGTCTGTAATACCTACAACCAAGGTGCCCTTGTCCTTAATATAATCAATATCGCTCTCTGCAGCTGCTTCTGATGACTCCTCTGCCTCTGCTTCGGTCTCTGCTGCCTCTGTCTGTGCAGCTGCCTCAGTTTCTGCCGCTGTTGTCTCACCTGTAGATGATGAACCACAGGCTGTAAGTGCCAATGCCAAAGCTGCAGCTGATAATAATGCAAATGCTGTCTTCTTCATAATGTAAATACTCCTTTTGAACTTTTCTCCCTTAAGCCGTTCAAGCCGACTTATTTACGCTTTGTTAGCATGGCATTATATTAGCACGCTAAAGTGTTATTGTAAAGAGAAAGTTTATTTCGCTGCGAGACTCTTATACTCCTGCACTCCACTTTTAGTGGTATGGCCAAGCATTCGCTGTACCGTGCCTGCATCCTTGCCATGGCGCATTGCAGAAACCGCGCTGCTGTGTCTTAGCATCTGCGGAGTAATATTGGAGATTCCTGCATTAGCTCCGCACAGACGTATTATCTTCCATAAGCCCTGACGTGACATCTTATCCCCGGCGCAGCTTAAAAAGAATATCCCATTATCTATATTGCCGTTAAGCAATTCCTCTCTGGCTTCATTATAACTCTTAAGTGTGTCAGTTACCTTTTTGCCAAGATTGAGCCTTCTCTGCTTTCTGTTTATACTAAGCGTCTGTGTCTCAAGATTAACGCACTCATTTCTAAGCTCTATAAGCTCGCTCACACCTATCCCTGTTGACATAATCAGCTCCAGCAATGCCCTGTCGCGTATGCCCTTTGCTGTACTGATATCTATTGATGCGAGGATTTTCTTCATATCCTTGTCTGACAGTACAGTCGGTGTCTTGCGTATAACCTTAGGCGCCTTAAGCCATTCCGAAGGGTCTGAAAATGTATAGCCCTTACTATGCGTAAATGCAAAGAAGCGTCTGACCGAGGCTATGGTCCTTGATATAGTTGCCGTTGTTCTGCCCTTCTGATTCAGTCCGTCAATATACTGCATAAGCTCAGCCGAGCTGATATCCGTAAGTTCACGGATTCCCTCATTTCCAAGCTCCTTCATCAAGAGCTTAATATCTCTCTCATAAGCCTCTCTCGTATTATCAGTGACTCCTAGTTCCTTCATGTACTGTACAAATTCTTCTATCCTGTCATTCATATCGATTTAGCACCTTGTTTGTTATTATCGATGTTTGTGGCAAGCGCCTTATCCATTGTTTAAGCAAATGTCACGGGTATGCATTTTATCTTTTTATCAGCAATTCGGCAATACATAATTCAAACGAAATGCAGCTGCATTTTCAGTGAAAAATAATGAATCCTGGTGAAATATATCTTTTTAGGGTAAAGAAAAGGACCTGCCAATTTGACAAGTCCCCAACATAATCTCTATTAAGATAAGCGTATTATCAACGCATAAGCTCCTTAACCTTAGCAGCCTTACCGATTCTGTCTCTAAGATAGTTAAGCTTAGCACGTCTAACCTTACCACGTCTGATAACCTCAATCTTAGCAACGAATGGGCTGTATACCGGCCATGTCTTCTCAACGCCTACGCCGTTTGAAAGCTTTCTAACGGTGAATGTAGCACGGATACCGTGACCCTGCTTCTGCATAACAGTTCCCTCGTATACCTGGATACGCTCTCTGTTACCCTCCTTGATGAGGTTGTGAACTCTTACTGTATCGCCGACATTGAAGTCAGCAACTTCCTTGCCCTCTAACTGGGCATTCTCGATCTTCTCGATAATCTCGTACATTGTATCTTCCTCCTTAAAATCATCTGATGTTCATAAACATATAAATGTCAGCGGAGCATCATTTTCAAAGCCGTTATATATTACCACCTGAAGCACGGTGCGTCAAGAGCCTGTTTTTTCTCTTGATAAGAGAGTATAAGCCTCGCAGGCCAGGGTTTAAACAAAACTAAGCAACAGTAAGCTTACTCTTTCCTGTATTCTTCCCTGTCTTCCTGTCTGTCTTCCTGTCTGTCTTCTTGTCTGGTCTTAAGCAGCTCATGAAGAAACCTTTGCTCTTTTTTGTTAAGCACTGCCTTATCTATGAGATCCGGTCGTTTATCAAGCGTTCGTATTATAGATTGCTCTCTGCGCCATTTCTCGACATTAGCATGATGACCTGACAGCAATATCTCGGGAACCTTAAGACCATTATAATCCTCCGGTCTTGAGTACTGCGGATATTCAAGAAGATTATCGTGAAATGACTCAATCTCCGCACTGTCTGCTCCGCCAAGCACGCCCGGTACCAGCCTTGATATACAGTCAATCATCATAACTGCCGGAAGTTCTCCCCCGGTAAGTATAAAATCTCCTATTGATACCTCTTCGACCTCCAGGAGCTCTAAGGCTCTCTCGTCTATGCCCTCATAGTGGCCGCAGAGGAATACCAGCTCTTCCTCCTGTGCAAGCTCCTTGGCAAAGTCCTGGTCAAAGGTACGTCCCTGAGGAGACATATACAGCACACGAGGCTTCTTATGGTTATTCACAACTATGGTTTTATCATGATTAAGATCACCATCAGTCTTATCAGCTTTATCTGTGCTGTTAATATCAGTTTCTGCTTCGTCTGTTCTCAACATCTCGCAGCTGCTAATATAAGCATCATCCCTGCATCCATGTTCTTCAATCATGCTGCAGACTGCCTTATAGCAGTCGTGCACCGGCTGAACCTGCATAACCATGCCTGCTCCGCCTCCATAAGGATAATCATCCGTCTTGCCGTGCTTTTCCGTGGTATAGTCTCTGATATTGACAGCGTTGACTCTTATGAGTCCCTTATCCATCGCACGACCTGTGATACTGGTATGTATGGTCTGCTCCACCATCTCCGGAAAGAGCGTCATTACATAGAAATTCATAAGCCTACAGCTCCAGAAGTCCGTCCAACAGATGAACTGTCATGACATTTTTATCAATATCGGTATCAAGTATGCATTGCTTAATAGCCGGGATAAGCAGCTCCTTACCCTCTGTGCGTTCAACAACATAGACATCATTGGCACCGGTCTCCATTACGTCCTTGACTGTACCAAGCTTAACGCCATCGTCGGTGATTACATCCATGCCTATGATATCAGCAATATAGTACTCACCCTCCTGAAGCTCTGCTCCCTCTTCTCTTGGAATATAGAGCTCAGCTCCCTTAAGCACCTCGACCTGATTGATATCGTTATACTTATCAAATCCTAGTATGACTATATCTTTAAAATATTTAACTCTGTTTATCTTAAAATCGCCCAGATTCCTGCCGTTTTGAATGAGGCTTACATGATTTATCTCATCAAAACGCAAAGGAGAGTCCGTAGTCGGATAGACCTTGACCTCTCCCTTAATTCCATGCGGTTTTATAATAACACCTACTCTTAGCTCTGTTGTCATAAATTAACCGATGTCTACTATTACCTTAAGCTTATCACGTGAGGCAGCTGCGGAGAGCACCTGACGGATGGCCTTTGCAACTCTGCCTGACTTGCCGATGACCTTGCCCATATCAGTCTGGGCAACCTTGAGATTTAATACGATCACATCTTCTTTTATTTCTTCGGTGACCGTAACTTCATCTTTGTTATCAACAAGAGACTTAGCTATAGTCTCTAATACCTCTTTCATAGTCACCTCTTCGATTGCCGGTTAATTACTTTGAGATACCTGCAATCTTAAGAAGCTTATCACATGTTGCTGTAGGGATAGCACCGTTGTTGAGCCACTTCTTAGCAGCCTCTGCATCAATCTTAACAACGCTCTCAGCCTGATTAGGATCATAGTAACCAATCTCCTCGATGAATCTGCCGTTACGAGGTGATCTTGAATCTGCAACTACAACTCTGTAGAAAGGCTTCTTCTTTGCTCCAAGTCTTCTTAATCTGATCTTTACTGACATAACTGTTACTCCTTATATTGTATTAGCTTATACTTAGTGTCTTGTTATACATGTAAATGTATACTGCCGACAGTTGTATCTTAATTATTTAGAACATCCCGCCTCCGCGGAACATGTTCTTGCCGAATAAATTGCCGAGATTACCGTGCTTACGCATGCCGCTCATCTGCTTCATAAGCTTCTGCATCTGCTCAAACTGCTTGACCAGGCGGTTAACCTCTGATATATCAACACCTGCTCCCTTAGCTATACGCCTCTTTCTTGAAGGATTCATAAGCTTAGGATTAGCTCTCTCCTTCTTGGTCATGCTGAGTATGATTGCCTCAATCCTGTCAAACTGCTTCTGATCAACTGCGCTGGCATCTATCCCCTTCATACCGGGAAGCATGGACAATATTGATGAGATTCCGCCCATCTTCTTCATCTGGTTCATCTGAACCATGAAGTCGTCATAGGTAAACTGTCCCTTGCGAAGATTCTCGCTGACCTTTTTCTGTTCCTCCAGGTCAGCTGTCTGCTCCGCCTTCTCGATAAGTGAGAGTACATCTCCCATACCGATAATACGTGAGGCCATACGGTCAGGATAAAACTCCTGCAGATCTGAGAGCTTCTCCCCCATTCCTGCATAATACACAGGCTTGCCCGTGACAGCCTTGATGGAGAGTATTGCACCGCCTCTTGTATCACCGTCAAGCTTAGTGACGATAAGTCCGTCTACTCCTACCTTATCGGCAAAATCCTGAGCTACTGCTACAGCATCCTGACCGGTCATAGCATCTACGGTAAGCATGGTGTAGTCAACATTAACAGCTTCCTTAATGCTCCTAAGCTCCTGCATCATCTCCTCATCTACGTGAAGACGTCCTGCAGTATCAAGTATCAGTACGCTGTAGGAGTTATTAACTGCATACTCATATGCACTCTTAGCTATATCAACCGGACTGTGGTCAATTCCTAAGGTAAAGACCTCTAAGCCAAGCTGCTCTGCATTAACCTCAAGCTGCTTGATAGCTGCCGGTCTGTAGATATCTCCTGCAGCAAGCAGCACTCTGCGTCCCGCAGACTTGAACTTACCGCCAAGCTTAGCAGCCGTTGTTGTCTTACCTGCACCCTGAAGTCCAGCCATCATGATGACTGTAACCTGGTTGGTAGGCTTTAGCTCTAACACAGTCGGCTCTCCGCCCATAAGCTCAACAAGCTGCTCACGGACTATCTTGATAACCATCTGTGCAGGCGACAGGCTGTTAAGTATCTCTGCTCCGACAGCCTTGCTCTCGGTATCTCTGATAAACTGCTTAACTACCTTGAAGTTGACATCCGCCTCAAGCAGTGCCAGCTTTACCTCCTTCATAGCCTCATGAACATCAGCCTCACTCAGCTTGCCCTTGCCGCGAAGGTTTTTAAATATATTCTGTAATTTATCGGATAAACTTTCAAAAGCCATACTTCACATCAACTCTCGTCTGCAAGCTTTCTCTCCAACAGATGGAGCTTGTCTTCATAGCCCTCAAGTATCTTATCGCATCTATGTATAAGATCGTGGACTCCCTGTCTGGTTATACCGTGGTTTTCGGCAATCTCAGACAGCGACAAATCATCATTGACAAGCTCCCCGTAAATCATCCTCTGATGTTCCGTCAAAAGCTCGCCATAAAGATCATATAACATTCCCTGTCTTACGATTTTTTCCATAACAAATGCATATTATATAGATGAACCAAGAGGGTGTCAAGTAGTTTTTCTTGACACCCTCTTGGCAGATGCTTTGCTTCGCTGTCGTTTAAATTGTCTTAAGCAATGCTGATGTCTGTTTAACCTCGCCTTGCAGCATCCAAAGGCTTTTTTCGAATATATCCATCTTACATCACCAGCTCGCACTTCAAGCAGGTACTGTAAATGATACACTCCTTGACCTTCTTATCTGTAAGCTGCTCCAACGCCCGCTTATATAGCTCAAGCTGTATACCGTATCTCTCCTTAAGCACCTCCAGAGTTTGCACTCTGTCTGTCTTGTAATCCACCAGCACCAGCTCACCATCTTCTTCAAAATATGCATCTATTATGCCTTGCAGGAGCTGGAGCTCATCGCTTTTCTGTCCTTCTATAAGCGAATTTGCCGGAAAGCCCACCATAAAATGCTGTTCCCTAAACAGCTTATGCTTCTTATGTGCTTCACACATCCTGCCGGCAAGCTTGCTTTCAAGAAATGATATGACTGCATCCTTATTCAGTAATTTTTTCTCATTTTCCGCAAATTTATCATTTTTAAGAAGCTCTTCCTGCTGTTCCGCAGCAGACCCATTATAGCTTAGAAGCTCCATCGCTCTATGATAGGCGGTGCCTCTGAGTGCTGCCGTATTCTGTGCTGATTTGTCTCTGCTGTCATCTCTATGGGCAAGGTCTTCTGTCTTATCAGTGTTATATATCCCCCTGTCAATATCAGCTAACAACTTAGACCCGTTTGCAATATCACCGGCAATATCGACATTACCATATGCATCCGTATCATAATATTTTGCGTCCAAGTTCAAATCCTTAGCTGCAATTTTCTTTATCTCCGAGACGGATATCTTCGACTTTAGTCTTGTTTCCTCCTCGTATGGATATTTTCGTGTGAAAATGCTTTTTACCTTTTCTTCAAGCTTTTGAAGTTCATTTTCATAAGCAGTTATATCCGTTTGTTCTATCAGCTCTGACGATGCAGTCTTAATACCTCTGATATTTGTGAGTATATCTGCGTACTCTGTTGCTGCCGCCTTCTCCTGCATGTAGGCACTCTCATTAAGCTCTTCTATGGTCGGGAACATAAGTTCAAAATGAGTGCCATTAACCGAGGCCGCAGAAATAATCCAGGCAAGATAATTCTTAAAGCCTCTTATCACGCCTATCGGAAACTTACATGTCTCCTCCAAAGGCATAAAGTACTCCTCAAGAAATTCACCGATTATCTGTGGTTTCTTAAGGACTGCATTGCTTTGACCTGAGGCTCCTGTAATAATCAGCTTTTCCTTAGCTCTGGTCATTGCCACATAGAGCAGACGCTGCTCTTCAGCCATTTCTTCTGCGGCGTTAAGCTTCTTTATTGCGAGTCTCTTTAAGCTCGGATAGCTGATATTGGTCTCAGGATCCAAATAATCCATGCCTATTCCAAGCTCACTAAGCTCGAGACTGTTTTTCTCCGGCTTTTTGCCAAAGCCTGAAGCTGCTCCTGCGAGAAATACTACAGGATACTCAAGACCCTTTGAGGAATGAATGGTAGTAATATTTACCACATCATCATTTGGAGATAAGCTTAGAGCCTCTCCCGAATCAGATTCATTTTTCCTAAGTATCTCGACATAGCGCACGAAATTAAAGAGTCCCTGATAATCAGTCTTGCCATAGTCCTCTGCCTTCTTGAGTAGCATATCAAGATTTTTTCGTCTCTGCTCACCCAGATCCAACGCACTGACATAATCATAATACCCGGTCTTAACGTAGATATTGTTAAGGAGCACATGCACAGGCACAGCATCCGCCATATCCCTGTAATCATTCAAAAGCTCTATAAAATCTGCCGACTTACGCTTAATGCTATCGTCCTCTCCATTTTCCGCATAATGACTTAAGGCTCTGAAATAATCACCCGGACGGGTCCGATATTCCTTATCCTGTGAATTGATAAACTGCGCCCTTATAAGTGCAAGCTCTTCATTATCAAAATCTCCTATGATGCCTTTAAGCACTGTCACAAGTGGGATGTCCTGCAACGGATTATCAATAATATTAAGAAATGATATCATCATATTCACTTCTTTTGCATCATAATATCCGCTTCCTGTATCAAAAAATGCCGGTATGTCATTTTTATTAAGCACATCCTTTATAACTGCCGCAATCGCCTTTCGTCTTACAAGTATAGTGATATCCCTATAGGATACAGGACGCTGCCTTGAGGCTTCCTCATCATTAATCAGCATAGCCGATTTACCTGAGGCAGACCTGCCTGTAAGCTCCTTGATTCGCTCTGCTATAACTCTTGCTTCAAGCTCATTTGCCGTTAAATCCTCTTCATCCTCACTGCTGTCAGCTGCTGTATCAAGATATATTATCTCCGTCAGCTTATCATCACTTACCGGATATGAGGTATTTCCACAGCTAAGTCTTGCCTTGCCTGCGTATTCTATACCTCCGAAGCCCTTTGTCATAATGAGGTCAAATACGGCATTGACGCTGTCAAGAACCTCCTTCCTGCTGCGAAAGTTCGTATCGAGCTCTATCTTTCTGTTAGTTGTATTTTCACTATCCTCATATCTGTCATATTTCTCATTGAAAAGCTCAGGTCTTGCATTTCTGAAGCGATATATGCTTTGCTTCACATCTCCGACCATAAATACATTAGGCTTTCCGAAACGTTCACCGGAGAGTGCCTTTAAGAGTGCCTCCTGAACATTGCTCGAATCCTGATACTCATCTATCATAATCTGGGTAAGACCCTTCGCAAGCTCATCTGCAAGGGGAGATGGCTTTAGGCTGCCATCCTCATCCTTAGTATAGAGAAGCTTTATAGCCATATGCTCAAGATCATTAAAGTCTAAGATATTCTTTTCTCTCTTGATACTATCAAAACGTTCTATGAATTCTCCGGTAAGCTGAAGCAGTGCGGATAAAAGCTTTGCCTGACCCTTTACTGCCATATCAAGCTCCTCAGGACTTAGGGCAAAATATCTGTTTTTCAGACTTGTCTTGTCTCCGGTTAGATACTTCTTGTAACCTTCTCTCAATATGTCCTTTACAAAGCTCTGCTTGTCCCCATCAATTTCATCCTTTTTGGAAGCCTTCAGCGATGTATATTTTATACCGTCAAGGAAATTTTTGATATCCTCATAAGTGTTTAAGCTAAGCAGGCTCTCGCATATCTCTATATCATCTGTCAATGCAGCCTCATAGCTTGACGGTCCGCCCGGACTTTGGCATACCCTTACAGCAAGCTCAAGAAGCTCCTTATGCTCCCTAATATCCTCATGTATGCTGTCTATGAACCATTTATACCAGGCACTTTCTTCATAATCTCCCTTAAGTTCCGCCTCACACTCTGCGCTCCATTTATCTAAAACCTCCTGCACAAAGGGCTGAGCGCTTACATACTTGTAGATATTTTCAACAGCTTCCGTAAGCCTTCCGTCTACATCCTTTTTCTTCTGAAGGCTCAGTATAAGCTCGTTAAGCTTGGCATCCTTGACCTCGTCGGCATTTTCCGCATACTTTTCCTCAAGAAGCTCCGTGAGTACATCATTCTTAAGCATCTTAGCTTCGGCCTCGTCGCAAAGTCTAAATCCCGGGTCAATATCGAGTGCCTGATAATTCTGCTTTATAAGCCTATTACAAAAAGAATGAATGGTAGAGATATCGGCTCTTGGAAGCAGCGCCCTCTGACGCTTAAGCTTCTTGTTGTCCGGTTCTGCAGCTATTCTCTTGCCTAGTGCACCGGCAATCTTGGCCTTCATGCCATTTGCAGCTGCATCGGTAAAGGTCATTATTACAACATTATCGAGACTTACATCGCTGTTCTCGTCAGAAATCATATTAATTATGCGCTCCACCATGACCGCAGTTTTTCCGCTTCCCGCAGCCGCTGAGACAAGAATGTTTTTACCTCTGTCATCTATGATTTTTTTCTGATCTGCACTCCATTCCACAATCAGCTTTTCTCCTTATTACTGCAAATATATACAAACTGTAGTTGTTTTACGCTGCATATGTGCATCGCGATGCTAAACAGTTTCGTCAGTCTTTGATATATTCCTGTAGGCAAAGCCCTTTTTATTTTTATCAAAGCCACAAATCTGACTGAAGCTGCAATAGTCACAGCCTGTTTCCTTGTCGTACTTATAAGGCTTTATGTTAATGTCTCCGTCTAGTATCCTTGCAGCGTCGCTAAGCATTCTTTCTTTGGTTTGATTTATAAGGCTTTTAAATTCCTCCTCGGAAAGATTTACCGAAGCGTCTGTAAATACCTCGGATTTATTCTTGCTGCCTTTTACAGGCTTCTTTATCTTGCTGTCCTCATCCGCAGTATCCTTTTTCTTCTTTGAGTTCTTGGCCTTTGCCTGGCTCTCCTGCTCCTTCTGAAGTGCGATTTCCTCCGCAAGCATGGCCTTATGATCTATGTGGGCTGCTGCCGAACTGTCGTTTAGCACCGCGCCGTCCATCCTGAGCTTATTAAGCGTAAGCATCTCAGCCTTTGTATGCTTATCAGTGCTTCCTGCTTTTTTGACCTCTTCAAGCTTCAGCTCCGGATCGTCCACATTGTAATAAAACATACCGGCAGGAACTATTGTTCCCTCACATCCGATTTTTCTGGCTGTCTCCTGCATAGCTGCATCCATGTATGTAGTAAGCTGAAGCTGGAGACCGTTTATGACCTTCGTAATATCAAAAGCAGTCGTACCGGTCTTGTAATCTATGACCTTGACGTAGGTTCTGCCTTCTTCCTTATCTTCGCAATAATCCACACGGTCTATCTTGCCGGTAAGAGAGAGCTGCTCGTCCTTATATTTAAACAAAAGCTCTGTGCCAAGCGTCTTAAAATCACCCTTTATAAACTGCTCTCTGAGCACCCAGATTGTTTTCCTTGTAATCTTCCGCACTCTCTCTGAGATAAATTTGTTTCTTGCACTTATCTCAAGCACCTTATCGCCGTAATCTGCAGCAACAGCTTCAACTGCCCTGTCGCATATAAGATTAAGCTCAGCTTCCGGCAGCTCAGATATATTTTTGCCCTGAGAGCTTACCTCCTTAAATACCGCATCCAATGACGCATGGTACAGATTGCCTATATCCATAGCTTCTATATCAAAGGTTTCACGCTTTTTAAGCTTCAGTCCGTAATCAAGGAAATGTCGGTATGGGCACTTTTCATAGCTCTCAAGCCTTGAGACAGAGCCCGAAAGCATGTTGTTGTAGAGCTTCCTTGCCGCATTGGCAGAAAGCTTATCCTTGGCGTGCTCAACGTATTCAGCTCTGAGCACCATATCTGCTCGTTTCCTGATTTCCTCCTCGGAGGACAGCAATTCGTACAGCAGCTTCACTTTCTCGGTCAGCATGCTGTCTGTACCGCCTGTTCTATTGGCATTAAGCATTCTCACATTCTTTGAGAAAAGCGCCAAAACATCGTCTGTGGTTGCCGGCTCTTCGTCTGATGTATATGTAAATGATGCTTTTGCTTTAAGCTCTGCAATGACATGCGATGGCTTGACAGCCTTCTGAGATATATCTGTTCTAGGATATGAGATAATAAGCCTCTTATTCGGCTTATTCATCATAAGATGCAGGTAAAACTCCTGTATACAGCTGTCAGTTTCATCATCCGGTGCAAGCTCAAAGCGCAGATTTTCCGGAAGCTCTGCGCTAAGCTTCTCCATCTCTACTCTCTCTTTGTCGGTAAATATACCGCCACCTGAAACAATAAGCGGCAGCAGACCGTCATTTGCTCCCACTATATAGAGCACATCGATATCATCCAAACGGCTTCTCTTGAGATCTCCGATTATAACCATATCCATGGTCTCCGGTATCATACCGCCCTTCATGTCAGTAAATCCGGCATCCACAAGCTTTATAAAGTCAGCATTTGAGAGCTTCTCGTCCTCTAAAACCTCCTTGATTCTGTTTAAAAGCTCAAGGCTTAGCTTAGCAAATCTCTCATTTTCTGCCGCCTCCTTATCAAAGCCCTTTTCCCTGAATCTCTCCGCAAGAAGCCTTGTACGCTCTTCAAGCTGCACAGCCTCACAAAAAGCTAGTATTGCGTCTACCTTTTCTGAGGCAGACTTTGTGCTCTTTAGCTCATCGTCAAGCTTAAACACGCACTGCATGATATCATACTCAGCTAAAAGCTCCTCTACTTGTCTTCTGCCTCTCTTTCCGGTCTTCCGCAGGAGATTATCAAGCTCGTCAGCGTGTCTTCTTACTGTAGCTTTATCTGCGCTTGTATTTAATGATTCGTCCTTCCCAAGGGTATCATTTAATACCGATTCAGCTTCCTCGTTAGCAGCTGTCAGTGCTCCCTTGTACTCAGTTTCATCTCTGGTCACAGTAAGGTCCGCAGCTGCTTCCGTTGACAGCGGATTCTTCACAAAGCGCATCACATCCTCATAGCGGTAGCCGTTTATCGCAAGCTGGAGTGCAGATCTTATAAGCTCTACAGCCGGTGTGCCAAGAGCTGCTCTGTTATCATCCATGAAGAAGGGAATCCCGGCTCTCCTTAATTCTCTGTCTATTATGCAGCCGTAGCTTTCGGGATCCGATACTATAACTGCCATCCTTTGGAATCTGATGCCGCACTCCATGGCATCAGAAACAAGGCTCTTTGCGAGAGCCCTTATCTCATCTGTCGGATCTGCAGCCTCAACTATGCTTATTCCTTCCTCTGCTCTTACCTTTGTCTCTAATCTTATATCTCCGGGAGTATTCTGCCTTATGCCCGCCTTGGAAGCTGTATCTATGATATCGGCTATACTTTTCCTGCTTAGCCACCACCTGTCTGTGGTATCACCCTTGCTGCCTGCATCACTCGGCCTAGTAAAGCGATACACATCCTCTTCTTCCGGTATGGTCACAGCAAAGCGCACTCTGGCTGCCTTAGGCATAATCAGTGCCAAAAGCTCTAACTGCACCGGCGTAAAGCCCGTATATCCGTCAAATACAATAACCGCATTCTTTAATATCTGTGAACGCTCAAGGTACTTAAGTAGCAGAACCGGAATCTCCTCCGGTATGACAGCTTTTTCTGCAAGAAGCTTCGTAAATCTGATATATATATTTCTTATATCGGAGAGCTTGCCCTTTAAGAGCTGCGAGGCAGCAGCGTCCTCCATGGTTTTAAGCTTATCTGCATCTATCCTATATTGATAGAACTCTGAGAGCAGCGACTTTATCTGCTCAATAAAGCCTCTTGCTGACAGCTTCTTTGAGTATACCTTTAACTCGGAAGCCTTATCAGCCTCAAGACATGCCTTTCTTATGAGCAAGGCCTTCTCCACTTCGTCAAGCACCGCTGGTGCCTCAATACCAAGCTCCTCCAATACCCTGTAGAAAAGCAACTGAAAAGAAAGCACATCCAGATTGAGCATACCATGCCTCTCGCCTATGCTTATGAGCTCTCTCTGTGCCTTGAGCGTATTCTGCTCCGGCACAAAGAGATAGTATTGCGTATCCGGATGCGCTATAGCCTCCTGTGTAAGATATCTGTAGATATATGTAGATTTACCGGAGCCCGCCGCCCCGAAAATAAAATCATAAGTTGCCAAGTGCATCGTATGCCCTATCGGCATTTTACACCTCCTAAGTTTCCTTGTCTTCCAATCATCAGTTCCCCAGTGTCGTAGCTAAATAAGATATGCAAGGTCATCCTCGTCACATCTGTTGACTCTGGACATCTTGGATCTTGCTATCTGTAAGACCTCGTTATACGTAATCCTTTGCTTCTCCTATCGTTTTTAAAGAATGTTATGAACCAAGAGGGTGTCAAGCTTTTTTCCTTGACACCCTCTGTATAGTTATTTTCTCCCAGCATATATTGGGAGCTTAGGAAAATACCGCCCTTATAAACTCCTCAGGGTCGAATTTCTGCAGGTCATCCGCCTGTTCTCCGACTCCTATATATCTAACCGGTATATCAAATTCATTAGCAATTGCTATGACTATGCCGCCCTTGGCTGAGCCGTCCATCTTGGTAAGTATTATACCTGTAGGCTCGCATACCTGCTTAAACTCTCTGACCTGAGACAGGGCATTTTGACCTGTGGTGGCATCCAAAACAAGGAGAACCTCCTTATGTACATCCGGAAGCTTCTTATCAAATATACGATTAATCTTGGCAAGCTCATCCATAAGATTCTTCTTATTGTGCAGACGTCCTGCTGTATCACATATAAGTATGTCTGCGTGCTTGCTCTCAAAGGCATCAACTGCATCATACACAACTGCTGCCGGATCAGCGCCCTCTTCCTTGCCGACAATATCGCAGCCTGCACGCTTAGCCCATATCTCAAGCTGTTCTCTTGCTGCCGCCCTGAAGGTATCCGCTGCTGCCATGATAACCTTTCTTCCCTGTGACTGATAGTTCATAGCAAGCTTTCCTATGGAGGTTGTTTTGCCGACACCATTAACACCGATAACAAGTATGACAGACCTCTCTGCAGCCTCATCAAAAGAGCTGTTGCCATCTCCTGCATGACGCATAGTATCAGCAAGAGTTGCTATCAATGCATTTTTAACATCCTCTCTGTCCTTAAGACGCTCCTCATGTATTCTGTCCTTCATGGAAGCTATAATCTTATCAGAGGCATTTACCCCGACATCGGCCATTATAAGCATCTCTTCAAGATCATCAAAGAAGTCATCGTCTACCTGAGAATAATCGCCGAATACTGAATCCAAGCCGTTCGATATGTTTGCTCTTGTTTTGGCAAGACCTTCCTTAAGCTTATCAAAAAATCCCATGCTTAGTCTCCTTTAATTAGTCAGCTGGTCACTTATAAGATCAACCGATACCAGCTTCGTGATACCCTTTTCCTGCATAGTAACACCATATAGACGGTCTGCCGCCTCCATGGTGCCTCTTCTGTGAGTTATGACAATAAACTGTGTATGTTCAGTCAGCTTATGCAGATAGCCTGCAAATCTTGATACATTGGAATCATCAAGAGCGGCTTCAATCTCATCAAGCAGGCAGAATGGTGAAGGCTTAAGGTTCTGTATGGCAAACAGCAATGCTATAGCCGTAAGTGCCTTTTCTCCTCCTGAAAGCTGCATTATATTCTGCAGCTTCTTGCCGGGCGGCTGCACCACTATGGATATACCGGCTTCAAGCTCGTCTGCCTTATCGTCCTCGGATTCATTTTCCGAATCATATACAAGGTCAAGATCAGCCTCTCCGCCTCCGAAGAGCTCACAAAATACCTCTCTGAACTGAGCCTTGATTGCAGCAAACTGCTCATCGAACTGCTTCTTCATGCCGACATCAAGCTCATCTATAATACCTCTTATAGAGGCCTCCGATGCAACTAGGTCGTCATATTGCTGCTTCATGAAGCCGTAGCGCTCAGATACCTCCTTGTACTCCTCAATAGCCTGTACATTGACCGGTCCGAGTGACTTAATCTTACGCTTAATCTCTGCGAGAGACTGCTTAATCTCATTAAGAGACCCAAGTGTATCATCATAGAATTCCTTAGCTCCGCTTATGCTCAGCTCATACTCATTCCATATATACTCAGTCTCTTCGTCAAGCTTTTGCTGTTCTTTATCGACCTGATTCTCAAGTCTTATGATGTCCTTCTGCAGCTCCAATATTGAGGATGCGTATTCCTCCTTCTTGGCAGCATATCCGTTCTGCTGAGTCTGAAGCTCCTCTTTTTGCCTGATAAGCTCCTCCGCCCGCTCCGATGCATGCTGTGCCTCAGCGGTAATATGCTCTATATCGCTGCGGCGCTCTTCAATATACTGTTCAGCATCCCTGATGCGCTTTAGGCAGTTATCGCGTTCTATGCGGCTTGTGGCAATCTCATCTCGCTGTCTGATTATCTGAGCTGCAATCCTGTCGATATTTTCGCCGGCAAAGCCTGTTCGCTGCTTTAGCTCTGAGAATCTCAATCGTATATCCGAGCTTATACCAAAGCTTATCTCATTTCGCTCATTTGATATAGCCTTAAGCTCCTCGTTAAGCTTATCTATCTCCTGTGCTTTCTCCTTGATGAGCTTGTCCTGTGCGCTTACCTTGTCTCTTATCTCAAGTATCTCACGGCGCGAAGTCTCAACGCTCTGCTCAAGCTCGTTAATCTCACGGACTCTGCCCATGAGCTTCGAACTGTTCTTATAGGCTCCTCCTGACAATGCTCCTCCGGGAGACAACAGTTCTCCGTCAAGTGTAACTATGCGCAGCTGATGCCTAAACTTGCCTGCTATCCTCAGTGCATTGTCAATATTATCCGCCACAAGTATATTGCCAAGCAGATATTCACTCAGCGTTTCATATTCACTTGCAGTGTCCACAAGCTCACTTGCAATGCCTATTGCCCCATGCTCATGTACGGCATTTTTTAGCTCCTGCTGATTCTTATACCTAAGAGAGTCGAGCGGCAAAAAGGTTGCACGTCCCTGCCTTGTGCGCTTCAGATAATCTATAGCACTTTTAGCAGACTGCTCGCTGTCCGTAACTATATTCTGTATACGTCCTCCGAGTGCAATCTCGATTGCTGTCTCATACTCTCGCTTTGTTCTGATAAGATCTGCAACAACGCCCTTGATTCCGCCGATTTTATGCTTTTCACGCATAACTGCACGTATACTCTCACCGTAACCCTCGTAGCGTTCGGCAAGATTTCTGATGCTCTCAAGTCTGGCGTTAACATTGGTATAACGTCCCTGTGCATTATTGAGCATGCCCTCAAGGCGTTTAAGCTCGGCTGTCAGTCGGTTATATTCATCGCTTGCCTTATTAAGCCAGTCTGAGGTGCGTTCCTCCTTCTCCCTTATGTCTGCAAGATCATCCCTTTTGTTTCGTATGGCCTGCATCCATGAGGGTAAGGTAAATGTCACATCATCTTCTTCCTCAGCTTGGTCACCCTCTGCATCCGACTTTGCTTCATCACCTGTTTGCGTTTTTTCGTCTTTATCTCGTGAATCCGAGTCTTCGCCGTCATGACTATTTGCATCATCAGAGGATTTACCTGTATTTTCTAAGCTATCCTCTTCATCATCCGGCTGCCCGTCATCAAGCTTAAGCGCCTCAAGCTTTTGTCTATGCGAGCTGAGCGCTGACTTAATGCCTGCTATATCAGCAAGCTCAGCCTTAAGCGCTTCGTCCTCGGCATTTTTATCCATGAGCTCTAAGGATTGCTTAAGCTCATCTATCGTTACCAGATACTTGCGAGCATTGTTAAGTGCTTCCTTAAGCTCGAGTCTTAAGCGCTCCGCTCTTGAGGTATAATTAGCAGCATTTTCCCTGTCAGACTTAATCTCAGTCTCGCTTACATTAATCTGACCGTTAAGGTTCTCCTTAAAAAGCTCTGCCTTGGAAACCCTGTCCTTAAGCTCCTCAAGCTCGGTATTAATATGGTCAAGCTTCTCTCCAAGCTCTGAGCCGGATTCCTTAAGCTTATTGTTTTCTTCCTCGGTTTCCTCCAGTGAGGCTCTGACTATGTTGAGATTATTCCTGGATTTTTCTAAGCTATCCAGTATGCTTTCAGTCTGCCTTATAAAGAGATTAAGGTCCAGCTTCTTCTGCTCATCACGAAGCTTAAGATAATTCCTTGCACTCTCTGATTGACGTTCCAGCGGATGAAGCCTCTTCTCAAGCTCATTGATAACATCTGTTACACGCACCAAGCTCTCGTGCTCGCTCTCAAGTCTCTTAAGCGCCGTTGCTTTACGCTTCTTAAACTTAACTATACCGGCAGCCTCATCAAACAAGCCTCTCCTGTCTCTCGGACGTCCGTTGATAATAGCATCAATCTGACCCTGTCCGATAATAGAGTACCCCTCACGGCCTATACCGGTATCAAAAAACAGCTCCTGAATATCCTTAAGGCGCACCGACTGTCCGTTTATCTGGTAATCAGATTCTCCTGACCTGAAAAGCTTACGTGTTACCGTTACCTCTGTGTAATCAACCGGCAGCACCTTGTCCGAGTTATCGAGAGTTATGGCAACAGAAGCAAAGCCCTGAGCCTTCCTAAGCTCAGTGCCTGCAAATATAACATCCTGCATTGCAGCGCCTCTAAGCTGCTTAACCTTTTGTTCTCCAAGCACCCATCTTACCGCATCTGATATGTTGGATTTGCCTGAGCCGTTCGGTCCTACAATGCCTGTTACTCCGTCATTAAAATTAAGCAGGGTTTTATGTGCAAATGACTTAAAGCCCTGTATCTCGATACTTTTTAAATACATCTACCTAACATTCAGCTTCCTGCAGGCAGCTACTGCTGCATTCTGCTCCGCATGCTTCTTGGACTGACCTCGTCCCTCGGATATAAGTTTGCCGTTAATAAACAGCTCTGCCTTAAACCGCTCGGGATGTCCGGGCTCCTCAACTTCTTCAAGCTTATATTCAAGCACTGCCTCAGGATCCTGCTGAACATACTTCTGTATCAGGCTCTTGCCGTCACGAAGCAGGCTCATCTCCTCTATCTTATCCAAAACAAAGCTGTGAATGAATTGCTTTGCTGCATCAAAGCCTCCGTCAAGATAAACAGCACCTATAACAGCCTCAAAGGTATCAGACAGTATAGAAGGCTTCATTCTGCCGCCTCCTGCATCCTCGCCCTTGCCAAGATATATATAATCTCCAAGTCCTATATTGCAGGCACACTTATTAAGTGCTGCCTCAAAAACAAGAGAGGAGCGCTTTTTTGTAAGCTCTCCCTCTTCTGTCTGCGGATGTTCATTGTAGAGGTATTCAGAGGTAACAAGCTCAAGCACTGCGTCTCCGAGGAATTCCAGTCTCTGATTGCTCTCATAACGCTGCATGCGCATCTCTCCGCTGTAGGAGGGATGTATAAGAGCCTGCTTCAATATACTCTTATCTGTAAATGAATATCCTATTATTGATTGTAATCTGTCTAAATCTCTTATCATCATGCTTACATATGAGCCTTAATAAGCTCATATGCATCTCCTACTGTCTTAATACCCTTAAGATCATCATCCGGAATCTGTATATTAAGCTCATCCTCAAGTGTAACAATAACCTCAACAAGATCCAAAGAATCTGCATTAAGATCATCTGCAAATGATGTATCCGGGGTAATATCCTCAGCATCAACTGACAACTGGTCTGCAATAATTTCAGCTAATTTATCAAATTCCATATAAAGCCTCCAAGCCATCTAATATATTCCACATCTATGAGTGGCTGTGCAGTCATCCTGACCGCATGTAATTTATATTACATTTTTATACTATATGCAATCTCATTATTCAACAATATCTTTTTGTGTTTTTTTTGTAAATAATCATACCTGCAGCTTTGTAGGCTCAGCATAACACAAAAGCGATGGCTTGCTTCACTCTTGCTTACCTTCGCAAGTCTGCCCTGCAGCTTCATTTGCCGCATTGTCCGCTGCAAATGCTTCCCTGATTATACCGCACACATCGCCCTCAACAAATGCCGCACTCTTAAGTATTGCATTACATATGTCCTTACGTGAGGCATTACCGTGGCATTTCATAACAAGCCCGTTAAGTCCAAGCAGCATGGCTCCGCCCTGCTCTGACGCTGAAAACTCCTTGAGCTTAAGCTTTAATGGCTTCATAAGCAAAAGTGCAGCAAGCTTGGTTAATGCAGATGACTTAAGTACGCTCTTAAGTATCCTCATAACAAAGCTAAGCGTTCCCTCCATGGTCTTAAGTATTGCATTACCTGTAAATGCATCGGCAACTATTACATCTGCATCGCCAAAGATAACATCTCTGCTCTCAATAAAGCCCTGGTAGTTGAGGTCCTTGGCCTCCTGCAGTAAAGCATGTGTCTCCTTGGTAAGAGCATTGCCCTTTTCCTCTTCCACACCAAGATTAACCAGCTTAACTCTCGGATTATCAATATGCTGCACAGCCTTCATGTAAATGCTGCCCATGCGGGCAAACTGGACAAGCCATTCCGCCTTAGCGTCAACATTGGCTCCAAGATCCAAAAAGAGCTTAAAGCCCTGCTCTGTAGGAATGAGGGAGGCAAGCGGCGGACGCTTAACGCCCTTAAGTCTGCCGACTATAAGCTGTCCTGATGCAAGCACTGCTCCTGAAGAGCCTGCTGATACAAATGCACCTGCTCTCTGTTCCTTAACAGCTGCTGCTCCGACAACTATGCTTGAATTCTTCTTAGATCTGACTGCCGATACCGGGGACTCCTCTGTGCTTATAACTTCATCAGCCGTAAGAATCTCTATTCTTGACTTCAGCTCATCATCCCATGCAGCAGTCTGCTCCTTGATAACAGCCTCAGGTCCCACAAGCAGCAGCTTAATATCCTTGTCTGCATTAAGTGCATCAAATGCACCCTCTATATTACACTTAGGGCAGTCATCTCCGCCCATAATGTCCAATGCGATAGTTACCATATGCATCCCTTCATTTAACCTGTATTATACGCAAAGAGCTTCCGACACCTAAGTGACGGAAGCTCTGCAACTTCAAAATCAACAGCTATTAAGCCTCGATCTTAACGATCTCGCGCTTGTTGTATGATCCGCAATTCTTGCAAACTCTGTGAGGCATAACAAGTGCTCCGCACTTACTGCACTTTACAAGATTAGATGCGCTCATCTTCCAGTTAGCTCTTCTTGAATCGCGTCTAGCTCTGGATGATCTATTTTTTGGGCAGATTGACATGTCTACACCTCCTTCTTTTCAAAAAACAACATTGTTAGTTTAATCACTTGACCGTCTTTTGTCAAGCATAAATTATTATCTCTTAAGAGTTTCTATCTCTTCCTTAACCTTGGCTATGAATTCATCCAAGGAGCAAGCACCCTGATCTCCCTCAGCTCTTGAACGAACAGATACAGTCTTATCAGCCATATCCTTCTCTCCAACAATGAGCATATACGGAATCTTATCCTTCTGTGCCTCTCTTATCTTCCAGCCAAGCTTCTCGCTGCGCTTATCAAGCTTAACTCTGATACCTGCCTTATTAAGCTTATCATAAACTTCTCCGGCATAATCCATGAACTTATCGGATACAGGAAGTATGCGTACCTGAACCGGTGCAAGCCAAGTCGGGAATGCTCCTGCAAAATGCTCTGTAAGTATGCCTATGAAACGCTCAACCGAGCCAAAGCATACTCTGTGTATCATGATAGGCTGATGCTTTTCTCCGTCGGCTCCCATGTACTCAAGGTTGAATCTCTGCGGCAGCTGGAAATCTAGCTGTATGGTACCGCACTGCCAGGTTCTGCCTATGCAGTCCACAAGATGGAAGTCAATCTTGGGTCCGTAAAAGGCTCCGTCGCCTTCATTTACAACATAAGGAAGTCCCATTGAATCAAGCGCATTCTTAAGTCCCTCTTCAGCTCTTGCCCAGTCCTCATC
>CAVBGP010000007.1:0-34416 GCA_963595005.1 Acutalibacteraceae bacterium | reverse complement strand
CTTACTCGCATAACGAAGTCTATAGAGGACGGAGACTTTTTTGAGCTTCCGGCACTCAGGAAAGCTGCAGAAAACTGTAAAACTTATGATTCAGCTCTGCATATCATGGGGCTTTTGTCAGACGGAGGAGTGCACTCTCACATAGAACATCTGTATGGCTTACTTGAGTTTGCTAAGAGAAGCGGACTTAAGAAGGTATATGTGCATGCATTTATGGATGGAAGAGATACTCCTCCTGATAGTGGTTTAGGGTTCATCAAGGCACTTGAAGCTAAGCTGCAGGAGCTTGGTGTAGGAGAGATAGCTACAGTAAGCGGCAGATATTATGCGATGGATAGGGATAAAAACTATGACCGCATAGAGAAAGCCTTTGATGCACTTACCAAAGGTCAAGGAGAGTATAGCAGTCAGGCAGCAGAGGCAGTACAGCAGGCCTATGCAGCAGGGATTACGGATGAATTTATAGTGCCGACTGTTATAACAAGGGACGGCAAGCCGATTGCTAAGGTTGAGGAGCATGATTCGGTAATCTTCTTTAATTATAGACCGGATCGTGCGAGACAGATAAGCCGTGCCTTTTGTGATGATGACTTCGCATATTTTGATAGAGGAAAGCGCCCGGATATCTGCTATACCTGCTTTACCGACTATGATGAGACTATAGAGCATAAAACAGTAGTATTCGTGAAGGAAGAGATACATAACACCTTCGGCGAATACATAGCAGCACAGGGCAAGACTCAGCTGCGCATAGCAGAGACTGAGAAATACGCTCATGTTACCTTCTTCTTTAACGGAGGAAGGGAGGAGCCCTATGAGCATGAGGACCGCATATTAGTGCCTTCACCAAAGGATGTGCCGACCTATGATCTTAAGCCTGAGATGAGTGCGGTTGAGGTATGCGACAAGCTTTGCGAGGCTATAAAGAGCGGCAGATATGATGCTGTTATCTGCAACTTTGCAAATGCAGATATGGTAGGGCACACAGGAGTCATGGAGGCGGCTATTAAGGCTGTTGAGACCGTTGATACCTGCGTCGGAAGAGTTTGTGATGCGGTAAATGAAGCAGGCGGAGTCAGCTTTATCTGTGCGGATCATGGAAATGCAGATATTATGACAGATCCTGCGACCGGCAGACCGCATACAGCGCATACTACAAGTCCGGTGCCGTTTATTCTCTTTAATGCAGCTGAAGGTACGAGCTTAAGAGAAGGCGGAGTGCTTGCAGATATTGCACCGACCCTGCTTGAGCTTATGGGACTGGATAAGCCCAAGGAGATGACAGCAAGTTCCTTACTTACTAAAACTTAATAGGTGATTAAATGAAACGACCTCTGTTTATCGCAGCAGCACTTGTTCTGTCCGGGATGGTATGTGGGATAAAGGAGTCGGGTTTAACAAGCAAGGCAGCAGCCATTATACTGACTGCTGTATTGATTGTGTTTATAATGAGCGGATATTTCGAAGAGGATAATCCGCTTATTTTTGTACGTAGAAACAGATATAAATTTTATTTGGTTACTGCTGCACTTACAGTATTCCTGCTGGGATTTATAAGGGGTGCAGTACAATCACATATCTACAATACACCGGAATGTGTAGAATTCTATGATTATTATAGGCCGACCAATCCGGGACTATTTGACTATTCATTGTATCTAAAGAGCCTCGGTATCAGCAGCAGGGAGGAATATGAGTCGTATAAGAATGCTTCAAGTGACTTGACTGATACACCGCCTGTGATATGTATGCTGAATGCTGTCAAAAAGCACTGCATAGCTATATTTGATACAACGCTGTCGGAGCATGATGCAGGTATATACAAGGCAGTTATCTTAGGTGATAAGAGCGATATGGATTCGGAGATTAGGAATCTGTATCAGGATGCAGGCATAGCTCACCTCTTAGCGGTAAGTGGCCTGCATGTCAGCATGATAGGTGCGAGTTTGTACAATATACTGCGCCGTAAGCTAAACGCCAAGAAATCTGCCATAGCAGCCTCAACGGTGCTGTTTATGTATATGCTGATGACCGGAGCGTCAGGATCAGTCATACGTGCAGTCATAATGCTGATACTAAATATTGCGGCAGCAGTAATAGGCAGAAATTACTGCATGACCACAGCCATCTCTATCTCAGCAATAGTCGTAATGCTGTACAGACCATATATGATATTTACAAGCGGTTTCCAGCTATCCTTTGGTGCAGTTGCCTCAATTAGCCTCATTTCACAGAATGTAATCAAAAGAATAGAACTATTATTAGAAAATTCCGAACAAAACAGAATATATACACGATATTCGATTAGACAGATAGGCTTAAATGTAGAAAGCAACATCCTGAGCTTTATAAGAAGTATCCAACATAATGCTAATAAGTACGAGAGTATATTAGGGAGAATCAATCGTAAGGAAAATTTACATAACAACGACGCAGAGCTTTCAAAATACATAAGACATTGCAATCGTCTCAAGGCTCCGGTCAAGGCATTTATAGTAAGCGCATCTATACAGCTTGGTACGCTGCCGATTATTGCATACCACTTCTACAAGATACCGGTGTACGGAATCCTGCTTAATTTCATAGTCATACCACTCATGGCTGCGGTTATCGCCTCAGGAATGTCGCTTATCGGCATATGGACAGCGGCAGGAGCATTTACGGGAATTGCCAATATTACGAAGAGACTGATATCAAATGTTGGTTTAACAACGCTTGGAGATATGGCGGATTCACCCAATAGCATGAGGATGCTGTTAGTTCCTATCAAGCTGCTTACAGCAGTGGCTGCAGCGCCGGGACATTATGTGCTGCTGTTTTACGAGAAACTAAGCTCATGGAGTCTTAAGCTGCCATATGCGACTGTATGTATAGGAAGACCTTCTATGCTCCAGATTATTGTGTATTACCTGATTCTTGCAGCTGCAATATTGTGGATACTTAAGCCAAGGAGAATCCCGCGGCGCAGAATTGCTATGGCAAGTATAGTCATTATGATAGTGCTTGTGCTTAATACCAATATTCTTCGTTACAGAGATACATCTGAGTTGTATGTAACAGCAATTGATGTAGGTCAGGGAGATTCATTTCTGATTAAGAAAGGCAAACACGCAATACTTATAGACGGAGGTTCTTCAAGCAGGAGCAATATCGGCAAGAATGTAATCGAGAGCTTTCTTATGGCTAAGGGTATATCAAAGCTTAGCTGTATAGCTGTGAGCCATGCCGATTCCGACCACATTAACGGAATAGAGTATCTCTTAAGTGATGAATCTGACATATCGACAGAAGTATTGGTACTTCCTCAGGCTGCGGAAAATGACGCAGACTATGATGAACTTAAGACCTTATTTTTGTATGGTGAAACTGACAGCACAGTAAATGCAGCCAAGCATCGTATTCTATATCCGCAGTCAGGCTCTGTTGTGTGCGAGGCTAAGGACTTTAGTATCACCTGCCTGTATCCGGGAGCTGCCGGTGATGATAAGAACAGACAGTCGCTTGTGCTGCTGCTTAAGAGCGGAGATTTCACGATGCTTTTTACCGGAGATACTGAGGATAAGGACGAACAAATATTTACTGATGAACAGTATCTTGAGAGCATTGGATTGGCTGACATTTTCAGTGCAAGACAGCTGACTGTACTTAAGGCAGCTCACCACGGCAGCCACAGCGCCAATACAGAAGCGATATTTGATGCATTTAAGCCTCAGGCTATACTCGTCTCCTGCGGCAAAAACAATCGTTACGGACACCCTCATGAGGACGTGCTTGAACGTGCAGAAGCCTGTGGCAGCCGCATATTGCGTACAGATGAATCAGGTGCAGTAAGTATATATGTAGAAGGTGGAAGCATAAGGGTAGTAAAGTATAAATGTAACAAAGAAAGAACTTAGACCGGTTGCGAGAGCGAGTAAGCGCGCAGCAATCCGTACTTTTATTATATGTGGTGCCTGCGAAAACGCTGGCATGGGTGTTCACTTCAAAAGCCTGAGCATGGTTGTCAACCCGTATGTTTATAAAGCACTTACTTTGTTTCATTGAAATGTTGTCGGGTTTATTGGCGAACTTTTCAGTGAGACCGTTGGATTTTTTCTCGCATTGAAGTATAATATCCATTGAAATGTAGCATGATAATTCCAACAAGTTTTCAATGGAGGTTGGTTGTGGAAATAAAACGGGATCGCTATTTGAAGAAAATTATCTCATTTATGTGGGATGGACAGGTGAAGGTGATCACTGGTATTCGCAGGTGTGGCAAGTCCTATCTGCTTCGTAATCTGTTTAAAAGCTATCTTCTCAGCGAGGGTGTTGACGAGGATCACATTTTGTCCTTCGAGCTGGATTTGACACGCGATATTCGTTATCGAAATCCGTTGGAGCTTGCAGCGTATGTCCGAGAGATTGTAGAACCAAGCAAAGACCGGTATTATCTCTTTGTAGACGAGATTCAGATGTCTGATGAGGTTCCAAATCCGTATAATCCGAACGGAAAGAGGATCACTTTCTACGATGCACTTAATGATTTGAAGGCATTGCCAAACTTGGACATTTATGTGACCGGCAGTAACTCTAAAATGCTGTCCTCTGATATACTGACTGAGTTTCGAGGACGGAGCGATGAGATCCGTGTACATCCTCTTTCCTTTGTCGAATACTATTCGGCTGTTGGCGGCGATAAGCAGGATGCTTTCGATGAGTTTGCTTTTTACGGCGGTATGCCGCTGATTCTGTCTCGACCAACAGATGCCGCGAAGATGTCTTATCTGAAATCGCTGTTTTCGGAGGTTTATCTGAAGGATATTGTAGAGCGGAAGAAAATCAAGCGTGAGGATGTACTGTCTGCGATTCTTGATCTGCTGTGCTCGTCTATCGGGTCTCTGACCAATCCGACGAAGCTTGCAGCTACCATCAACACCGTACAGAAGCGCAGTGGTGAAAATATTGTTGCTTTGAACACCGTGAAAGCCTATATGGATTACTTATCGGATTCATTTCTATTTACCGAATGCAAACGTTGGGATGTTAAGGGCAAGAGCTATTTTGAATATCCCAATAAATATTACTGCGAGGACATCGGACTTAGAAACGCTCGTATCGGCTTTCGACAGCAGGAAATGACGCATATCATGGAGAATATCATCTTTAATGAGCTGATGATTCGTGAATGCTCAGTTGACATCGGCATTGTCTATGGCAATGAGAAAAATGCCAAAGGAAATTTGACTCCGGTTGCGCGGGAAATAGACTTCGTTGCGACTTCAGGCGGTAAGAAGACCTACATTCAATCTGCCTACGCACTGGGAACAGAAGAAAAGGCAATCACTGAAAACAAGCCTTTCGCACTGACCGGCGATTCTTTTCCGAAGATTATAGTGCGTCATGACATTCGCAAGCGTTGGTATGATGACAATGGCATTCTCAATATCAGCGTCATAGACTTTCTTTTGGATGACACGATTGTCTAAATCTGCACAGATACAGACGATAATCCTGTTTTTGAACACTTATAAAATTTTGCCTATTATGAGTTGCTTTGTGTTATGATTCCCCAGGCATCGATAAGCATATCTAACTTCCATGCAGCATTTGCCGGGCTTGTAGAAGGCAAGGTTACGGCTTTAATGCCAAGCCTTGCCTCATGAAATCTTTCATAATATTTGCCGGATGCTGCCCCATTACAATATATACGCTTCACATTAGAATGTTCTAATATAACTCTTAAATCAGTCGGAACAACATTTTTAATACTGCTGTCGCTTGATCCTATAATATCACAGCTATATATCGTATCCCATAGTGCTATCTTATGGCTAAGTATCAAAGCCTTCTTTGCCTGTATATCATCATAGGCCGGCTCTGCTTCACCGTATAGTTTCGCTATTAATTTCCAGAAACGATTCTGCTTATGACCATAGAAAAAATTCTGTTCCCTTGACTTGACAGACGGAAGGCTGCCAAGTATCAGTATCTCACTGTTCTCATCATAAAGAGGCTTGAAGGGATGAATTATATGCGTGTATTCACTCATTTCTTTATATGTTTCAATTGATTAAAAATTATTATCCGCCCAGTTTAGCTTACATCAGCCTCTCACAATCTTTATGACTGCTGTATCAGCGTAGGTCAGAGGTTCATTATGCATAAAGAATATTCTTCCGTCTGCAGGAGCGTACAGTGTCTCTATAATCTCAGATTCGTAAGGGTGCAGTATGTTTGCAAGCGGCTGTCCGACCTTGACAGTGTCACCGGCTTTGACAATCGGCTCGAATATGCCGGATTCTGAGGTTTGGACACTTATGAGCTCTGTGTCTGCAATAACTTTGGAACAATCAGACGGACCGTTATACCTGACTATGCCCTCAGCGGAAAGAAAATTAAGAACTGCAAGAACAGCCTGTCCGGCTCCGTTAGGATCAATATGGGTAGTAGCAGTCGTATACAGTGAGAAGGCCTGTGTGTTCCATACCTGCCAGTTGTAATTAAGCGTTGCCGTATCGTAAGGTCTTACCTTGCGGACCACCACATAGGGAAGTCCGAATTCGCAGGCCTTTTCAACCGTACTGTAGCCCTCATCCATCAGGCGTATATGCGGCACAAAATCGCCGGGCATATAAAATGAAGTAAACTGTATGCCGTATGCATAATCCTGAATCTCACGGAATACGCCGTCCGCAATACGCTGGGTTGTCTCACCGAGATTATAACCCGGGAACATACGGTTAATATCAGTGTTGTCAGTAGGCCAGAATCTCTTCTGTATGTTCATTGACGAAGGATTAAGAGAGGGGATAATAAGTACCTTCTTGCCGTCCGCTATACGGCCTTCATGCTCAAGCTGTCTGAATTTTTTGATAAGCTTGGAGCAGCAATATATCTGCTGAACTTCATTTCCACGGGAATTACCAACTATGCAGACGGTTTTCTCGCCTTCCCCGAATTCGTAGCCGGTTATACGGAAATCATCTCTGTACAATCCCTTCATCTCATAGATGACGCGCTTATTCATTGGTATAAGCCTCCTTTCTCAGCAATCTGCCCACAAGCGAGCCCTCGTCAACTACAGGATATTCTCTTATGGTAAATAAAATGCCGTCTACGGGAGCCGTTATCTCATCAAGCACAGTTCCGGACAGAGGATCTATGATGCTTCCGACCTTTTCGCCTTTCTTAAGTGTTTCCCAATGTCTGACAGAAGGAAGGAATATACCGCTTACGCTTGAATTAAGATATGCGACATCATCAGGGTCAGAGGATACAATAGGCTTACGTACAGTCGGAGCCTCGCCCTTCCATATGCCAAGCTCATGCATAAGCTTCATGATGCCGTCAGTGAGCTGATCGCCGTAGGCCTTGGTTATGCGCATGCCTACGCCCATCTCCACAACAAGCACCGGTGTGCCTATACTGTTAAGGCTGTATGCAAATGTGGATTCAAGCACAGTGCTTGCACCGTGAACCCAGACAAAATCAACATTGGCCTGCTTAGCAAGCGGAAGGAGTCTGTCCTTATGAAGCTCATTTATACGTATCTGCGGTATCTCCGTAAGGAAAATGTTGCTGGCGTGTATATCAAGCACGCAGTCGGAGCCCTTGACATCCTCAATAATTCCGGCAGCAAGATACTCGGTCATATTGCCGTCAATATTGCCGGGGAAGAGCCTGTTCATGTCGAGATCAAAGGCCGGAATTCCGCGGGTTATAGAGTCAATGCCAAGCGGATTCATTGCAGGATATATATCAACTATTCCACATAAGCATTCCCTGTGCTCGGCGATTCTTCGCTGAAGCTCAAAGCAGACATACTGGCCCTCGAGCTCATCCCCGTGTATGCCTGTTACTATGCTTATGCGTTTCATGCCCTCATTAATCACATCCGGAGCAATTCTGTTTTTTTGTATCCTAAGTACCTCATCTACAGGCAGCCCGACTGAGCTCACTGTTTGTATCATAACTTTTTCCTCTTAAGTAATTTTTTCTTGCAACGAAGACCGGCACCTTAGTGTCTGAATATTTATAAAAATGACTTAGGCGTTCGGCACAGTTCTCGCTTTTTAGGCTAAAAACTCAATACGGTCTTAGCTTTAAGTCAAAGCGGCAGACTATTCACTGCTCTGGGCTTTCCGATGACGCCTGCACCCTTACAGCTATTCTCTGAGTCTGCTTGCCGCCTCCAAACATGGTTGCTCTGTTAATAGCGCACTCAGAGGCATCGCGTCCGTCTCCGAGCTTAATGTAGTCCTCCCTGACCATGCAGTCATTAGTAGGATCATAGGCATGCCAGTAGCCATCTGTCATAAATTCAACCCAGGCATGACTTGCCCCTTCGCCCAACATAAAGCCGCAGGCATACCTCGCCGGTATGCCTGCAAGCCGAAGCAGGCAGATGCAGATATGAGCATAATCCTGACACACGCCTTGACCTAAGAGCAGGGCAGCCTCAGCTGTAGTGCCGGCGTCCGTGCTGTTTTTAACATAATGAAAATCCTGATGCAGCCGGTGCATTATATTGATGCTCTTCTCATAGTCATTTTTACCGACAAAGAGAGCTTTTACTGCTTCATAATATGCTTTTACAGCTTCGCCCGGTATACATTTCCCGGAAGGATATCTGTACATGGCTATGCGGTTCTCCGTGGCCTTTTCCTCGTATGGCGAGTCATTGGTTAAAACTGTCCCTGAAATCTCAAAGGTAAAATAATTATGCGGCTCTGAGAGATGACCGTATATCATACGGTTATTATATGAATCAGCACCGTCATTATATTTTACGGGAGGAAGTATATTCAGTTCATGACTTATAAGCCTCTGCCTTAGTGTATCCTTAGGCAGACATTTGATTGTGAAATAACATCTGCTCACCGGTTCGGTGTAATGCAGCTTCATTTGATAATCAAACTTGAGCAGCATGGCTTCGTACCTCTACAAATTTGTCATTATCTGTTCAACATTGTAAACGATGCCATAATAATCCATCATGTCCTGTTCCGCAAGCTCCTGAACCTTAGCCAGCCTTTCTGCATTGTACTTAAGTCCGCTCTTTAATACTCGAGGAACCATACGATGAACCTCACGTCTGATTTCCTTGGCATCAGCGCCAAGCCTTGCATACAAATCTATACGCTCTATACGCTTGCCGGCCTTGATGATGTTTCTGGTCTGCTCACTGTCTATACGGTCATCAACTATTCCCCAGAAGGCAAGCAGATAATCAAGCACGTGCTGCAGCTCAAAGAGCGGAGCCTTACTCTCGGCAGCCCTGTTCATCTCATATATTGCAAGCTGTATGAAGGACATTGCCTCCGAGCTGATGCTCTCCCTAAGTACTATGGCATTGTCGTAAGCTCTGTTCAGGTTGCTGATGATAGAGTCTGGATTGGTTTCGTCAAAGGGATAACGTCTTAGGAAATCCTCCTTGGATACATATATATCAGGGATATCTATCGAGCTGCAAAACTTCGGATAATTATCCTCCGGACCGTCTATCAGTGTGTCAAAGCTCTTAGAGAAAAGTCTGATTGTTGAATAAACTCTGTCAGTATATCTGCCGAGCCAATATAATCTGTCTGCCTGTTCTATCGAGATAATACCCATGTGTCCTTAAAGCCTCCTCCTTGTGATGAATTTACTATAAATGAATCCGGATTTCTTGAAAAACGCGTAAGCCCGCTCTTCCATACTACAGGCTCCTCGCCCATAAGTACAAAGGCACGAAGATCCGCCTTGCGAGCAACCTGCTGACCGTCCTCAATAATATCAAGATCCTGAAAATCTATAACCTCCTGAGCTATGAAGCGTCTGGGCTCTGCCTTTAAGAGCTCTATAAATGCTTCCTTCTGAGCCTTATTCATTGAGCTTCCGAATACTACGCCATATCCTCCGGCCTCGGCAACATCCTTGAGTACCAGCTTGTCAAAGTTATCAAGCACATACTTTCGATCGTCCTCATAGAAAGGCAGATAGGTCGGAGCGTTATGAAGTATCGGCTCCTCTCCGAGATAATACTTAATCATTTTAGGAACGAAGTAATATATGCCCTTGTCGTCGGCAACGCCATTTCCGGGTGCATTAAGCAGTGCGACATTGCCCTTTCTGAATACATCATAGACATGCGGTATGCCGATGAGGGATTCCGGATTAAAGTTCATTGGATCCAGATATTCATCGGAGATACGGCGATATACGGCACCTACGCGTTCCTTTCTTCCGTCAGCAGTTATGTAGTAAAGCTTGTCATTTTCCGCAATAAGCTCCTGACCGTTAACCAGGAGAGCTCCTGTTTTCTCAGCAAGATAGGAATGCTCAAAGTAGGCTGCATTATATCTGCCGGGCGTCATTATGACATTCAGGCCGCCAACATTTACATAATCCATTGTATTACGCAGGAGAGCAGCGTAATTGCGGTTATCCTCAAGATGAGTGCACTTAAAGGTGTCAGGTGAACATCTGCGGCACAGCTCTCTGGCTATCATCGGGTATGAGGCACCGGACGGCACTCTCAGATTATCCTCAAGGATATACCATTCGTTATCCTTGCCCTTAACAAGGTCTATACCGGATATATGCGAATAAATGTCCTTAACAGGCGTAACTCCCTCACATTCTGCCATATATCCGCTTGAGGCAAATACAAATTCCTCAGGCACTACCTTGTCCTTAATTATCAGCTTGTCATGATATATGTCCTTAAGGAAGAGATTGAGTGCGGCAACTCTTTGCTTAAGACCCTTCTCAAGGTATTCGAATTCGTCATGCTCTATTACCCTTGGGATTGAATCAAAGGGAAACAGCTGTTCCTTGAAGGTATTATTTTTGTAGATTCCGAACTTGACGCCATAGCGCGCCAAAAGTTCATTAATGTTTGCGGTGTGTTTGATTAATTCGTTCATAATACGCCTCCGTGTCCCCTTTCTCTAAGCCTAAATCAGCAGACTGCAGTGTCTGACGGCAGGATAGTCCCGCATAAGACTGCCAGCTTTAATTTAAACCCAACAACGCAAAAAGGCGCTCTGCATCAGATTGAATGCAGAACGCCCTCGTTCGTGTTCTTTAATTGTTTAAAAACTTACCATGATAAAGGAAGCGTGTCAAGATACATTTTGTGTTGCGGCGGGAAATGAGGTATACTACATGTAATCAAATACTTCTGCGCTAAAAGTGCTGTAATGCACTTAAGCGTAAAGTGTTTGGTTATTTTCATACAAGGTGCTGCCTGCAGGTACACAGGCAGGTACTTTAACTTTGTTGTGAATTAATAGGAGGAGGCAGCATGAAAAAAAGAGCATTAGCTTTACTATTATCGGCAGCAATGCTGACAGCTTTGTACGGATGCGGCAGTACTACTGCCGGCAGCCAGGAAACGCAGCAGACAGAAGCCGGCACTTCAGCAGAGAGCGATGAGGCTGAGAATACGGCATCAGAGCAAGAGTCGACTGAGGCGGCTGCACAGCCGGACTATACTACAGGTAAGCCTTGGATTAACTCTAATATAGAGAGCAACATAGAAAGTGCCGGAGAGGTGAGCCTGAAGGATGATTTCAATCTGGCTAAAACCGGACAGTGGGTTAAGGAAAATGCAATTAAGCCCGGCCAGTACAATAACTCCTATTTAAACTCCTTTGAAGACACTCTCAATGAGCAGCTTCTTGGACTTATGAAGCAGGAGCCGGATGAGACCAATCACGATTCCGTACTTGTGAGTACCTATTATCAGGAGTTTACAGATTGGGAGGCGAGAGATAAGGCAGGTGCAGAGCCCTTACTGCCGTATCTTAAGAAGATAGAGAATATACAGAATGCTGAGGATCTTGAGGCATATATTACCGGTTCGGATTATACCTTTGCAAATGTTTTAAACTGGGGTGTCCTTGCTGATCCGCAGGATGCTACCAGAAATATCATTGCCATAGGAGTGCCAAGCGTATTTCTGCAGGATGCTGCAGATTATGCTGATCTCGATAATATGTCTGATTATACCAGGATGTTCTATGACAACCAGAAGAAGGGTGTGCAGACTGTTTTGCTACAGTGCGGCTATACCCAGGAACAGATTGATAAGATCTACGAGGGAGCAATCGAGTTCGAGAAACTCATGACAGCGTATTGCTATACTAATGATGAGAATGTTCTTACAGAGATTGAAGATAAAATCTATAGTCAGATTTATACACCGGATGAACTGAAGAAGTATCAGTGGTTTAAGCTTTTGCAGAATACACTTGAGCAATACAACATTAAGGAGATTCCGGCCGTTTTGTTGGCTGAAAAAATGGATTTTCTTGATCATCTGGATGAACTCCTTGCGGAGGATAATCTGGAGCTTATAAAGGATTATCTGTTGGCACATACAGCCAGAAATGCCATGTCCATGCTGGATAAGGATACATATTATGCGCAGCTTGATCTGCAGAATGAAATCCAGGGATCAACGGGCTACAAGGAGGAGGATGAATATGCTGTCAGTGATGTTTCCTCCATGCTTGCCTGGCCGCTTTCGAAGCTCTATTGTCAGCAATACGTGACAGCAGAGGATAAGCAGAATATAGAGACGCTTATAGATGAAATCATAGACGGCTATAAGGAAATGCTTAAGAAAGAGGATTTTCTCTCTGATGCTACCAAAGAAAAAGCTATACAGAAGCTGGACACTATGATTGTTAACTGTATGTATCCGGATGACTGGAGCAAATACAGCCACGATGCATTAGAGCTTTCGGACAATTATTTTGATACCTGCATAGAGATAGCACAGTTTGAGAAGAAAAAGGAGCTGTCTGAGTTTAATGATCCGATAGATAAGAACGAATGGGTTGCAGTGCCGATTATACAGAATGCATTTTATTATTTCTCCAATAATTCTATCAATATACTGCCGGGTCTCATCGGAGATGTTCTTTATAATAAGGATATGTCCAAGGAAGAGGTCTATGGCCAGATAGGTGCAGTAATCGGACATGAGATATCCCACGCTTTTGATGCCTCTGGTTCAAGCTATGATGCAGACGGCAACCACAAGGATTGGTGGACGGCAGAGGATAAGCAGAACTATAAAGAAAAGACAGATAAGTTAGTGGCTTATTATAACAATATTTCAATCTGGGACGGCCTTAAGTGCAATGGTGAGCTGGTTAAGACAGAGGCCTGTGCGGATATGGGCGGCATTGCAGTAGTTTTGCATCTTGCAGCCGAGGATCCGAATTTTGACTATGAGAAGTTCTTTAGTTCTTATGCACAAGTCTGGGCAGAAAACGGCACAGCGGCTATGGCGGAATATAAGGCTAATTATGATTCACATCCATTATGCTATCTGAGGGTAAATGTGACTGTGGCACAGTTTGAAGAATTTTACGAAGCATTTGGCATCAAAGAAGGAGACGGCATGTATATCGCTCCCGAGGACCGTGTGAAGATCTGGTAAATGAAAAAAGTGCGGCAGGCAGATTAAAAGCTCTGTCTGCCGCATTTTTATATTGTAAAGGCATTCCGGAACATCTGGATGCATCATCTTTGCAGGAGGCGTATTGAATAGCTGTAATACTATAAAAGTGTATATTGCAGATGTAAGCGTGCTTAATGATCCTATGAGATACAAGGAGGCGCTGCAGCTTGTAGATGAAAAGCGGCGCAGCAGGGCAGAATGCTTTCGTTATAAGCAGGATAAGCTGCTCTCATTAGGCGCAGGTCTGCTCTTGGAAAAGGCACTTAAGGAAGAAGGAATCAGGGACACCCGGATAGAGCTTGCTCCGGGCGGGAAGCCTTATCTCAAAAACCACAGGGACATCTTCTTTAGCCTCAGTCATTCCGGAACTGCAGTGCTGTGTGCTATATCTGATGCTCCGGTGGGCTGCGACATACAGATAATTAAAAACGTGCCTCAGGGCGTTGTAAGACGAGCCTTCTCATCAGAGGAACAAAATGCGCTGATGGTGACAGATGCGCAGATACAAAGGCAATACTTCTATAAGCTGTGGACCGGCAAGGAGAGCTACCTGAAAATGACAGGAGAGGGTTTAAAACACATGCCCAATGATTTTACGATAAGTCTGCCCTTTGGCTGCCAGACAGTAAGAGGCAGAGAAGTAACCTTCATGGACATTCCTTGCGAAGCAACGTATCAGGCAGCAGTATGTGTAAAGGGCTGTATAAGTAAAGAACAGCTTGAGATTAAATATATTGAACTTTGATGAATCTTGGCCCATCACAGTCTGCCTGCAGCAAGCTGTGATGGGCTCAATATTTAATGCTGATATAGCAAGCTGTTATTGTTTGACATTTTCCGACTTGTGCGTTCTATTCCAAAATGCTATTCTGTTAAAGCTTGCCATAAAGGAATAATAGGGATAAATGCGGCAGATATCATAGGCTGCTAATCATTTAGTGAGAAACATGGGTGCAATCAAAAATCTGTATCTCATCTGTGGTGATGAGGAATATCTGAAGGAACAACAGAAGACTAAGCTGCTGACGGCTCTCAATTGCATTGGGAGCATGAATTATAATGCTTTTTCAGATGATAATATAGATATAGATGAGATAGCCTCACTCATGAGGACCATGCCGTTCATGGAGCCAAGACGGACTATATCCATAGATGATTCCGGCTGGTTTGCCAGAGGCAATGGAGCAGGCAGAGGCCAAAGCGCTGATGAGACGGAGGATGACAGTGATTATACCGCTGTAAATGATGACAGGCTTGAGATATTCTCAGAGGTGCCGGACACCACGGTGGTGATATTTACAGAAAAGAAGGTAGACCGCTCTAATGCGCTTTATAAGCTGTTTAAGGCAAAGGGCGAGATTATGCGCTTTGATACGGCAGACAGTAAATCCGGCAAGGAAAAAAGTGCCGGCAGGGGCGAGGTCAGGGACTGGGCCAAGCGTGAGCTTAAGGCAGCAGGACGGCGCATAGACACACGAACCTTAAATGAACTTACGGAGCTTACGGGCTATGACATGCAGAATCTTAGCACCGAGCTTGAAAAGCTTATATGCTATACCTTAGATAAGCCTAAGGATTATATTATTACAGCAGAGGATGTTAATGCAATCTGTTCAAAGACTATACAGGACAGAGTTTTTGATATGATTGAATATAAGCTTAAGGGCGATGTGACACGGGCGCTTTCCGTATTGGAGGAGCTTTTTGCAATCAAGACAGCAGCACTTATGATATTGCGTATCATAACCAAGCAATATGAGGGAGCTCTTGCATACAGAGAATGTGTGGATGCGGGACTAAGTGAAGCAGAGATAATGAACAGATTATCTATCAAGGACTGGCAGCTTAGACGCAGGAGAGAACAGGTCGGCAAGACCTCCCGCAGGGAGCTTATATCACGGCTTGATGCCTGTGCAGATACAGAATACAGGATTAAGTCAGGCGATGTAAGCGACAGATTGGGCATAGAACTGCTAATTGCAGGATAAAAACTTAAGTATCCACTTGACACAAGGCGGTTAAGTATATAAAATACTCATGTTTGCACGAGACTGTCCGTGTCCGGGATTAGTGGAAACATCATTACCATAATCTTAAGAAGGAGGTGTAACACAACAATGGCAAACATTAAATCAGCTAAGAAGAGAGTGCTTGTAGCACAGACCAGAACTGAGCGTAATAAGGCTATCAGATCAAAGGTTAAGACTTATGTTAAGAAGGTTAATGCTGCTGTAGAGGCTGGAGATAAGGCTGCAGCTGAGGCTGCTCTTAAGGCAGCTGCTTCAGAGATTGATAAGGCCGAGACTAAGGGCGTATATCATGCTAATACAGCTTCAAGAAAGGTAGCTAGACTTTCAAAGGCTGTTGCTGCTATGCAGTAATCAGAGGTTTTAATCAGACTTAATTATAAACTATAAACCCTCGGCATAACCCACCGGGGGCTTTTGTGATATACGGAGTAAACAAGGCTGCCTACATATTCGTAGGTGCCGCATGATAAAAAAGTCACGGATTGATTTGCGCTAACATGCTCTCACAATCCGTCAACACTTGTTAGAGTATATATTCGTATGGCAGACACACATTTTGATCAAAGCAAGATAAGGAATTTCAGCATCATTGCCCATATAGACCACGGCAAGTCCACGCTCTCAGATCGTATCATTGAGATGACAGGACTTTTGTCAAGCCGTGAGATGCAGGCACAGGTGCTTGATAATATGGATATTGAGAGGGAGAGAGGCATAACCATCAAGTCTCAGGCTGTCAGAACAGTTTACAAGGCTGAGGATGGTGAGGAATATGTCTTCAATCTCATCGATACTCCTGGACATGTGGACTTTAACTACGAGGTGTCACGTTCGCTTAAGGCGTGTGACGGTGCTGTGCTGGTTGTTGATGCGGCACAGGGTATCGAGGCTCAGACCCTCGCCAATGTCTATATGGCGCTGGATAATGACCTGGAGGTTGTACCTGTTATCAATAAGATAGATTTGCCGAGTGCAGATCCTGACAGGGTAGCCCATGAGATAGAGGATGTTATAGGCATTGAGGCTGAGGATGCACCACGCATATCCGCTAAGACGGGTCTTAATGTAGAGCAGGTCCTTGAAGCTATAGTTCATAAGATACCGGCTCCGACAGGTGATGCTGATGCACCGCTCAAGGCGCTTATCTTTGATTCGGTATATGATACCTACAGAGGCGTTATAATATTCTGCCGTGTCAAGGAAGGTACAGTTAAGCGTGATATGCGTATACGTATGATGGCATCGGGCGCAGAGTATGAGGTGACTGAGGTCGGATATATGCATCCGGGTCAGTTTGCGCCCTGCGATGAGCTTAGAGCCGGAGAGGTAGGCTATATCACGGCAAGCATCAAGAACATACAGACAACCAGAGTCGGAGATACTGTTACAGACGCACTTAATCCTGCGGCAGAGCCTTTGCCCGGCTATAAGGAGGTTACCTCCATGGTCTACTGCGGTCTTTATCCTGCGGATAATGCCAAGTATCCGGACCTTAGAGATGCCTTGGAGAAGCTTAAGCTTAACGATGCATCGCTCTTCTATGAGCCGGAGACCTCGGTAGCCTTGGGCTTTGGCTTCAGATGCGGCTTCCTTGGACTTTTGCATCTCGATGTCATACAGGAGAGGCTTGAGAGAGAATATAATCTGGATCTTGTGACCACAGCTCCGTCAGTTATATATAAGGTATATAAGACAGACGGAACGGTTATAGATCTTACTAATCCGACCAATCTGCCGGATCCTTCTCAGATAGAATACATGGAGGAGCCTATAGTTAAGGCAGAGATAATGACCACCACGGACTATGTTGGCTCTATTATGAAGCTTTGTCAGGAAAGACGAGGCGTTTATCTTGGTATGGAGTATCTTGAGGATACCAGAGCGCTGCTTCGCTATGAGCTTCCTTTAAATGAGATTATATACGACTTCTTTGACGTGCTTAAGTCCCGAAGCCGCGGATATGCATCCTTTGACTATGAACTCAAAGGTTACGCTAAGTCTAATCTTGTTAAGCTTGATATATTGGTCAACAAAGAAACTGTAGATGCATTGTCATTTATAGTATTTGCTGACAGTGCCTATGAGAGAGGCCGCAAGATGTGCGAGAAGCTAAAGGACGAGATACCTAGACAGCTTTTCGAGATACCGATTCAGGCTGCAATCGGCGGCAAGATTATAGCGAGAGAGACAATTAAGGCTCTGCGCAAGGATGTTCTTGCCAAGTGCTACGGCGGAGATATCACACGTAAGAAGAAGCTCTTAGAGAAGCAGAAGGAAGGCAAGAAGCGTATGCGTACCTTTGGATCGGTAGAGATACCTCAGTCTGCATTCATGAGTGTGCTCAAGCTGGAAGATGAATAAATATCCTGAATAATGAATATCTATAAAAGTATCTTGACAGCAAGAGCATAGGTAGTATAATACGGATTTGTTATACAGACAAAGTATTAAGGCTTTTGCGAAAGCTTAAGCTGGTATCGGTGTTTAGACTTGTATAACCTGCAGGCGATACATTTATGCAACTGTTAGAGCTGCGGGCTTACGGCAGATACCGTGTAGTTTTATAAAAAGGGAGAAAAAAATGAAGAAGATTTTTGCAGGAGCACTTGCTGCAGTTATGGCAGTTTCACTTGCAGCTTGCGGTTCATCATCAACAGCAGACACAACTGCTGCAGAGACTGAAAACACAGCTAATGAGAGCACAGAGGCAGCAGCTGAGGAGAGCGCAGAGAGCGATATCGAGACAGTTGAGGCTGGTAAGCTTACAGTAGCAACAAGCCCGGACTTTGCTCCGTATGAGTTCTACGCAATTGACGAGAACGGCACACCACAGCTTGCAGGCTTTGATATGGACCTTGCTCAGTATATTGCTGATTATCTCGGACTTGAGCTTGAGGTAGTTCCAATGGATTTCGACGGAACAATCATGGAGCTTCAGCAGGGTAATGTTGACCTTGGCATGGCAGGCTATTCACCGTCACCTGAGCGCGAGGAGGTTATGGACTTCTCTGATATCTATATCACAGGCGGACAGTCATTTGTATGCCGCAAGGACAATGCTGATAAGTTCACCTCACTTGAGGATACCAATAAGGCAGACTGCATCATCGGTGCACAGGTTGGTTCTATCCAGGCAGGTCTTGCTAAGGAGAATTCACCTGAGGCTGACATCATAGAGATGGCTAAGGTTACAGATATCATAGCAGATCTTCTTGCAGGCAAGATGGATGGCGCTTATATCGAGACCATGGTAGCAGAGAGCTACGCTAAGAACTATCCTGATCTTGAGGTTGTACTCAATGTTCCTTATGATGCAGAGGGCTCTGTAGTAGGTGTTAAGAAGGGTAACGAGGCACTTCTTAAGGGTGTTAACGAGGCTATTGCAAAGTGCATCGAGGACGGTACACTTAACGACTATGTAGCTAAGGCTAACGAGCTTGCAAGCGGAGATATCATCGAGGGTCTTGTTGACGATACCGCAGATGCAGCAGAGCTTGAAGCTTCAGATGTTGAGGAAGCAGCTGCAGAGGCTGAGACCGAAGCAGAGTCTGAGTCAGCAGCTAAATAAGTTGATTACAGATTAATAATCACAATCATATCCAATCCCCGGATGCATGTATGAGTTGCATGTATTCGGGGATTTTTGTGTGATTAATACTTGTATGTTTTTGCATGACATTCTATAATGATTCAATTACGACAAAAAATGCTCTGTGTGCAAGTGATTAGTGGTATCTGCTTATGCCGGGAACCTGCATAAATTAAGGAATATAGACACTTTAATTTCTTGAGTACAGAGTGATAATAAACTGGAGGGCATACTATTGTTTAGCATTGCAGGGTTTGAAAAAGCCTTTGAGTACATAGATCTCTTTAAACAGGGACTTATATGTACGATATCATTATCATTATTTACCGTTATATTCGGATTTATACTTGCATTGCTGCTTGCAGTGATGAGGCTGTCTGATTTCAGACCGTTCAGATCTCTTGCACTTACAGAGGACGGACACGAGAGAGAGGAAGGCTTTCTGGCATCACTTAGCCGCTTTAATCCGATAAGCTTCATTGCAACGGTTTATGTTGAGGTGTTCAGAGCAACACCTATGCTGGTACAGCTCTTTATTATATTCTATGTTGTATTTGCAAATGTAGACATACCGTCCTATAAGCTCTTCGGCTTTATAAGAACAGACAGATTCATACCCGGTGTTGTTGCCTTGGCTATGAATTCGGCAGCCTACCTTTCAGAGATAATCCGTGCCGGTATACAGTCGGTTGACGGAGGTCAGACAGAGGCAGCACGTTCACTCGGACTTTCTCAGTTTGAAAATATGAAATACATCATACTTCCGCAGGCTATCAAGAACATACTTCCGCCTATAGCCAACGAGTTTGTAACAATTATCAAGGAGTCATCTATCTGCTACACCATAGGTGTTCAGGATATCATGTATGCCGTATCCGCGACGAAGGGAGCAACCTACAGAATTGCCGAGCCGCTTATAATTGCGACCTGCGTATATTTCTGCCTGACCTTCCCGACTTCCAAGATCATAGCTTATTGTGAGAGGAGGATGAGACGTGGAGACAAGAGATAATGTGCTGATTTCAATCAGGAATTTATGTAAATATTACAACAAGGGAGCTATCAAGGCGATTGATGGTGTATCGGTTGATATCAATAAAGGCGACGTCATGGTTGTTATAGGACCATCCGGCTCCGGCAAATCAACCTTCCTCAGAAGCCTTAATCTCATGGAACATCCCACAGACGGAACGATTATCTTTGACGGAGTGGATATCACCAAGAGAAGGATTAAGGATGAGAACGGAAAGTGGACCAAGCTTGACATCGATAAGCATCGTCAGAAGATGGGGATGGTTTTCCAGCATTTTAATCTGTTCCCGCATATGACCATCAGGGAAAATATCACGCTTGCACCTGTTAAGGTAAAGGGAGTGCCTAAGGAAGAGGCAGATAAAAAGGCATTAGAGCTTCTGGACAGAGTAGGACTTAAGGATAGAGCAGACGCATATCCGATACAGCTTTCCGGCGGGCAGAAACAGAGAGTTGCTATAGTAAGAGCCTTGGCCATGGAGCCTGATGTAATGCTTTTTGATGAGCCTACCTCAGCACTTGATCCGGAGATGGTAGGAGAGGTTCTTGATGTTATTAAGGAGCTCGCTTTGGAAGGTATGACCATGGTAGTTGTAACCCATGAGATGGGCTTTGCTAAGGAGGTTGGCAACCGCGTACTCTTTATGGCAGACGGCAAGCTCCTCGAGGAGGGCACTCCGACAGAGATATTTGAATCGCCAAAGCATCCGAGATTACAGGATTTCTTAAGTAAGGTGCTGTAAATGCTGCCTGGATGCTCTGTGGTATACAGGCATGCAGTAAGCAGCGGTGAGCGGCGTTCAATCAATTGAATAGGACGTGTAATAAGTGCTTGCACACAACATAATTGTATGCTACAATAACACAGCTTGTTTGCGGGCGATGCCCGTGTTTTGTAATGAAATAATTCGTGGGAAGCCTCACGACAATAAACTATCGGCGGTCGGTAATCGCCGGTTTAAAAGAAAGGTATAATATCATGAGAGCAGAAGTTCAGCCAAAGTACTATCAGGCAACCGTTACATGCCATTGCGGCAACACATTCACAACAGGATCAACCAAGCCGGCTATCACAGTCGAGGTTTGCTCCAAGTGCCATCCTTTCTATACAGGTAAGGAGAAGACAGCTGCAGCAAGAGGTCGTGTTGAGGCATTCAACAAGAAGTATGGCATGAGATAATCATAATTGATGATAATTACAGGGATCGGGCTCTTTGCAGTCCGGTCCCTTCTCTGTTTTTAGGAAACTTAGTTTTTGAGGAAGATTCATGAGATACAGCGGTATAGGCGGACAGGCCGTTATAGAAGGCATAATGATGAGAAACGGCAACAAATATTCTGTAGCCGTGCGTAAGCCTGATAAGGAGATAGAGGTTGCGGTAACAGACAGAGTACCGCTTACTTCACGTTATAAGCTTGCAGGTCTTCCGTTCATCAGAGGCTCTTTTAGCTTTGTCGAATCACTTATTGTCGGCATGAAGACACTCATGTATTCCGCATCCTTTTATGAGGATGATGAGGGCGAAGAGCCCGGAAGGCTTGAGCAGTGGCTTGACCGCACATTTGGAGACAATGCAGAAAAGGTTGTAATGACGGTTTCCATGATTTTTTCTGTTATTATCGCTATGGTAGTGTTTATGTGGCTGCCGCTTGCGATAGCCGGAGTAATTAAGAAGCTTATAGGCTCCGAGACTGTTATAGCACTAATAGAAGGACTTATCAGAGTCGGCATTTTCATATTATATATCAAGCTGATATCGAGAACAGAGGATATCAGACGCACCTTCATGTATCATGGTGCAGAGCACAAATGCATCAACTGCATAGAGCATGGTCTGCCTCTCAATGTGGACAATGTGGCAGTGTCAAGCAAGGAGCATAAGCGCTGCGGAACAAGCTTTATAGTCATCGTTATGATTATCAGCATACTGTTCTTCATGGTATTCAGGTTTGAATCTCCGCTATACAGACTTTTGTCTCGTATCATATTATTGCCGGTTATAGCAGGAGTGAGCTTTGAGTTTCTGCGTCTTGCGGGCAGAAGTGAGTCAAAAATTGTTGAACTTTTGTCAAGACCGGGAATGTGGATGCAGGGATTAACTACCTATGAGCCTGATGACAGCATGATAGAGGTTGCCATAGCGGCAGTAGAGGCTGTATTTGACTGGAAGAGCTATGAGGCTGAGAATTTCCCTGACGGACCGGATGCGCTTGGCAGGGAGCTGCTTGTTAAGGCAGAGAATCGACACAAGTAAACAACAACGCCTGCATTTTTGCAGGCATAACATAGTATAAAAGTACGGATTGCTTCGCGCTTACGCGCTCTCGCAATCCTGCCTGTATTCGCATTCCGGGCTATCGCCCTACATTGCTCATACAGGGCAGGTTGCCAAATGCAAAATCATCCTTGCATGCAAGCATGCAGTCTGCTTTTGCATCCGTCAACACTTTTAGAGTATCTTGAAAGTAAGAGATTTGCTCCGTGAGGGCACAGATAAACTTAATAAGGCCGGCATAGATAATGCAGCATATGATGCAAGACAGCTTTTGATGCGCGCCTACGGCAAGACAAGCGCAGAGCTGCTTAATGATATGGACAGAAATCTTTGCGCAGGGGCATCAGGCGGCGAGGAGCCTCAGGATATTACCTATTGTCCGGGAGACTGCGGAGCAAGGATTAGCTATGATGACTTTATCGCAAAGCGAGCAAAGCATGTACCTCTGCAGCATATACTAGGCTCTGCCTGGTTTATGGGGTTGGAGTTTCGTGTTAACAAGGATGTGCTGATACCGCGTCAGGATACAGAGCTCCTTGTTGAGACCGTGCTTGATAGGGAGAAGGAAGCTGCCAGGAAAGTCGAATGCAATAATTGCTCTGCGGATAATGCCACAGATAAGATAGACAGTGATAACGCAGCCGGATTGAAGATACTAGATTTGTGTACAGGATCCGGATGCATAGCTATATCCCTCAAGAAGCTTGGACTTTACAGCTATGTAGCAGCATCGGATTATTCGGAGGCGGCACTTGATGTTGCCCGCGATAATGCCCGTGATAATGATGCTGTTATAGATTTTATACACAGCGATATGTTTGCTGAGATAGACAAAACCTTTGATGTTATCGTGTCTAATCCGCCATATATTCCAAGCCGCGATATCGAAGAGCTTCAGCCTGAGGTTAAGGATTATGACCCTATGTCAGCACTTGACGGAGGCAGCGACGGGCTTACCTTCTATCGTATTATTGCGGAGCAGGCAGGAGCAAGGCTTAATGCAGGCGGCAGATTGTATCTTGAGATAGGCTGTGACCAGGCAGAGGCAGTAACTACCTTGCTTACGGATAAGGGATACTGCAATATAGAGGTGCTTAAGGACTTAAATGACAGAGACAGAGTTGTTACCTGCCGATTTCCTGATTAATAGAAGGAGTAAAGAGCTTTGAGAGGAATTGAGAGAGTTAAGGATATAGTGAGGCACTATGAGGAGCTCATGAATGTGCTCTCTGAGCCGGATGCAGCATCGGATGCAGAGCGTTTCAAGAGGCTTCTTAAGGAGCAGGCGGATCTTCAGCCTATAACTGAGACCTATAAGCGTTATGAGCGAGCCGTTAATGACCGCGATGCCGCATTGGATATGCTTGAGCATGAAAATGATTCTGACATGAGGGATATGCTCAAGGAGGAGCTTAATGACGCAAGAGCTGTCATAGAGCAGACGGAAAATGAATTGCGAGTGCTCCTGCTTCCGAAGGATCCTAACGATGACAAAAACATTTACATGGAGATAAGAGCAGGTGTCGGAGGCGATGAGTCGGCGCTCTTTGCAGCAGACCTATACAGGATGTATACAAGCTATGCCATGAAGAATGGCTGGAAGACTGAGCTTGCATCATTTAACGAGATAGGCATAGGAGGCTTCAAGGAGATAACCTTCATGATTGACGGTAAGGGAGCCTATTCTAAGCTTAAGTATGAGTCCGGTGTGCACAGAGTGCAGCGTGTACCGGAGACGGAATCTGGCGGCCGCATACATACTTCAACCGCTACGGTGGCTGTTATGCCGGAGGCTGAGGAGGTTGATGTTGAGATTAATCCTAACGATATACACTGGGATGTATTCAGAGCCTCAGGAAACGGCGGTCAGTGTGTCAATACCACGGATTCGGCGGTCAGACTCACACACTATCCCTCAGGAATAGTTATACATATGCAGGAGGAAAAATCCCAGCTTCAGAATAAGGAAAAGGCTATGCGCATACTTCGCGCGCGTCTCTATGAGATGGAATTAGAGCGTAAGCAAAATGAAGAGGCAGACCTTAGACGTTCACAGATAGGAAGCGGTGACCGTTCCGAGAAGATACGTACCTATAACTTTCCGCAGAGCCGTGTGACAGACCATCGTATCAAGCTCACACTCTACAGCATTGATAAGATTATGAATGGCGATTTGGACGAGCTTATCAATGCACTTATTACGGCTGACCAGGCGGCAAAGCTGTCCAAGATGGAGGAGTCAGACTGAGTGCTGTAATCCGTCAAGGCTATTGAAGTTAACAAAACTGCCTGTGCATTTGCAGGCGCCACATATAATAAAAGTACGGATTGCTGTGCGCTTTAAGCATCCGTCAACACTTTTAGGGTAACATGAATACACAACCATTAGTATCAATATCATGCATAACCTTTAATCATGGCCCATACCTCAGACAGGCACTGGATAGCTTCTTAATGCAGAAAACCAGCTTCCCGTTTGAGATTGTAATCCACGACGATTGTTCGACAGATGATACTATCGATATAATCAGGGAATATACCGAGCGTTATCCTGATATTATGCAGCCAATGTATGAGGAGGAGAATCAATACTCCAAGGGTATCTCCAATATCAGCGGTGTGTTTAATTTTCCGAGGGCAAGAGGCAGGTATATAGCCATGTGCGAGGGAGATGATTATTGGTCGGATTCGGATAAGCTGCAGAAGCAGTTTGACTATATGGAGGAGCATCCGGAATGTGCGCTTTGCTGTCATGCGGCAGGAGTTGTGTCGGAGGACCATGCCTTCAGAACAGTGGCAGAGCTTAGGCCCTTTGCAGCCGCAGGAGCTATAAGTGCGGAAAATGTCATTTCCAAAAAGGAAAATATCCCGACAGCGTCCATGTTCTTTCGAAGCGAATATGCAAAGAGCCTTCCTCAGTGGTACTTTGACTGTCCGGTCGGTGATATACCGCTTCAGCTTGCAATGCTTATGCATGGCAGTGTGTATTATGATGATACCGTGATGAGCATGTATCGCATGGGCAGAGCCGGCTCGTGGGGCGACAGCATGGATGGGGAGAAGGCCAGACAAAAGTGGGAGAGCCATTATGCTGCCATGGTCAAGCTCTATAATGCCTTTGATAAGGATACCTGCGGCAGGTATACCGCAGCACTCAAGGAAACCATGGCGAGGAGCCGTTTCCTCATAGATATCAAAGAGGATAAAAATGAAGCTGTTCTGAATGAGGCTAATGCCGGTTTTTTGGCGGAGCTTCCGGATACTGAACGCAAGCTGCTTATACTTAAAGCAAAGCACAGATGGCTTTATGAACTGTTGAGAAAAACGTACAAGCTGATAAGACAGTAGGTGCAGAGGGCTTATGGTTAAGATACTTGAAGCTGATGAGGCTGTTAAATTAATAAAAGACAAAGCTGTTATAGGGCTTAATTCATTTGTAGGAATAGCTCATCCTAAAGAGCTTCATGATGCCATAACGAGGCGCTTTAGAAAGTGCGGCTCACCAAACAGGCTGACACTTGTATCAGCTGCCGGTTTTGGAACCTTTGCTCCTTGCGAAAGTGCGGAAAATTATATCAGAGAAGGGGCTGTAAGCCGTATTATATGCGGTCATTACGGAGCTATGCCAAGCACCAAGAGACTTGTGCTTGAGGATAGATTTGAGGCATACAATCTGCCTCTTGGTCCTATGAGTCATGCAATGAGAGCGCAGGCAGGCGGACATAAGGGCTATATCACTAAGCTTGGCTTAGGTCTGTTTGTGGATCCGCGTATTGAGGGACCGGGATTAAATAAGCTGTCTAAGGATACAAGTCTTGTGAGACTCATAGAGCTTGACGGAGAAGAATATCTGTATTACAGGCTGCCTGATTTTGATGCGGCGATAATTAAGGGAAGCTCAGTTGACCCGGATGGCAATATCACCTTTGAGGATGAATACTGCACGATTGATGCATTATCCATAGCTCAGCTTACGAAGCGTAATAATGGTGTGGTATTGGTTGAGGTTGACAGAATTCGTCAGGATTATGCGAGACCCAGAGATGTAATTATACCGTCTAATTTGGTGGATGCAGTTGTCGTAACCGGTAAGAGCAATGATAATGAAGCCCTAAAGACCTTGTCAGGAGGCATACATGCAGATAAAGAGAGCATGCAGTACTGGTTTGACAGACTTGACCGGGAAAATGCCAAGGCTAATGCCAGAAAGGATGCGACAGCAGACATTATCGGCAGGAGAGCTGAAAAGGAGCTTAAACCGGGACAGATTGTAAACATCGGTGTGGGCATACCGGAGCAGGTCAGCAAGTATGCGGCTAAGTCAGGCATGCTGAATAAGGTGACGCTGTCCGTTGAGTCAGGTGGTGTCGGAGGACTTCCTGCAAGCGGAGGAGTATTTGGCTCCATGATAGGTGCTGCCTCAATATGCGATATGGCAAGCCAGTTTGATTTCTATGACGGAGGCGGACTTGATATCTGCTTCATGGGCGGACTGGAGATGGACAGTCACGGCAATGTCAATTCTCACAGAGGAGCAGACCAGGTTGCGGGTATAGGCGGCTTCGGAAACATAACCAGCGCAACACATAATGTTGTATTTTGTCTGAGCTTCAGCGCCAAGGGCTTAAGCGTGAGCGAGCATGGCGGAAGAGTAGTGATTGACCGGGAAGGAAGCATACCAAAGATAGTTAAGGATGTGCGCAGCATAAGCTTTAACGGCAGGATGGCTTTAGAACGCGGACAGCATGTTATATATGTAACTGAGAGATGTGTGTTTGAGCTTAAACTAAAGGGCCTCACTCTGATTGAGGTATTTCCGGGGATAGATAAGCAGAAGGATATACTGGACAAGCTTCCGTTCGAAGTGATTGATGAGACTTAATATGCATCACAGTGACGCTTAATGCGAGACAAACCACAGCTATATTATATTAGGCTGTAAAGGTCTAAAATCAAGATAAAAGGGCACTTTCCTAAAGTTTTGCTTACGATTTTAACTTCCTATAGCATAGGTAAATAAAGTGTGATACACTGTGCACCGTGACAATTGTGTGAACAATTTTAATTAGATTAGGAGTATATGAAATGGTAAAAAAGTTTAAAGCTGCTGCGTGCGCTGCCCTAGCAATGTCCATTGCTTTAAGCGGCACAGCTTTTGCTGACGTAATATATGCACCGGGAGTAAACCAGCGCTCAACGGCAGGCCCTACAGGAGAGAGCACACAGCAGGAAACTAGTGCTGTACAGAGCACGGAGACTCAGTCAACGAGCACTCAGACTCAATCAACGGGTACACAGACTCAGCAGACAGGCGGTACGCAGACTCAGACTTCGACACAGAGCTCAGGCAGCATAGGTCCCGGAGTTATAGGACCCGGAGGAACACAGCCTCAGACCTCAACAGCACAGACTGCTGCAAGCAATCTTGGCAGTGCAGGTCAGGGAGTTGAGCAGGATCCGATATTAGGAGAGACACCTATTATCAATGCTGCAATGATTAATTTTGACGGAACAACACCTGCATTTTCCAACTTTACAGAAGCAAGCACGGCAACAGGCGACGGCTTCTCCGGTCTGTGGATGTGCTATGACAGAGCAGTAGGTGATGTATATTACAGAGTCTATACAGATGCACACGGCTGGTCCAAGTGGGCTATGAATGAGATGCGTACACCTGATTACGGTGACGGCTCAAAGGTTGCAGGCGTTCAGATTCGTATCAAGGGTCACACTGCTAACACCTATGACATATTCTACAAGGTTACACTCAATGACGGAACTCAGCTTGGCTGGGCACACAATGGAGATGCAGCAGGAACATTCGGTACAGGTAAGTATATCCAGTCTATGGAGATTAAGCTCTTCAAGAAGGGCACCGGTACGGCAGCAGGCTTCCAGCAGGCAGCAGGCTTTGAGGGCGTAGTTATCGGAGCAGACGGCAAGGCAAGCTATCAGACCTTTGACGGCAGAGCGTTTACCGGCTGGGCTTACGACAATAATAACAATAAGTATTATTTCAATAACAATCAGATAGTAACAGGCTGGCAGTATATTGACGGTTATAAGTACTACTTTGATGAAAATGGTGTTGTTGTAACAAACCTTGAGCCTATTATAGGTCTTACCGGAGATTACATTATCAAGATCAACAAGGCCATGAAGACGCTTACCGTATATGCTAAGGACGGTGACAATGGCTATATCATACCGGTCAAGGTTATACTTACAACTATAGGCAACGATACACCGCTCGGAACCTATAAGACCTATGAGGCATACAGATGGAAGTACATGCATGCAGCTGATGACGGTGCAATTTATTGTCAGTATCTGCTTAGATTCAAGAACGGATACATTCTGCATTCCATCATCTATCAGGGAGCAGCAGATTCGTATCACCTGGTTGCAGATACTTATAATCAGCTTGGCAAGAACCAGTCAGATGGCTGTGTAAGAATGCTTTCAGGCGATGCTGCATGGGTATATACAAACTGCGGAGTAGGAACTCAGGTTACCATATACAATGATGAGTGGATAACAGGACCGTTCGACAGACCGGCTATAGAGCAGGCTATACCGCGTACACAGAACTATGACCCTACAGATCCGGTTATAGTTAAGAAACAGCAGCAGGAGGCTGCAGATGCGGCAAGAGCAGCTGCAGAGGCCGCTCAGCAGGAGGCTGCAACAGGCATCGAGGCTGAGCCGCAGGCAATAGCACAGTAAAATTTTAAGCTTACAGAGGGAGAGACTTTTCGGAGGTTTCTCCCTTGTTTTTTGCCAAAGCAGTTGACGGATACACAATCGGGAGTCATACTATAAAACTATGCCTACGTATTTGTAGGCTCAGCATAACATCAAGGTTTGATTGCAGACAGATATATTGATAAGGGCGGAATTTTGCAGGAACAGGGCATCAAGAAAAATGTAATAGCAGGCTTCTTCTGGAAGGCGGCAGAGAGCGGAGGAGATCAGCTGATCACCTTCTTTATTTCACTTATATTGGCAAGACTGCTCGGACCGGAGAAATACGGCACGATGTCTGTTATGCTTATATTTATAACCATAGCAAATGTCATTATACAAAATGGCTTCCAGACCGCACTTATACAGAAGAAGGAGATTAATGACGAGGACCTAAGCTCTGTATTCTGGGTGGGCTTACTTATATCAGCCGTACTCTATGCACTCATATTTGCGACGGCACCGCTGACGGCGGAATTCTTTGGGGATGCTGATATAGTCAGCATGCTGCGAGTGCTTTCACTGCTGCTGTTTACAGGCTCGGTTGTATCAGTTGAGATGGCAATCGTTGCAAGACGCATGTCCTTTGGTATGCAATGCAGAGCAACCATAGCGGCTGATATTATCTCAGGTGTTATAGGTATAATTGCGGCACTTAAGGGCATGGGAACCTGGGCACTTATACTTCAGCAGCTAATCAAGAATGCAGCGCTGATGGTGCTGCTTAACCTAAGCTTAAGCTGGAGACCTGCCTTCAAGCTGTCTACAGAACGAATAGGAGTACTTTTTTCATATGGCTGGAAGGTGCTGGCATCGGGGCTTATAGATACCATATACACCAATATCTACACGCCTATAATCTCAAAGCTATATAATTCGGCTATGGTCGGCTATTATAACCGAGGCAATCAATTTCCTCAGGTGATAGTTAATTCAATGGCTCAGACTATGCAGGCCGTTATGCTTCCTGCATTTTCCAAGACTCAGACAGATCATGAGACGGCAAGGAAGATGCTGCGCCGCGCCATTAAGCTCTCAAGCTTTGTGATGTTTCCCATGATGTTTGGAATCATGGCTACGGCAGAGCCTATAGTCAGAGTGCTTCTTGGTGAGGAATGGATGCCTGCAGTGCCGCTTCTGCGTCTGTGCTGTCTCTCCTACAGTGTATGGCATCTGCATGTGGCAAATCTTCAGGCTATTAATGCCAATGGCCGCAGTGACATTTACCTTAAGCTTGAGATTATCAAGAAGCTGATAGGCATATTCGTGCTTGTATTAAGCGTACGTATGGGCATAACAGGCATGATATTTATGAAGGCGCTTGTGGATTACATCACGACCTTTATAAACGGATATCCCAATAGGGATATCATGGGCTATGGTCCGGCCGCACAATGGAGGGATATTTTGCCGGAATTTCTGATGTCGGCAGTCATGGGCATTATCGTATATCTCATACAGCTGATGCTTGGAGGATTTGGCATACTTGATATGAGTACCGCAGGCGGAGCAATGCTTGGCTTATGCGCAGCAGTTGCATCCGGTGTTATTATTTACGGACTCACGGCATTTATACTAAAGGTTGAAAGCTACAGATACCTGATAGAGACTCTGCAGCTCTATCTTGGCAGAGGCAAGAAATGAGCATACGACCGGGATGTGTAAACAAGCATACTAACGTATTTGCAGGCATCACATGATATAAAAGTACGGATTGCTGCGCGCTTACGCGCTTACGCATCCGTCAACACTTTTGGAACAATCATGAAGAATAATACAGACAACATAAACTGGGAGCGGCTGGCAGAGTATACTCCTATCGAATATACAGCTGAGTGCTGCGGCAGTCATATCTATATGAAACGGGACGATAAGCTCCCGTTTTCTTATGGAGGAAACAAGGTTAGGATAGCTCATGAGCTTATGAATGACATTATGGCAGGCGGATATACCGCGGTCATATCCTATGGCTCTGAGAGCTCAAACATGAATCGAGCGATTGCTGATATGGCAAATGCATATGGCATTAAGTGCTATGTCATAATCAAGACAGAGGATGAGCGCGAAGGAAAAAAAGAAGCCGCAGATAATTCGGAAGATACAGCCTGTAATACGGCATACAATAAATCTGAAGATACAGCTCACAATACGGCATATAATAAAGCATACAATAAGGCAGAAAAAGTCTTGGAAGCAGGTGATGCTCTAAAGACCGGAACAGATACGGTATACGAGATAAAAACTGAGAACGAGCGTCTAGTAAATGCCTCAGGTGCAGAGCTTATATATTGCACAGACAGTAATGTCAGGGAATGTGTTGAGGCAGTATTTGCAAGAGTAAGAAAAGAAGGCTATAAGCCGTATTATATATATGGAGACAGCACCGGAAGCGGCAATGAGCTGTCCCTGATGCGAGCCTCTTACAGTGAATATGCAGAGATAAAGGAGTATGAGCAGGAATCAGAAATTAAGTTCGATGCAATAGTACTCACGGCAGGAACAGGCATGACTATAGCCGGCCTTGCTGCAGCTCTTAATGACGAGCTTGCAGGCAGCTATGCTTTGTTAAGTCAGGCTGAGAATGGGAATGCTATTACAAATCGGATTGACAAAAAGTATGCTCATGTATACCGAATTGACAAGGGAGCTTCGCTGTCTGACTATCAGTCTGCAGGTTGTCATGTACCAAGGCTAATTGGCATCTCGGCTGCAAGAACAACCGCAAATTCGCTTGCACATATCAGAAATGATTTGCTCACATACTATAAAGGCGATGAGAGCAGTATTAAGCTGCTGCCTGAGATAATAGACAGCTATCTGTGCGGAGGCTACGGAAGATATAATGCTGATATAGAATCGGTTATACTGGATATGGAATCAAAGGGAACAGCCTTAGATCCCTGCTATACAGGCAAGAGCTACCTTGGCATGCTTAGCGAGATACATGCAGGAAGACTTCGCGGCAATATATTATTCATACATACAGGAGGATATCCTGTGTACATGGATTGGAAGAAGAGCAGGTGACAAGAATCAATTACAGTTTGTAGGGCTTGCATTAGTCTTAATTAGTATTAAGTCAATAAAAGGCTGCAGTAAACCACAGCCAAAGGCACTATGCCGCCGCAATCCTTGACAGTAATGTGAATAATCATTATAATTTTACATTATTATGGTTGTGCTGCATGGGGCGAAGCACGGCATATAGTAAGAAACGGATGGGATTGTATGAATAATCTGAATGATGATAAGAATATTTCAAAACACATAGTAAGGAGACTGCCGAGGTATTTCAGATTCTTAGGAGAACTCAGCGAAAAGGGTGTTGAGCGTATATCCAGCACTGACCTCTCCAAGCTTATGAATGTAACAGCCTCACAGATAAGACAGGATCTCAATAAGTTCGGCGGATTCGGACAGCAGGGATACGGATATAATGTCAATCATCTTCACAAGGAGATTGGACATATATTGGGTATAGATACACCTCATAAGGTAATCATGATAGGCGCCGGTAATCTGTGCTCAGCAATCATGCATTACAGAAGCTTTCCAAAGTACGGCTTTAATATTGTTGCGGCATTTGATGTATGCCCAGCCAAGATTGGTACGGATATCAACGGTATTAAGATTCGTTCCATGGAGGAGCTTGAGAGCTATATCGAGGAAAATAAGATTGACATTGCAGTGCTGACACTTCCTACGCAGAGCGCACGCGATGTATTGGACCGCTTAGGCAAGACCAGCATCAAGGGTATATGGAACTTTGCTCATGTTGATGTTGAGATGCCTAACAATATTAAGGTGGAAAATGTTCATCTGTCAGAGAGCATGATGATACTTAGCTACAACATAGCTGAGACTCAGGACCATCATTAAGCTACGCATAAAACAAAGCTTGTATGAGTGCATAAGGCTTGCAATGCAGCTTACGCATGATAATGATATAGACCGAAAATTGACGTCGGGAAGCCTTAGAGCATTACGGGCTCAGGGCTTGCCGACGATTTTGCTGTCATAGAAATGCTATCGAACTATACTGATAGTATAAGACAGTCAGTTGGGTATAGCTTTAGTAAAGCAACGACAGTGAGTAAGCTTGTTGTCTGTCTGACAGCTTGCTTTCCCATCATATTAACAAGGACACGAGGAGTGCCTTAAACATATATATGGATACTAATATCAGCGACATCAGCATACATGAGAGAAGTACAGTTGTCATAGACCTTGGTGCAGTCAGGGAAAATGTTGCAGCGTTCAAGCGTCTTCAGTCAGAACGCAGAAACAAGCCTATGCTTATATTGTGTACACTAAAGGCCAATGCATATGGACATGGAGCAGTACAGATTGGAAAAAGCATATCAGACCTTGCAGACTATCTCGGAGCGGCCTGTGTAGATGAGGGCGCAGAGCTCAGGAGGGCCGGCATAACCAATCCGATATTGATATTCGGAGCGGAGCTTAGTGATAATTTTGAGACTGCAGTAACAAACAGCCTTACCTTGACTGTATTTGATATTAAGAGAGCGAAGGAACTCAACGAATGTGCAGTGAGCTTAGGTCAAAAGGCTGCGGTACATATCGCTGTAGATACAGGCATGTCACGTATAGGCTTAAAACCGGATGAGAGCGGTATTGATATCATAAAGCAGATCAGCGCACTTTCTAATATAGAGATTACAGGTGTATTCACTCATTTTGCAACTGCAGATGAGGAGGATAAGGTACCGGCTATGGAGGCACACAAGCGCTTTGTTGATTTTAAGAAGCTGTGTGAGGCCAATGACCTTAGGCTTGGTGTATGGCACTGCGCCAATACGGCTGCAACGATAGACGATATTGGCCTTGAGTCAGATATGGATATGTCACGCTGCGGTATAGGTGTATATGGTCTGTATCCTTCAGATGAGGTACACAAGGAATACATAGCCTTAAAGCCTGCACTCAAGTGGTACAGCTGTGTGTCCTATGTTAAGGAGATTAAGGCCGGAACCAAGGTCAGCTATGGCTATAACTATACGGCTCCAAAGGATATGCTTGTAGGCACTGTTGCCTGCGGCTATGCTGACGGCTATCGCCGCATATTATCCAAGAACGGTGCAGAGGTCATCATAAGAGGCAGACGATGTCCGGTTATAGGTACTATATGCATGGATCAGATGATGGTGGACCTTACAAATGCCCCGGATACTTTGATAGGTGACAGAGCAGTGCTTATCGGCAACGCCGAGGATTCATTTGCAGGAAATGCCAATAACATCTGTCCTAAGGACATGAGCAGCCTTGACAGGCCGATAACTGTCGATG
>CAVBGP010000006.1:0-36527 GCA_963595005.1 Acutalibacteraceae bacterium | reverse complement strand
ACGCCTGCGAATTCGTAAGCGTGGTTTTATTTTGAAAGCGAGAACATATTTATGAAAAAGTTCATTGAAGAGTTTAAGGCCTTTGCGCTTAAAGGCAATGTAATGGATATGGCTGTTGGTGTTATCATCGGCGGTGCATTTTCAGGTATAGTAACTTCACTTACCGATAATTTCATCACACCGCTGATGCAATTTATTATGGGTTCTGAGGTTTATACCCTCGAGCAGGTTAAGGGCTTTGGTGCAAACTTCATCTCAGCTGTGGTTAACTTCATCATAATGGCATTTATATTATTCTGTCTTATGAAAGGAGTAAACTCTATAATAGCTCTCGGACAAAAGCCCAAAGCGGAGGCCGCTCCCACAACCAAGAAGTGTCCGTATTGCAAGAGTGATATAGATATAGAGGCAACACGCTGCCCGCACTGCACCTCTGAGCTGCCATTCGAGGATTGAAAAATTCACTAAATATATAAGACAAAACACCGGCATACAGTAGGCCTACTGCTCTGCCGGCGTTTTTTATTACATCAGCTCTCTGATGCTGCTTAATGCTTCGTGGAGACTGTCAACAACAATGTCTATCTTTGATGAAGCCTCCTCCGGCAGCTTGCGTTTATGATTATGTCTGTAGTAACAGGTCTTCATGCCGTAATCAATACCGCCCTTCATATCGGAGGTAAGTGAATCGCCTATGCACAAAGCTTCATGAGGAAGTACCTTCTCTCTAGCTTTATCATTTAAACGTTTGAAGCTTTCCTCATAGAATTTGTTTGCCGGCTTGCTGGCCCCTATATCCTCGGAAATAAAGCAATGACTAAAATACTTATACATATCAGCCTGCTTTAAGCGATGCACCTGCTGATTGTACGGTCCGTTGCTTGCAGCACACAATATAGCCCTGCCCTTAAGTCCTTCAAGCAGCTCATACGCACCATTAACAGGTATGGAACTGTCATTAAGCGCATTTACAAAATATTCCTCAAAGGTCGGCCCGTCAAAATCGATATCCAGTGCCCTGAATACATTTCTCCATCTTATCTTCCGAAGCTCCGGGATTGTGAGACTTCCCTGCTCAATCTCATGCCAAAGCTTGTCATTTTCAGTATTGAAGATATCATGCATATAAGGCTTATAGCTTGTTAATCCAAAATGCCTAAAGCCTCTGTCCATGGTCTCTCTTACATATCCGTCAAAGTCAAGTAAGGTGTTGTCAATATCAATAAAGATTGCTTTCATAAATCCCAATAGTCAAATTCGGGACTGTTGCTGCCAGCCCCGAATTAAATTATGCTTCATTTATATAATGCTGCAGCTGCTGATTATTAAATGCTTATCATGTATTGACATGACCAAATGCTTTAAAATCAGCCTGCCCAGTCAAGCTGCCTGTATCAGATAGTTGTAACTGAGATTTTCTCTCTGTTCTCTCTTACATAGAGAGGCTTCTCTGCATAGCCTACTACAAGTCCTGACAGAATTACTGAATTCTCAGGAAGCTTAAGCTTGCTCATGATTGACTCATCCTTCTGGAATATCCTTATTGCGCTCCAGATATAGCAGCTTCCAAGATTGAGCTCAGTTGCCTGAAGCATCATGTTTTCAACAACCGTAGCAACATTGCAATACTCGATGTGATCATCTGAGATATCAGATACTGATACAAGTATCAGGGTATTGGCACCATGGAGTGAATCCAGGATAACACCAGGATGCTTAATTGACTCTACATGTGATGCTGCTCTGATTGCCTCGATAAGCTCATGATCCTGTACTACTGTAATGTGTGTAGTCGGATAGTCTCCTGCTGCAAGCGGTGCTACTGTACCTGCCTCGACTATCTTGTCAAGGTCTGCCTGCTTAATCGGCTCTGATGTAAACTTACGTACTGAACGACGTAACTGTACTGCCTGCTCAACTGTCATATCATACTCCTTCCAAACCAATAAACCTGCATGCAGCATTCAATGCATATCAATTGAGGTACTGCCGCATTTACCTGCACATTATAGCATTTTGGCAGTTTGCCTTAAAGCCCAATTATTATGCATTGCCGATAAATTTTGATAAAGAGACTCTAAGCTCTGCAGGTTTAAAAAGCATGTAATAAAAAGCAAGAGCATGAAACATACGCTTGTGTTCCACGCTCTCTCTTTTATAAGTTATCTATATATCAGTGCTGTATTATGCTGACTTACGTCTAGTTAATACCAGTGCCTTAAAAGCACAGTAAAATGTCATTGCCGCACCAAGCCCGGCTCCCGGAAACAGGCTCAGATATCCGGTAAGAGGCAGCGTTATAACCAGAAATACTCCTGCTATTATGAGCAAAGCCCGTTCTGCCGGATTAAGATTACAGAACAGATATCCTGTCACACCGGCTGCAAGCCATATTATGGCTACAAGCACTATGGCAAATGATAATGCTGCCTCAGCCGGACTGCCTATCATAAGCAAGGCCGGATGCTTTATAAACATAAACGGAACTATAAATGCAACTGCAGCATAGGAATATGCCTTCCAGCCCGTCTTCCATGCATTAGCTCCGGCGAGCTTCGCCGCTGAATATGAGGCAGGACATACCGGAGGAGTTATCTGTGCAACGGCTCCAAAGTAAAACAGAAACATATTGCCGACAAGCTCAGGTATGCCAAAGAGCATAATAGACGGCATGAATAAGGTATATGCAATCAGGTAGGATGCTATGGTAGGCAGTGCCATACCTAAGAGCAGGCAGACAACCGCAACAATCAGCAGAACCTTAAGCTGACTAAAGCCCTGGAATATGCCAAGTATCCTGTAAGCCAGCTCTGTTTTGACTGCGACGCCGCACATCAGCCCACAGGCTGCCGTTGGTACCGTGATATTGGCCGCATGCCTGATTCCGTCAAGCAGCATGGCTGCATATCCCTCGGGACTCTTGCGTGTATCCTTGCTTATAAAGCTGATTGCAATAGCAAGCACCGTACATATAAGTGCTGCTCCGGAAAATGAAAATCCGACAAGGTGCAGCACAACAAGCACAAACACCGGAAGCAGTCTGTATAGCCTTGGAAATACAGAACTATCATCAATGTAGAGCTTAGCATTTTTTCCTATATGCCTCTGTCTTGATACAAGATGCGCTAATATATATGCTGCTGCAAAGTATGCGAATGCCGGAAGTATCGATGCCCCTGCGATCTTGGCATATCTTACTCCAAGTATCTCGGCCATGATAAACGCACTTGCACCCATTATAGGAGGCATCAGCTGTCCGCCTGTAGATGCAACCGACTCAAAGGCTCCTGCTTCCTCAGGTGCATAGCCTGCCTTCTTCATAAGAGGGATAGTATAAACACCTGTGCCTGAAACATTTGCAACAGCTGAACCTGATACCATGCCCATAAGTCCCGAGCATATAACGGCAGCCTTGGCCGGTCCCCCGGTAAGCTTGCTTGAGAGCTTAAGTCCGATATCGAGCAGTACCTTGCCTCCGCCGCAGCCTGAGAAGAATTTACCAAATATCAGAAAGTAGAACAGGGTGTTGGCCGAAGCCTTGAGCGGGGCTCCGAATACGCCGTTTCTGTCAAACATAACAGCCTCGCAGAACTCACTGAAGCTAAGTCCGGCATGATAAAGATTGCCTGGGATAAATGCACCGAACCAAGCATAACCCATGAATATAATGAGTATCGCAAAGAGTGAATTGCTGACTACTCTTCTGACTGCTTCAAGCAGCACTGCGGCAAGCAAAATCGTAACAAAACGGTCTGTGTCTGTCAGCTGTGTCACACCCTCTACTCTTGCGTTAAGCATAGTCACATTAGACATGAAATACCACAGAACGATAAGCACCGAACCTATAAGGAAAATGTCATACATCCACCAGATACGCTGCTTATTGCGTTCTGCCATCGGATTAAGCAGAAATACGGTTATAAGTGCAAGGCAAAGGTGCAGCGGATACTGAACCCACGGATCCGTTTGCGCCGATAGCTTCATCCAAAGCTGCAGCATGAGCCATATGACAGCAATAGTCATTATCGTACAAAAGCGCCAGGGCTGCATGCTCTCTATCTTCCTGACTATCTTAGGCGCGGCTCCAATCGCCTTTTCTGCATCTTGTGCGGTCGTCTTGATGTCTTCTAATCCCATTGTTCCCCCGAAAAACGTGAATAAAGCATTAAGTTAAAAAAGCCGGGCACCCTGCTCGGTGCTCGGCATAAATCCAAAACCCCTGCAAAATATGATACCATCCATATATATATGATGCAAGGTTGGGCTAATAAAACTTTTATCTATATATAGAAAATACAGCCTAAAAGCCTGGATTTGCTGTAAATGTACAGCGTTCTGCTCTTGTTTTGCGGCTAAAACTCTCAATGAGACTATTAGTAAAGGCTGAATAGCTATGGTCACTTATAATCCACTGTCTCGACTCCTTCAAGGCGTACCAGTTCCTTAAGCTGCTCCAGCTCATCATGAGACGGTGTGTAGAAATCCCCATGTTCATAAAACACGCCTATCGCTTCGTACTTAACAGTCCCGAATCTGTGATAGGGCAGCAGCTCCATTCTCGCCTTCGGAAGCTTGGCATGCACATAAGCTGCTGAGCGTCTTATATTGTCCTCATCATTGTTAACGCCTCCGATTACAGGTATGCGGATGACAACCTCTGCCGCAACTTCCGACAATCTGCCGATATTATCAAGCGTAATCCGGTTAGATACTCCCGTATAACGCTTATGCTTCTCATCGTCCATCAGCTTCAGATCCATAAATATAAGATCCATGCGTTCTAACGACTCCCTTAAGCTATTAAATTCAAAGTGTCCGCAGCTCTCGATTGCCATTGATATATTCATATCATACAATGACGCTGTAAGGTAATTTAGGAATTCCGGCTGTGCCGTTGCCTCTCCTCCTGAAAATGTCACTCCGCCCCTACTGTATCTGTAAAATATCTCATGCTTTCTTACCTCGGCAATAATCTCATCGGCGTCTCTTAAGCTCACCATTTGTACTCTTGCTCCCTTAGGGCAGACCTCTACGCAGCTTCCGCATGCCGTACAGCTCAATCTCTCAAGATTCAGATTAATGCCTATATGCTCATTGCATATAGCCTTGCAGGTTCCGCAGCCTATACATTTCCCCTCATACCAGCCTATCAGCGGTCTCTGTGATAGTCCCTCAGGATTCGAGCACCATTTACATCTAAGCGGACAGCCTGCAAGAAATATAGTTGTCCTTATGCCTTCTCCGTCATTTACCGAAAACGGCTGAAGCTGCATTACATAGCCCTTAACTGCCATGATGCCTCCTTACTCCCAAAGTGTTGCCAAACTGTACGAAGCCACAGCTTAGAATTCCTCATGGGCATTTCTGGCCATGATTGAATCCTGCATTTCCTTAGACAGATTGGTAAACTGAGCACTGTAGCCTGCCACTCTTACAAGCAGGCTCCTGTACTTATCGGGATTAAGCTGTGCCTCCTTAAGTATCTCATTAGAGATAGTATTAAACTGCACGTGGAAGCCTCCAAGAGCAAAATAGCCCTGCAGCATAGCTCCGAGATTGGCCCGTCCCCTCTTGGTTGCAACAAGCTCATGATTAAGTCTAAGATTGAGCAGTGTTCCGCCGCTGTGCATGTCATGCTTCATCTTAGCAGCACTTCTAAGTGCCGCAAGGCAGGTTGATGTATCCGTTCCTGTCACCGGAGATACTCCCTCATTGATAGGATCCTCGGCAAATCTTCCGTCAGGAGTTGCTCCCAGTACCTTGCCTGTAGGCAGGTAGTTGGATATGCCCATAAAAGCAGTCACAAAGTGAGCTCCATAGATGTCCTTGTACTGTACAACCTCCTCGCGATAGAAGTCAGCTAAATCTCTTGCGATAATATCTGCATAGTCATTGTCATTGCCGTATTTAGGGCAGGCCAGAGCTTTCTGACGCAGTTCCTCATAGCCCTCCCAGTTTGCATTAAGTGCATCTATAAGCTCTGAAAGCGTGCAGACCCTGTCCTCATATACCAGCTTCCTTATGACAGCAAGAGAGTTTGCGGTCACCGACAGCCCTACTCCCGTAAATACTGGTCCGATATTGTATTTTGCACCTCCGTCAACAAGATCCGCTCCGTTCTTCATGCAATATTCATTGCAGGCCGACATAAAAGGTCGATGACCTATCTCCTTATGTATCTCCTGAGCTGTTACAAGACTTATGACGCCGTGCTTAACAAGGTTCTTAAACTGCTTCTTCCATGCCTCGACAATCTCCTCATATGAGGTAAATGTCTTAGGATCCTTTTCTGCAACTGATACCTGCTTACCTGTAAGCCGGCTCCTGCCTTCGTTAAGTGCAAATTCCAAGGCTGCAGCAAAGCTTATGGTTGCGGCAGAGGTCCACTGGAAGGTCTTACGCGAATGCGGTACTACACATCCACAGTTATTCCAGTCCCTCGCATCTATAGGATCATAGCCAAGATTCGATAGCATATGATAGCCTGTTCGGTCACTGTGTATAGCCGGGAAGCCGCAGCCGGTTGACACAAGCTCGGTCACAGCATCCATAAACTTAGGCTGGCAGTCCGGCTGAATACGAACACTTAAGGTAGGCTGATGTGTCATAATATCCTTAGTTGCTTCTATTGCCATATATGAAATATCATTGACAGCATCAGAGCCGTCTGCCTTAGTTCCTCCTATAGTCAGGTTCTCAAAATTGGTATAGCCTGCAAAAAAGCCTGCCGTATTTTTGGAAATAGTCCATGCCCACTCGCTGTATTTAAGCCATAAAAGCTCTATCAGCTCTAACGCCTCAGCTCTGCTTATTATACCAGCCTTAAGGTCACTTTCATAATAAGGGAACATGTATTGATCGAAGCGCCCAGGATTCCATGCAAGCGGATTTTCAGACAGTATGCCGCCAAGCTGCACAAACCATACAAACTGTATGGCCTCCCTAAAGGTCTTAGGTGCCCTCTCCGGGATAACCGAACAAATCTCAGCAATCTCAAGCAGTTCCTTCTTTCGTACCTCATCATTTTCAGTATCAGCCATGGAACGTGCCTTATCGGCATATCTGTGGCCCAACTCAATCATACCCTCGCACACAAGTATAATAGCTCTGTAGAAATCTATCTTTCTTCTGTCCTCAGGTATGGCTTCATTTAAAGCCGCTATATATGCTTCAGCTTCTCTCTTGATTCCTCCAAAACCCTTAGGAAGCAGCTCGTCTATATAATCCGCTGATATCTCGCCTACGCCGTTTCTCCACTTTGAGTCCGTATCAAGGAAGCCTGTATCCACACCGATGAGCTTTGTTTCCTCCGGCACCCTCGATAAAAAGGCCTCCTCAACTGATTTGCCCTTCCAATACGGAAATATATTATCCTTGATAAATCTCACCTGCTCAGGTGTCACCTCATAAGGATCCTGACTTCTCTCCGGAAATGTATCAATCTCATCATTTATCCAGGTCCAGCCAAACTCGGGAGTCAGGATGGCACACTTACGATACTCCCCGCTGGTTCCGACTATAAGCTCTCCATCCCATATATTGACCGAGAGCTCTGAGCAGGTATCCCTAAAGGCCTGAGCCGTACGGATGATATGCGGCTGTCCCTCTGTCCTCTTAAATGACTTTGTCCAGCTCCAGGCTCTCTCATAAGAGATATGCGGTTTGGTATTAACATAATTCTCACGTATCCTCTCAACTCTATCTGTAACTGCCATCCTTCGCTCCTTCCTTGTCTTAATGTGATGAGCCCTTGCCCTTTTATCTGCATAAGCCTAAGCTTCCGGTCCTTAATCCGCCTTGTATTTCCAATGCGACTCATCGTTTATGGAAATGTATCTCGATTTCACATCGATTTCGTGCGTTATATTGCACGTTTTGTATATTACGCCTGCGTGTGGAGCGTGTCAAGCGTTATAACGCACAAATATAGTTTTTCTTGCTTATATGACCATTATGATATGTTGTTCATGAAAATGTGTAAGCTTGGAATGTGCCTGCTTAACCATGCCCACGTATTCGTAGGCATCACATATTAATAAAAGTACGGATTGCTGCGTGCTCTCGCAGCACAAAAACAGCCTCCGCATCAGAATAACTCCCCTGCGAAGGCTGCAAATATTCAGTCCTACTTATATCTGATTATATTGTGGAACACCACCTGCTGCTCATACGGATTAGCATAACAATGGCTTGCACTGCCGTTAAATGAAAAGGCCTGTCCCTTGTCGATAGTAAATACACTGTCGTTGACAGTCATCTCTAATGTGCCTTCGAGCACAACTATATATTCTTTATCGACATTAGGATGAGGTATGGACTCATGGCGGCTGTGCGGCTTAATAACTATCTTATAATAGTCAAAGCCTGACACCGGGTCAAACGGAAAGATATTATACAGCAGCATCCCATCCTCTGATTGCTCTATAGGCTCAATATCATCAACATTAACTATAGTTGATTCTGCATTAGAGCTAGATATCAGGTGTGAAAATGAAACTTTAAGCCCGTTTGATATCTTCCACAGCGTAAGCACTGTAGGTGCTGACTCACCTCGCTCAATCTGTCCGAGCATAGCCTTGGAAACTCCCGTAAGCTTGGCAGCCGTATCAAGGCTCATATGCAGCTCTTTTCTGATGCTCTTAAGCTTCTCTCCTATATCCTTTGATATATTATCCATGAGTTACTCCCGGTAGCTTAAATCAATCCTCACTTCCTGCATTCGTTATCCCTAACTACCAATCACCTGTTTCCGAAGCTCAAACAGATTTTAGCTCAAACAGATGTTAGCTAAAGCAGCTTAATTAGTATGTCCTGCCGACTCGGATATCTTGTGGTTAAAGCGGCTTTCCGCATTAAGATCCGGAAGCTCAGTCGGATATTCTCCGCTAAAGCATGCAGTACAGAATTTCATGCCTGACTCTGCTGCCAGAAGCTTTGCTTCCTCAATGCTTAAGTACCCAAGAGAATCTGCATCGATAATATCTGCTATCTCCTCTACTGTATGATTGCAGGCAATAAGATGCTCTCTCGAATCAACATCCGTTCCGTAGTAGCAAGGATTAGTAAACGGAGGCGCAGATATGCGCATATGTACTTCCTTGGCTCCGGCATCTCTAAGCAACCCAATGATGCGCTTACTTGTTGTTCCTCTTACTATTGAGTCATCAACAAGCACTACTCGCTTACCCTTAACAGCCGAAGGCACCGGATTAAGCTTAATCCTTACCTTGTCCTCACGATTAGACTGTCCGGGCTCGATAAAGGTTCTGCCCATATATTTGTTCTTGATAAAGCCAAGCTCAAACGGTATGCCTGAAGCCCTTGAATAACCAAGTGCTGCATCAAGTCCTGAATCCGGAACTCCGACAACCACATCCGCATCAACCGGATATGACTTTGCAAGGAAGGAGCCTGCCTTGACTCTCGATTCATGTACAGATACTCCGTCTATAATAGAGTCAGGTCTTGCAAAATATATATACTCGAAGACACACATCGAGGTCTCTGCCTTATTGCAATGAGTCTTAATGGATCTTGGACCGTTCTTATCGATAACCAGTATCTCTCCCGGTTCAATATCTCTGACAAAGTGTGCTCCTACTGCATTAAGAGCACAGCTCTCAGATGCTACGATATAGCTTCCGTCATCTCTTGTTCCGTAGCAAAGCGGTCTGAAGCCTCTCTTATCTCTGACAGCGATAAGCTTGCTTGGTGACATTACTATCAATGAAAATGCACCCTCAATAAGCTCTGTCGCTGCCTCTATAGCAGTCTCGATAGACGGACATCTAAGTCTCTCTCTGGTTATCTCGTAGGCTATAACCTCGGTATCACTTGTGGTATGGAATATAGCTCCCTGAAGCTCAAGCTTACGCTTAAGGGTAGCTGCATTCGTCAGATTACCATTATGTACAACCGACATAGGTCCCTTGACATGGTTAACCTGCATAGGCTGACAGTTCTCTCTGATGCGTCCTCCTGTAGTGCCGTAGCGTACATGACCGATGGCCATGTTGCCGGTTCCGAGTGACTTTAACACCTCGTGTGTAAATACATCATTGATAAGTCCAACATCCTTGTGAGTATGAAGTATGCCGTCATCATTTACAGTAATACCACAGCCCTCCTGTCCTCTGTGCTGAAGGGCATATAGACCATAGTATACCGTCGAAGCGACATCTGCAGTATCCGGTGAAAATACTCCGAATACACCGCATTCCTCATGCAGTTTATCTGTATCAAAATCCTGACATAGTGTCATATCCTGATTATATGCAGACTGATTAGTCTTAGTATCCTTATCTGTTGCAAGCTGATTTATCATGAAATATAGTCTCCCGTTGGATTACCTTCGTCTGATATAAGTCGTCTGATGCTTACTGTGTATTGTACTCTAAAAGTGTTGACGGATGGCGTTGCAGACTATGTGCTTGCACATAAGGATGCAATGCCATTTGGCAACCTGCCCTGTACGGCAAGAAGGGCGGTAGCCCGGATTGCTCGTTACAGGGCAGGATTGCGAGAGCGCTTAAAGCGCGTAGCAATCCGTACTTTTATTATATGTGGCGCCTGCAAAAGCGCAGGCATGATGGTTTATTTATTAGCTGCCTTATGCTTAAGCGATGCATCTATAAGTCCTCTGAACAGAGGATGTGCCTTGTTCGGACGGCTCTTGAACTCAGGATGGAACTGAACTCCGATATAGAAATCATTTTCCGGAATCTCAACTGTCTCTACTATATAGTCATCCGGTGAGGTTCCGCTTATAACAAGGCCAGTATCGATGAGCAGTCTGCGGAAGTCGTTGTTGAACTCATATCTGTGACGATGACGTTCTGAGATATCCTCTGTGCCGTAGCAGCGATACATCTGAGTATCCGGCTTAATATGGCAGGGATATGCTCCGAGACGCAGTGTGCCGCCCTTAGCAACCTCATCATTCTGATCCGGCAGGAAGTCTATAACCTTGTTCTGTGAATCAGGGTTGAACTCTCTAGAGTTAGCATCGGTAAGTCCTGTTACATAGCGTGCGTATGCTATAACAGCTATCTGCATGCCGAGGCAAATGCCAAGATACGGAACATTATGCATTCTGCAGTAATTAGCTGTATAAATCATACCGTTAATGCCGCGGTCGCCAAAGCCGCCCGGAACGATAATTCCGTCGCAGCCTCTAAGTACATCTGCAACATTATCCTCTGTAATAGTCTCTGAGTCGATCCACTTAATCTCTACACAGGCGCTGTTAACATAGCCTGCATGACGCAGAGCCTCTGCAACTGAGAGATAAGCATCATGAAGCTGAACATACTTACCTACAAGACCAATGGTAACAGACTTATCTCTGTTGTGGATAGTCTTGAGCATCTCGTTCCACTCGGACATATCTATGTTTGGTGCATCTATACCAAGCTCACGGCAGACTATAGATGAGAAGTTGCTCTTCTCAAGCATAATCGGTGCCTCATAGAGTACCGGCAGTGTCATGTTTTCTATAACACAATCCGGCTTAACATTGCAGAACATGGATATCTTCTTAAAGATAGAATCCTCAAGAGGCTCATCTGCACGAAGTATAATTATGTTAGGGTTAATGCCCATGCCCTGCAGCTCCTTGACAGAATGCTGAGTAGGCTTGGACTTGTGTTCATCAGAACCGCTTAAGAAAGGAACCAAGGTTACATGTATAAAGAGGCTGTTCTCACGACCCACCTCTAATGAAACCTGTCTTGCCGCCTCAAGGAAAGGCTGAGACTCAATATCTCCTATGGTTCCGCCAATCTCGGTTATAACTACATCCGCATCAGAGGTCTTGCCGACCTTGTATACGAATTCCTTAATCTCATTGGTAATATGGGGTATAACCTGTACAGTGGAGCCGAGATACTCTCCTCTGCGCTCCTTATTAAGTACATTCCAATAAACCTTGCCGGTTGTAAGATTTGAGAACTTGTTAAGATCCTCATCAATAAAACGCTCATAGTGACCTAAGTCAAGGTCGGTCTCTGCGCCGTCATCGGTAACATAAACCTCACCGTGCTGATACGGGCTCATTGTGCCCGGATCTACATTGATATAAGGATCCAGCTTCTGCGCAGCCACCTTGAGACCTCTTGCCTTCAAAAGTCGTCCCAAAGACGCTGCCGTGATGCCCTTTCCGAGTCCGGAAACAACACCGCCTGTTACAAAAATGTACTTAGTCATCTTCATCGTCTACCCCTAAACTGTTAACTCTATAAATGCTGCCGGGCTGTACTGCTGTAACACCGGCACAAAGAAAGTCTTAATTTTATAAGCTCTTATGCCTGCAAACACGCAAGCCTAAGAGTAACTCTTCCTGATTATGCATCATAAGTTCTGATGATGCTCTCTGCTACCTCTCGTCTTGAGACACGTGCATCCATGGCACGCTTCTCTATAAAGTAATGCGCGTCCTGCTCGGTCATATTCATCTTATCGATGAGCAGCCACTTAGCACGGTTAACCGCACGGATATCTGCCATCTTCTCCTGCAGAGATTTGTTCTTGGTCTCCATGCGCTTAAGTCTGACCGCAAGTGCCGTAAGCAGACGTATCGTGCTGTAGAATACCTGCCTTGAATTAGGCTTTGCAAGCACCAGAACTCCAGCATCCTCTACATCATAGGCTGCCTTGTCCGCAAGCTCTGCCTTAACTAAGAGCAGCACTCCCATGGGCATCTCCGAGGCATCGCGTGCAAGCTCCACACCAAATTCATCCTTTAGCGGAGTGTCCACAATAAACACATCGGGAGAGCCCTCTATCAGCATACGTCTGGCCTCACCTGCCGTGCTGCATTGCTCCACGGTATACTCAGACTGCGGAAGCAGTCCTGAGAAATATTCAAATGTCTTTGCTCCGGAGGATACTATAAGCACCCTTCTGCCGGATTTCAACAAACTCATATGTCCCTAATCCCCGATACTTACAGTATATTCATAAAGTTCTGCGGGAGTATCGAATTGATAAACTCGCTCTTCTTAGCTATATCAACTGCCTCTGACAGATATAACGGCAGTGTCTCAAGTCCTGCCTTAGCTGCATTGGCATCATCATAAAGATCCATATCAACCGGTGCAGGAAGCTTAAGCTCTCTGTTTATTCCGTCAAGTCCTGCATGTATAAGCAGTGCAAATACTACATGCGGATTAGCTGTAGGATCTGCGGAGCGCAGCTCAAAGCGCTTATAGCTTCCGCTTGCTGCCGGAATGCGTATAAGCTGTGAACGATTCTGCTCAGACCATGATATATATTTGGGTGCCTTTCTCTCGCCAAGACGCTTATATGAGTCCTCTGTCGGATTGAGGAAGGCTGTGAGCTCCTTGATATGAGCAAGTATGCCTGCCATAAAATGCTCGGTAAGCTCAGTGCTGTCGCAGCCGTCAAGACGATTGACCGACATATTGATATGAAGACCGTTGCCGCTGTAGCCTGTAAGAGGCTTAGGTGAGAAATCTGCTGCCAGACCATTCTGAGTTGCGACAGCATGAACAACATTCTTAAAGGTCAGCGCATTGTCAGCTGCCGTCATTGCATCAGCATGTCTGAAATCAACCTCGTTTTGTCCCGGACCCTCCTCATGATGTGAGGTCTCAGGATGTATGCCCATATCCTTGAGCGTAAGCACTATATCACGTCTTACATTCTCTCCCTTATCATACGGAGCCACATCAAAATATCCCGCTGTATCAAGCGGGGTCCTTGTAGGCTGTCCGTTTTCATCGGTATTAAAGAGATAGAACTCGAATTCAGTTCCGAAGGAAATCATTATGCCCTTATCAGCGGCAGCTCTGACTGCCTTCCTGAGTATAGCGCGGCTGTCCTTGTCAAATGGTGTTCCGTCAGGATAACGTATCTCGCAGAACATACGTACAACCTTGCCATGAAGTGAACGCCAAGGCAGCTCTGTAAATGTAGACGGAATCGGAACCAGGAACAAATCTGATTTGACTACGCTTGAGAAGCCTGCTATAGCTGAAGCATCAAAGGATATACCGTAATTAAAGGCCCTCATCAGCTCATCCGGCGGTATCGCAATGTTCTTAAGATTACCGTAGGCATCAGTGAAAGCAAGACGGATAAATCTGACATCCTCCTGTTCGACAAATTCCATAACCTCTTCTTTGGAATAACCCATAGCCTTGTTTTGACTCCTCTCAAAAAACCAATATGCCCGCTTTTGGCAGGCATTACAGTATATAATACGGATTGCTCCGTACAACATTCATAATAATTGTTTTATCTTACAATGTGACTATTTCTTTGTCAATTACCGGTAAATTAAATATCTCCTCTATTCTATGTTCATTATGCCGTCCATTGCCCAGCGGTAGTTACTTAGTGCCTGCGTGAGATTAAGGCCGGCTGTCTTAGCATTTGCCCTATAGCTTGCTGCCTGAAGCTGCAATGCTGCATACTCTGCACGGCTCAGCATGCCAAGCTCGTACTTAAGCTTTCCGGACTGCTCTGTAAGCTCGGCTTTCTTAAGTGAAGTAGCTGCAGAATCCTGCAGTATAAGCTGGCGCTGCACCTCATTATACAGTGTATCAAAGGCTGCCGAGGCCTTGCCGCGGGCTTCATTTTCCCCAAGCTCTCTATTCTTCATGCCGTCGCTTGAATATGTATAATTGCTAAGCTTTCCAGCTGAGGTAACCGTAGGATTGCCGTCCACCGCAAGCTTTTTATCAGCTGCCTTATCTCTTCCGTCTAAGTAGCTGCGGTCAGCCTCCGGTATGTCCGCTATAGTCACATCAGCATCTGCATCGTAGCCACACTGTACAAGTATATTCTTCTTAAGCTGACTTAAGCCGGCATCCAGCTCGGACATCGTCTTGCGAGCGGTGTTGAGCTGATTGAGATAAGAGGCTGTTACGGTGCTTGTAGAAAGCGACTGTGCCTCCATATCCTTATATGTGCTGTAGAGAGCTTCGTACAATGCAAGCTGCTCTGCTACAAGAGCACGGTTAGCTTCCAAGGTCTTATATGACACTATCAGAGACTCAATCACGGATATAAGCTGATTCTTAACCGGCTTAAGTGCGGTGTCAACCTTCTGCTCTGCATAGTAGAGCGTACTCTTAGTGCCTGTTAATGCAGAGGTAATGCTGTGCTTGCCGTTCTTAGCCGTATCAAGTCCCTTACTCAGCGCTTCCAGGGCTGCATCCTTACTCGTAGTACTGCCGTTAAGGCTTACAGTGCTGTCGGGAAGCTTGCTGATAAGTTCCTCGCTTTGTTTAAGATTATCAATAGTCGCATCTATAGTCTTGATCTGCTCACCCATCTCAAGGCTAAAATCCTCATAGCCCTGACGCATGGTCGCAAGGCTTGCATCTGCCTGATTATAGTACCTGGTATAGGTAGGGTTCTTATATGTAACTATGTCAGCTATCTCGTCAAAGTTTATGACATTATCACTAAGTGCCTCATAAGTATCCTTGCTCATGCCTTCCGGAATTCCTGCAAGGCTCTGGTCCTTGGTCGGTCCGTTTAACCCTAAGTCATGCTTATTGGTATCTATAATAGTTCTCTCAGATACAGCATTCTCATCCGTAGTCGGAAGTGCCGGAACATTATTGTAATCTCTGGTGCCGTCCTCCTTAAGCACGTATGCAACACCAAATTCATCACTCTCTATGGTGACATTGTCAGCATACGCACTTAGTGCCAGGGCTTCCGGCATGCCAAGTGCCAGTATTACGGAAAATGACGCAGCCGCAAGAGCCTTCATGCAATGTATATGATTAAACTTATCCTTACTTATATCTATCATCTGTAATCCTTCCGCTATCCTTACAGATTGCCATTAAGTGCCGCATCATAGGTCGCCTTAGCCTGAAGCAAGGCTATATAGGCTGCACGTTCTGCATACTCTGCCGAGGCTAAGGTGTTTTTCTTGCCCTCGTATTCAATATTGCTGATCACACCCTGTGCGAGCTGATTGGCTGAGGTTGCGAGATTGCGTTCTGCAACTGACTTATCATTGACAGCATTGGTATAGGCTGAAGCTGCATTTACTAAGGTATCGTAAGCAGCCTTAAAATTAATGCCAAAGCTCTGCGTGTCATTATCAAGCTGGTTCTGGTTTTGCTCTACTACAAGCGTTGTATATGAGCCCTTCTTGGCATTATCAAGCTTTATCTCATCCATCTTAAGTGTAAGGTTTGAAGCCTTGGCCTTAGCCTTATCACCCTCATAATCTATACTGCCTACCTGTGCGACATCAAACTCCGGCAGTGCTCCTATAACAGCATCCGCTGCGTCATACTTCCAGCCGCACATAACCAGCAAGGTATTGCGATAGCTTACGATGCTGCTGTCTGCAGTAAGAATTGCCGCCTTTGCTGTATCGACATTTTCCTTAGCAGTAAGTACCTCAAGCTCTGTTGCCATGCCAAGGTTTTGCTTATTGATTGCGGATGCATATGCTTTCTCAAGATAGGCTAGGTTAGCAGTGTCATATGCCTGCTCATATTGAGCCTTGTAGTATCCAAGAAATGCCTTTCTTGCAGTCTCTGCAGTCTGCTTCTCTATAAGCTCATATTGAAGCTCTATAGTCTGAGTATCTGCAACACTGCTCTCAGCCTGCAGTCTCATGCTGTCAGCACTGGACTTATAATTAGCCGCAGTCATCGCATTGTCAGACTGATACTGCTCATACAGGCCGTCATACTCGTCTGCCTTATTAAGAAGATAATCTCTTACACCTTGAGCATCCTCACTCTTACGCTTGTCACTTGACCACTCTGTGCGATTCTTGACCACTGTTGCATTATAGGTATGAATCAGAGCATCTATCTCATTCCATTCAAGCTTATTATCGGCAATGCTGCTTGCGGTACTGCCGTCAGCTTCTGTTGTACCAATCTCTGCTGCTCCGGGGCCGACTGCTGCCTTGCCTGACACATCTGCACCTGCTTTAACAGTCTCTGCATTAGCCATAAGCGGGCAAGCGGCAGCTGTAAACACAGCTGTCGCAAGACCCAGACTTAATAATTGCAAATGTTTATATGAAGCTAAGCTCTTCATTTCTGAATTCCTCTCCTCCTGCCGTTCATGATGCAATAATAAACTGGAAGTACTAACAGTGCCAGCACCGTTGAGGTAAGCAGTCCGCCTATATTAACAAGGGCAAGTCCCTGCATAAGCTCTCCCGAATCTCCGTAGCCTATACCCATAGGAAGCATAGAAAGTATAGTCGTAAGTGTCGTCATCATGATAGGACGCAGTCTTATGGCACCAGCTTCCAGAACGGCATCCATAAAGCCCATCTCATTTCTAAGCTGGTCTACGGTATCAACATAGAGAATACCGTTGTTAACTACCGTACCTATGAGCATCAGGAAGCCTATAAGTGTCGGCATGCTAAGATCAATATCTAGGAGCCACAGGAAGCCACAGGCACCAATCATAGCAAACGGTATGGTAGTCATAACCATGAATGAAAATCTCGGTGACTCAAACTGTGCCGCCATAACTACAAATACAAGGAAGATTGCTATGATGATGGCTGTAGCAAGACTCTTAAACTCATCATACATCATATCAAGCTGTGCATTGGTGGAAATCTCTACATTGGCAGTAAGCTTAGGAGTAACATAGGTCTTGTTAAGCTCAGCCTCTGTTTTCTTATCTGCAAGATCTGTATAGCTTGCCGTTATAGTTGCCTGATACTGCTTATCATAGCGGGTGATGCTTGCCGGGCTGTCCTCAAATCTGACATCAGCTATGTCTTTAAGGAATACAGTGTTGCCTGTGGATGAGGTGAGCTGTATGTCCTTAACCTTGTTGATATCATCAAATTCATCGTCCGGATAGTCTACAGTAATCTGGAGGCTCTGTCCGTCAACATCCATTTTATCCGCATCGCTTCCTGACAGCATGGTATAGAGGCTTCCTGCAACCTGCTTCGGAACAAAGCCTTCTGCAGCCGCAGATATAGGATCTATATCAAACTTGATAACCGGCGCCGCATTGGCAAGCGAGGAGCTTACTGCCGTCACCCTATTATCAGTCTTTAGTGCATCATATATATCATCAGATACATTTTTAAGCTCATCATAGTCAGAGCTTACCAGTGTAAGTGTGTAGCCTGATGAGGTATTCATCATGCTGGTCTGACTGTAAGCCTCTACGCTTATATCACAGTCTGATATATACTGGAAATTCTTCTTCCATAAGTCTACGGTTTCTGCTGTAGTCTTACTCCTGTTTTTCTTAAGATAAGCTACAAATGAACCTGTGCCTGAGGAGGTATAGCTGCCTGAGCCGCTTGAGAGCATAGTGTTCTCAACATCCTCATCTGCAGTAATTGCCTCTTCTATCTCTATGAACTTCTCAAGCTGCTTCTCTGTAGTAAGACCAGGCTTTAGATCTACGCTTACCTGTATCTGTCCCTGATCAATATCCGGCATAAGCTTCATGCCAAGCTGAGTCGCGCACAAAAGTGCTACCGCAACAAATGCTCCGGTAATAATGACTGTTCTCTTCTTGCGTCCTAATATCTTAAGCTCAACCGCTCTGTAGGCATTCTGGAGCCTGCGTATAGGCTTGTATATAGGTGCATTTTCCCTCTCTGTAGGCTTATAAAATACAAAGCAGAGCGGAACTACAGCCATCGCCGATATAAGTGAAGCCACCATACTGAATACGATAGTCATACCAAGCGGCTGGAAGAACTGACCGGAAAGTCCGTTAAGGAAGCCTATCGGCAGGAATACGACGCAGGTTGTAATGGTCGAACCGAGTACACTTCCTGCAACGCTCTTAGTACCCTCTATCGCATTATCTATATAATGCTTACGGCTGCTGCCGGGATTGAGCTCCTGCGCTCTAAAGCAGGCCTCAAGCACTACTATAGAGTTATCAACCATCATGCCGACCGCAAGAACCATCGAGCCTAAAGTTATAACATTTAAGGAATAGCCCATGCAGCCCATCATGACGAGCGCCGACAAAATGGATATAGGGATTGAGGTTGCAACTATGAGCGAGGCCTTAATATCTCCGTAGAACAGGAAGAGTACTATGGTAGACAGCACGATTGCGACTATCATGGTCTCAAACACTGAAGTAAGTGAGCTGTTTATCCTGTCTGCCGAATCCTGAACTATGGTGTATTCAAAATTAGGATCATTGGCCTTAAGCTTCTCCAATACCTTGAGTGCGTTTTTGGATACAGCCGAAGCCGAGTACTGCTGATTCTTATTGATAGCAAGTATGACCGCATCAGAGCCGTTAAAACGTCCTATATTGCTGATTTCCTTATTGGCTCTTGATACCTCTGCGATATCCTCCAGGTAGATAATATTGCCATTGCCGTAGCTTATCGGGACCTTCTTAAGCTCCTCCGGCGTCTTGTATTCAACCCCGAGTGAGATATTCATCTCGGTGTTTCCTACATCTGTTGAGCCTGCCGGTACTGAAAATGATGCTGCACCGACTATTGATGCTATGCTTGACATATCGAGATGCAGCTGAGAGAGCTTCTCAGGATCAAGCTGAACCCTTACATACTCCTCCTGACCTCCGTATACATCCACCGAAGCAACTGATGCTATCTTCTCAAGCTCAGGCGATACGGTATTCTTGGCATAATTATATATATTGTTAATCTCAGGGTTGTTGATGCACACATACATGGATGCCATCTCATTGACATTAAGCTCCATGATGTTAGGCTCATTGGCATCATCCGGAAGATCTGACTGCACAGAGTCAAGCTTCTTCCTAAGCTCCGTATATGCATTATTCATGTCTGTGCCGTACTCATACTGCAGCAGTATCATTGAATAATTTTCATTGGAGGTGCCGGTTATCGAATCAACTCCTGAGAGCGTGCCTATCTCATCCTCAATCTCCTTGGTCACCAGCTTATCTATATCCTCAGGGTTTGCTCCCGGATAGGTAGTGGTAACTATAAGCATGGGCATATTGATATCCGGTGTAAGCTCAAGCTTCATATTAAATATACTTATCGCTCCGAAAAATGCGAGCGACAGTATACACAGCACCGTGGTTACCGGTCTCTTAAGTACAAATTTCGTAAGGTTAATCATCTTGGCTTATTCCTCCGGCAGAACCTGTACCTGTGCGCCCTCATAGAGCTGTGAGCTCCAGCTTGTTATGAGGAGGGTATCTTCATCTATACCGCTTATAACTTCAGTTCTTTCATTGTCAGAAAGTCCTGTTTCAACCTCTGTCTTGTGTACGGTTCCTGCCCTGTTGCCCTCGCCTATAGTGCTGCCCTCGGCAAGCTCTGTATCTTCATCATTGAAGCTAATGGTATATACATAGGTGAGTCCGCCGTCATAGCTGATGTCATCAGTATCAACTGTAAGCACATCCTCCCTGTCCTCTGCAACAAAGGTAAGCTTGACGCTTGAACCGTTAGCTATAGGATTGGACTTGGTAAATGCAGCCTCAATCTGATACAGTCCTGTAGCTGCACTTGGCAAAGTTGATACAGAAGTCACTCTTGCATCATACTTCTCTCCCTGCTTAGTAACTGTTATAGCTGTTCCAGGCTCAAATGCAGTAAGGAGTCTGTCTGTAACATTAAATACAACCTTATTTTCACCCTCAGAGGATATAACGCATACCTGTGAAGCTGAGGAAACCAATCCGTTGATGCTCATATTGGTTGACTCTACCGTACCGTTAACAGGTGCCGTAACAGTCGAAAACTCTACCTGAGTATCGTACTGAAGCTCGGCTGCATCACGCTGCAGCTTAGCTGCATCAAAGGCAGCCTGTGCCTGGTCGCAGGCATTTTGAGTCTGCTCTAAGGTCTGCTTGGATATGTCGCCGGTCTGATAGAGAGCGTTCATTCTGTCTAGATTAGTCTTCGCCAGCTTTAATGCTTCCTCTGTCGTATTAAGCTGAACCACAGCGGAATCAAGCTGTATCTTGGCAGCATCTACGGATTTAGAATTATCTATGGTGCATATAGGGTCTCCTTCATTGACAGTATCACCTACAGCTACAAAGATCTCTGTAAGCTCGCCGCTGACCTTGGGAATAACATAATATACATCTCCCGGCTGAACGTTGCCTATAAGGCTTGTCTCCACACTGACATCGCCTTTTTCTGCATGTCCTACCGAGACTGTAGACAAGGGATTAACCTCAATCTTATCCGCACTAAAGAAAAGCCTCTTGATAACAAGCAAAGCTACTATTATCAATATGACTATAAGCAGGATACGAGGAAGCTTAGACTTTAGAGTATTAGCCCTGCCATCCTGTGCAGTATGGTCTATCTGTACAGTCTCCTCTTGCTTGGCGGCTTCTGCATCTTCCGTCGACTTCACGTTTGTCTCGCTGCGAGATGTATGGGCAGCTTCTGCTGACTTTTCTGTCACCTCGTTGCAAGACACACCTGTCCTGTCGGCCTCGTCAGCCTGAATGCCTGATTGTGTCAGAATCTTTGATTCAATGTCGCCAGCCATATCCCGGATATCACCATTAGGATTCTTGTCCTTATCAAACTCCATCTTAAAACCTCTCCGATGAATCACACTGTTGTGTTAATTGTGTGTATAACATGTAAAATTTTATTGTTAGACATTTGGTAATATAAGCTTTCATTATTAAACACGGATTAAATCAGGATTAACCGGACAACAAAAAAGCCGCACCACGGAAATAATCCAATGGTACGGCGACATTCGTCAAAACCTTTAAAGTGCATCAATAATCCTTGTTAAGCTTCTCTACAACCGTGTCCTCCTGATTCTTGATATGCTTCTCAACTATCTTAAGTCCTGAAGCATAGTCACGGTTGATGAATGAATCATATATCATACGATGCTCATCAATAAGAACCTTACGTGCAGTCACGTCCTTAACATATTCCATACGATAACGGTACATGTTCTCCTTAAGCGACTGCAGCAGCTCGCTGAGCTTGTCATTGTCAGCTGCATCATATATAGCAAAATGGAACTTCTCATCAGCCTCTGTTATCTTGATGAGGTCTCCCTCCTTAACAGCTGCCTCAAAGTTCTTCTCGGCCTCCTCAAGTGCCTCGCGGTCCTTGTCCTTAAAGTTCTTAAACGCACACTCATACGCCATCTTCTCGAGTGTCATACGAACCTGCAGAACATCCGTGAGCATCTTCTGTGATATGCCTGCAACAACTGCGCCTTTACGCGGAATCAATGTTACAAGACCTTCATCAGCAAGCTTCTTGATTGCCTCCCTGATAGGGGTACGGCTCACACCCATCTTCTCGGCAAGCTGAATCTCCATAAGTCTCTCACCGGGATTAAGCTCACCCTTTAAAATTGCCTGTCTGAGTGTTGCGAAAACCAGCTCGCGAAGCGGCATATATTCATCTCGAATAACAGTAAATTCAGAACTCATGTAAACCTCTCTTTGCTTGATAAGCTGCCCACCTTTTCTATGCCTATATAGTACTAGAAAAAATACAGGAAAACAAGTTGGCAATGTTATACGAATTCTGATTCTATAATGTCGGATATTTCGTTAAAATAGTCACATACTCTAATGAATTCTGCCGCATGCTGCATACTGTCAGTGTCTGTATACAGTCCATATACTACTGATCCGCTGCCTGTCATAGCTGCAGCTCTGGCTCCGCAGCCTAATAAATCTGCCTTGATCCGTTCTATCAGCGGAATCTCACTTATCACCGGCGGCTCAAGTACATTTTTGATTTTGGCATACATTGAGATACAATCGCCCTCTGTAAGCGCTGCTTTAAGTCCATCTGTATCAACATGTTCAGGCTGTGCACTTAATGTACCGCTTCCGTGCAAAGCTGTTAGCTCATCATAGGCTGCATAGACCTTAGGCGTAGACATTCCCTGTCTTGGTTTAATAAGGAGCACATACATATGGCAATGATTATCTATCGCGGTAAGCTTCTCTCCTATGCCCTCTGCAAGAGCCGTGCCGCCCTGTATGCAAAATGGTATATCTGCACCAAGCTTAAGCCCAAGCTGCATAAGCTGAGCCTCTGAAAGCCCAAGGGCATATAATTCATTCATCCCCTTAAGCACAGCTGCCGCATCAGCAGAGCCTCCGCCAAGTCCGGCCTCAGATGGTATACGCTTAATAAGTCTTATATCAATTCCCTCATTGATACCGCATAGCCTCATAAGCTCATCAGCTGCCTTGTACATAAGGTTACTTTTGTCTGCCGGAATGATACTGTTGCCTGTGCCTCTTTCATCCTTGACAGATATATTGATGCCCGGTTCATCCAGCTTAATAAGCTCTATATCATCGCACAGACTTATGCTCTGCATGATCATACGAAGCAAATGATAAGCTCGTTCATCTCTCCCTATGATATCCAGACTCAGGTTTATCTTGGCATTAGCTTTGATGTTCATATTTCGTTCATATTTCCTTAAAAGTTATTTTACTTTGCAATCATACTTCTGTAATTGTTGGCCTTTATATTATAGGCATACAAAGCAGATAAACAGTTGTTACTGCATGTAAATAATTTTTTTCATAATGCTTGCCCCGTTTGATTCGTAAGAGTCAATCGGGGCTTCTCCCTTTTTTAAGCCAATCATTTTCTTGGGATTTCGCCTTATAATATATGGCCTGTTTCAAAACGTCGTATCAGACAATAATCTGCATTTCCAAATCGACTTGCAATTCAAAAATGCAGATTATCTGATAAACACTCCAGGCAATAATTAATTAGCAGATATGACGATATAGGTCGTACCCTCTGCATAGCTTCTAAGCACTTCCTTCATATTATCCTCTGGAATAGCGATGCAGCCGTGAGTATTCTCGCTATCCACAACACAGTGCAGGAATATAGCAGAGCCCTTGTACGGTGTACTGTCTGCATTGTAGCCGGTATCTATGCAGTAATTATAATAAGGAGCATAATTAATCAAATGCTCTGACTCAGAGGTCTTAAAATCCGTGTAGGTCTTAGTTGATACAAGCTTATTGTAGAGCTTAGAGGCTGAATCTCCGTTCCAATAGCAGTCCTTATCCACCTTGATATAATTAGAGGGAAAGCCTGCCTCAGCATCCTTTATACCAAAGGGAGTGTTCATTTTAAACACGCCTATAGGAGTCTTATTATCTCCCTCCTTAGTTTTGCCAAGTCCTGCTTTGCCATATTTGGCAGTGCACTCATTAATCTTAATCCATGAACTCTTGCCATCCGAAGACTGCTGCTTTGTTAGCAGTGTGAGTGTGCCTGTATCTCCATTTACATCGCCCTTAAGGGTCACAAGCACAGTAGCATCCGCCGGTATGCCAAGCTTATCAAGCTCTAAGGTTTCAGCTGTTGCAGCAGTATTGCTGTTCTGGGCTGTGCCTGTGGCAGTTGCAGTAGTATCATCGGATACGGTAGCATTGCCTGATGCCGAGGTATTGTTGGCTGCTGCAGCACTGTCTGTTGATGTGGTATTATCGCTTACTGCATTTGCCGCCTGTGATGCATCTGTGTTTTGTGTTTGTACACTGCTTCCCGGACCTGTCTTGGCAGTGTTAGCCACACCATCAACATATTGTCCGTACATAATTATGCTGGTGCCATTGGCATATGCCGTGACACTGCCTATAAGCAAGGCCGCCGCCAAACCTACACCAAGCTTCATTTTTATATTCATGTAAATCTCTCCTTGTTATAAATACTGATGTCCGTCATCATCTGCAGTATAAGCTATTCGTTATTCCTATGCTTTTAACATTTTTATCAAAAAGCGCCGCTATGTCAAGCTTTACCAACAATATTTTTTAGCACGAATATGCCCGCCCTGCCTTACACAGACAGAGCGGGCATTATAAATCTACAAGCTCATTTATTATTCTGTTCTCAGCCTGTGCAGGCACCGCTTGCATCAAAGCTATAGCTCTTACCGTTAATATCACGTGTGCCGGTAACCATAACGCCCTGTCCTGAGCCCACCTTGGACTCCAGATAATAACGCTTGCCGTTATCTGTGAGCCAGCCCGTATGCATGTAGCCGTCAGCATCGAAGTAATACCAGGCATTACCTATCTGCAGCCAGCCTGCATTGTAAGGTGTGCCATTAACCATGTACTGCCACTTGTAGGTAACTCTCTTCCAGTTGCTGTCAGTACCTGTGAGTCCATTGGCATTGCTGCCTGAATTGGCAGAATTGGTTACGCTCTTGGCAAAGTTATTGTCCTTGACGGATGAGTAGTCACCCATGAATGCCCATATATCATCTATCTCATAGTCACCTGTCTCTGCTGTCTCGCCGCCTGCCGTACCAAACTCACTTACAGCGATATTATAATAAGCCTTATCGCCTGTCTGAGGTATACCGCGTACTGTTACCTTGACTGTCTTGTCAGCTGATGATGAGATGTAGCTGTTGACATTGTAAGAGGTACCTGTGACTGTGTGATAGGTCTTGACCTCGCGTCCTGATGCATTGGTATACTTGATGCAGATCTTGTACTGATTAGCCCAGTCCATGCTGTCCCAGACTGCCTTGCCTTCGGAATTGACCGTGGCATCAGAGTATCCGTCCTCATCAGTGGCAAGTGCTCTTACTGCAAAGCCTATCTCTCCGTCTGCATCTGCACTAAGCTCGCTTGCTATGCTCTTAGAGGTCTGCTTAGTGGTGCCATGCACAGTCTTGGTGGTTCCGTTCTTGTTGGTATATGTGATTACGTACTCATACTTTCCGGCGTAGGGTATCTCGTTCCAGCTTGCTGTCTTGGCATTTTTATCGATAGTTACCGTAGGCGTAATAAGACGGTAGTAAGGATATATCTGCAGACGTCCTTCAGCCTCGGAATTATCCGGCGATACATAATCCACATAGGCGTATCTTGCGCCGGTAGCCCTTATCTGCAGGTCCTCATCGAGTGAGCTGTCATCTGCATGTATCTTGATATTGTAGGTAAACGGCACTGTCGGATTGGCTGTTGCCTCAGGCGCATTTTCAAACTCTATGGAGATATTGTCCTGGTCATTTTCATCCGAGAGCTTGAACTCCGGCACAAATGCCTCGCCTGCGTTATGCTCAGGTATATTGTCTGTCTCTACCTCTATGTCTACGTATTTGGTTGCTGCAAATGCAGCTATGCTCATTGATACGCTCATCAGAGCAGTTGCTGCAAATACCGCAATTTTCTTATTGTTATTCATTTAGGAAACCTCCTGTACAGCCGCTGTCGGCTGCTAACAAAAGCTTCAGAATTTATAAATCCATACTGCCCGCAAGTCTTTACCTTCTGCAGACAGTATAGACTATATTGTTTAAGCTTGTTATGCATATTACCTTAAGATTCTCTGACCAAGCTTGTTATTACTCACCCTTGCCAAAGATACTTAAAATCTTGTTCCACAGGGACTTAAATACATTGGCAACTCTCTGACCGAAGGTTGTCGGCTCTTCTGCATACTCCGCATCAGGCATTGCATCCGGCTCGTCCGGTATCTTAATCTCATCAGTACGGCAGATGATAGCTATAGAGCTTGGCTCGACATTTTCGGAGCTTGTAAATGACTCCATAGCGGCATCAGGATCCATATTGATGAAGTTGTTGTCCTCTTCCTCCTCGTCAAGCTTGTCGTTAATAGACTTACGAAGATCCGAGCCAGCTTCCTTCATGTTGCGGGTATTTTCTATCATCTTCTCGGTGTTGTCAACTGCCTCGCGTCCTACTGCGATGCCGGTATCACCTGCTGCAGAGAAATCATCTGATGCCGAACGCAGGGTATCATTAAGCACCTGTGCCGTTCTTGTTAGGTCATCAGAGGTCTTCTCAGTTTCCTCAACCAGATTAGAGACATTGGTTATGGCAGTCTGAACATCATCATAGTAGCTGTTAAGCGTAGCGATGAGATTGTCAACATCAGAGGTAACCTTGCGCATGCTGTCTAAGAGTCTGCTGGTCTGATAGCTTACATGTGCGCCTGCATCCATTACATCATCTATATCACTCATAACAGTATTGATCTGGTCGAGCGCTGTATCATAGTCTACTGATGCATAGGCTGTTATAGCATTGGCAAGAGCATCTGTACCATACTCTGAGAGGTCATCTATACTCTGCTTGAGATTAGTGGTTGCACCGGTCGCACTGATGCTGCCAATGTCTGAGGCACTCTGCTTTAAGTCGAGCATGGATATCATATGATCAACAAACTGCTGTGCAATATTTGTTGACTCGACACTTGCTCCGCCCGCAATTGCCAGCAGCCTGTTCTGCATCTGGGCTATATCAGCTTCTTCAACACTATATTTCTTGGCATAAGCAGTTAATGCCGTGCCAATCGTAGACATATCTCCGGTCTTCAGTGCACCAGCCATAGTTTTAAGATCACTGGTTGCTGCTGCGTACTGAACCTTGCCTGTCTGTGAAGGATCTGCCAGTATATCATATATATCAAGCAGCAATGCTATATCCGGTATCAATGCCTTGAGACTGTCCTCCGTAACCGCTGAGGAGCCCATCTGTTCAATCACACTGTTCAGATAAGCAATTACCGGCTGCGGCAGATACGAACCTTCTATGTTAGTATCAACAATAGCACTCTCAGTAACTACATTGCTTGATGCATTTTTATACTCATCCGTTCCTGTTATCGTCTTGATATTGCTTACTGCAGTTCCGCTCTTGATGAGATTTGCTTTAAGCTCATTAAGGTTAGCTTTGGTGCTTGTAAGGTCTCCTGTAATACTGCTTATATCAAAGGTATTAGTGGACTCCATCTCTCCTGAGAGAGCACGAAGCTTCTTACTGAGTGTGCTCATAACTGCGCTGGTGCTTGCAAGATGAGCATTGGTATCATTCAGGTTCTGATTGATATCATATACCATCCACTGCGTAGTCTTAAGTGATGAATCAAGCGGATCTAAGAGCGATGTTAAGTCTCTCACATCCTGCAGAGTCAGATCCACTCCGTCAAATATGATAGTCTTGTTCTGGTCTATCTTGGCCTTGCCGTTTGCAAGCTGGTCAAGCATTTGATTGGTCTTGGCTAGCTGTGAAGACATATCGCTTACATTGTCAAGCACTGCATCAACACTATCCATAACCGCATTGGTTTTGTCGCGGAACTTATCCTCAAGTTCCTTAAGGTCCTTGACCTTGGAGAGATCTCCTGCCGTGATAGGTGTCATAATCATCATGACGCCCATGGACTCGAAGCTGTCTGTTCCAAAGCGTGCCTCAAAATGCTTCTCCTGTCCCGGAAGAGCCTCAAAGCCTACTCCGCTGTAGTTGCCGTAGCTTGCTGACATTGACTCAGGTGCGTCTGTCGAATATACCTTGCTTGAATCCATAGGTATAAGTACCATCAGCACCATATTGTTCTTCATGTACTCTGATACATTGTCATTAGGTATCGCATCGATGTCAATCTCAACTGTACCTGAGGCTCCTGCTACCTTCTCCGGTGCAGTTACTACGCCATTAACCTTATAGGTAACAGTGAAGTCCCAGGGCATCTTGACCTTGCTCTTATCAAGCCCACCCTGGAAATAAAACCTGCCGTTACCGTCCGGTCTCTTCCATGTAACTGCATTGCCATTTACTGTAGGCTGCTGATTGTCAGACATGTTGATAATCTCGGTATAATCACCATGGTCTGTGTAGCTGTCATCTACTGTAAACTGCACACCCTTAACGACATTGGCCTTATTGATGCTGCCGTTATAATCCATGTTGATATAGAGCTTCTCTTCTACATCGGCTGCTGCCTTCTTGCTATCGGTATCAGCCGATGCAGTGTCTGCACTTTCTCCCCCTGCGGCAGTTGCATTTGCATCAGCTGCTGTTGTCTCGCCGCTTGTCGCTTTATTATCTGCACTTGAAGCTGCTGCCTCTGCCGTATTATCTGCAGCAGTCTCTGCTGTTGCTGCAGAAGTCTCTGTCGCAGCTGCTGCGGCTGTGCCTGCAGCATAAGCATTGAGCTCTGCAACATTTCCGATAAGCATACTTGCCGCAAGTCCAAGTGCAGTGCCTCTTACTATTCTCTTTCCTTTATTAATCCTTCTCATAGCTCTCAGTCCTCCGCTTCATCTTTACTGCCTGAAGCCTGTTGTTCCTCAGCGCCGCCTTTGCGCTTTGCCGCAATCTCCTTAACCTTAGCCTTGCGCTGCTGTCTCCTCACCTTGGAGTCAGTACATACGTAGCGGTCCATAAGCTTAAGTATGGCCGGCATAAGCGTCGTAACAAATATTACCGAGAATACTGCGCCTCGTCCTACCAGATGACCTACCTCGCAGACTGCCGGACTGGTTGATACGAAGTAAACGATATATCCGCAGACTATAAGTATGCCGCCGGAGGTAAGCATAGACGGAAAGCTCATCGCTGTCATCTGCTCAGCCGCCTTATTCTTGTCGCTCTCGGTCTTACGAATCAAGCGATAGTTCTCTATCGACAATATAGCATAGTCTATGGTTGAACCAAGCTGTATACACGATACAACGGCATAGGCTATGAAGATAAGCTCTGCTCCGCTCACAAGATACGGAAAGCTCATGTTTAAGTATATCGCCGCCATAATAGGTATCATCGCACCTATCGGAATTATTACCGACTTAAAGGCTATAGCTACAACTATGAATATACTTACCATAGCCAGATTGTTAACCTTGGTATAGTCGACCTTAAGTATGTCCTCCATATCCTCGGTGGTAGGAGTATTGCCCGCTATATAGGTATTGTCTGCACCATAATAGCTCTGTATAATCTGCTGAACCTCATCATAATAATCATAGGCTGCCTTACTCTCAGGCTTTGTCTTCATATATATGAGAAGTCTCGTGTATCCGTCCTTATGGAAGAGCTCGGTTATATCTGAAGGAAGTATGTCCTCATAGCCTCCCTCAGGAAGATAAGCACTCATACCCATAACCTTCTTGATGTAGGGCTTATCCTCAAGCTCATCCGTAAGCTGCTTTTCTTTGACGCTGCCCTCATTAGGGAAAATGGCTACCAGCATATTGGAACGGCCGAATTTGTCATTTATCTCCTGAGTCTGATGGTATATGGCTGTTTTCTCGCCGGTTCCTGTTGCATCCGGACCGTACATGAAGTTATTCATGCTCTGTGCAAAGTACATAGGTATGGCAAGTACCATAACCACGATAAGTACAATCGGGCTGATACGGTTCACAACCTTGGCAAATACATCAAACTTAGGCAGCAGCGGCTTATGTCTGGTCTTATCGATAAGGTCTGACCACATAAGCAGGAGGGCCGGCATGAAGAATATAACCATGAGCAATGAGCAGATGATACTCTTAGACATAACTATACCTAAGTCAAAGCCCATCTTAAACTGCATGAGCACCAGTACCAGGAAGCCGAAGAAGGTTGTAAGCGAGCTTGAAAGCACTGTCCTGATGGTGGTATTCAGTCCTGCCTTAAGTGCCGGAACCTTATCTAAACCGTTCTCTCTTTCTCTCTCGTATGCACTTAAGAGGAATATCGAGTAGTCCATTGAGGTCGCAAGCTGTATGACTGCCGAGATATTATTGGTTATATAGGAAATGGTGCCGAGCATCAGGTTTGTGCCCTTGTTTACAAATATCGCAGCGCCTATAACCGTGAGGAAAAGTACCGGTTCAAAGTAAGAGGTTGTCGTAAGCAGAAGTATGATGAATATCATCACGACGGCTATCGTAAGTATCATCGTCATCTCTTTTTCGACATTTTCCTCGGTGAACTTATTGGTCGGGGACATGCCTACTATATATCCCCTGTCGCCTATAATCTCCTCCATATCATCTATGGCCTGATGCGTAAGCTTGGATGAATCTCCTTCTGTAAATGTCACATCCATCACCGCGCAGTTATCCTTGTAGTAATCCTCTATATCATCTTCATTAATGAAGTCCGAGGCCTGCGTGATAGAGTTAGTCATGTCGCACCAGATAATCTGGTCTACTCCCTCAACCTTCTCAAGCTTATCCTTGTACTGCTTTGCCTCATAGAGTGTGACATCCTTCAGCATCAATCGTCCGGTTCCCGGATATCCGAAGGTCTCCTCCATCTTGTCTATGGCAATCTTAGACGGAGCAAAATCCGGAAGATACTGCGTAAGATCATAATTAATCTTAACAAAGGGTGCCATACACAGACTCACAATGACAGCTATAACGATTCCTACAGCAATAGGCTTGCAGTTATCGACTATGATGTCGGCAATATTACGCTTTTGCTTTGGCTGCTGCTTATCTTGCACTTTGCCTTCCGTATTATCTTTTTTCTTCTTAAACAAACTCATAGCTTTACTCTGGGTTATCCTCCGATATCGTGAAGTATAGTAAGCATTCTTCACATATTCCACAATATCTTTGATTTCTTATCGGTTTTTATACAAACTCTTGTGCTTTACTGAAAAAGATTTTATTAAACAACAGCAATCTTTTTATTGACACAAGTTCATTATCGTGCTACCTTCGTATTATATTAATGAGATGTAGAAAAATCAATATACAATATTAATATTGATGTATATTAATAGACATTTGTCAAGAATATACATCATTGGTTTTCAATGTTATTTGTCGAAGTATCCTGTGTGCTGATTTTGTACCGTTTATATATGTAAGTCACGGTATCAGCATCATGCAGGTGAAACATCATTACGATTCAACAGGTCTGCCGCAAAAGGAGATAGGATGAATAAAACAGAAGTAAATGTTAAGCAGGACAACACAGACAGGCGTGTCCGTAAGACACGTGCAGCGCTTAAGAGTGCGCTTACCTCTATGCTGCAGGAGCGCAATGTCAAGGACATCTCTGTCAAGGAGCTTACTGAGCTGGCCGATGTTAACAGGGGTACCTTTTATCTGCATTATAAGGATGTATTTGATCTTATGGAGCAATGTGAAGCTGATTTGCTCGGTGAGTTCGAGACCATGCTTGTAGGTATATCAGGACAGGAATTTATAACCCGTCCCGGTGATGTGTTTGAGCGTATATATAAGCTGTGTAAGGAAAATGCTGACTTTGTAAGAGTACTCCTTGGCGAAAACGGAGACATCAAGTTCTTAAATAACATGAACAGCTTCCTCAAGGAGCGATGTCTGCATGACTGGAGCGAGGTTATTAAGGACAGCAAGATTGCTCTCTTTGATGCTTACTATACCTTCCTTGTAGGTGGATGCGTCAGTCTCCTGCAGTACTGGTTTGAAACCGGCATGAAGCAGTCACCGGGCGAGCTTGCCAAGATAACCGTTGACTTCCTTGCCCGCAGCACAGCCGGCGCTACTTTGCATGCAAAGCAGGCTTAATCCTGTCAAGACATAATTCTTTTAACAAAAAAGTGTAACTGATATGAGGTTATCACCATATCAGTTACACTTTTTTTATATGCGACGCCTACGAATATGTATGCTGATGATTCACTTTATTAATGTTCTGATCCAAACATACGTTTTAGATGCCACTCAAGTCGAATGACGGGGTATACTCTTCCTTTGCGGAGCTCTTCTCCTGCATGAAGCCCTCGAGTCCAAGCTCCTCGGCACGCCTAAGCACCGAATCATATTCAAAGCTTGTGACTCTGCGGTTTAATTCCTTTATATCTTTGGCCTTGTAGAAGGGTGTATACTGGCTCATGAGACTAATCAGGAAGTTCTTGCAGCCAAGCTTGGCTGCAAGAGTCTCAAGCAGCCTGATAGAATCCTGTCTGCATCCCGGAAGCACGAGATGCCTGATTATAACGCCCTTTTGCAGTATCCCAGCGTCGTCATTTACAGCAGGTGCGTCTTCTGCTGTAACCTGTGCTGCCGGAATTTTGTTTTTATTCTTCATCTTAGGCTCTGTGGTTATAGACTCTGCTCTTAAAGGGGGCTGCTTCAAATTCTCTGTTTCTTCAGTCCTCCCCTCGCAAGCTCTTGCAGCATACTTATCTGCATCAAGGGCATACTGCGGTGCTCCGACCTGCCGTATCATTTCCATTACTGCCATAAGTGCTGTCTCACGATAATGAGGAGCATTTGACAGCCTCACGGCAAGCTCATCACTATAGTACTTAACATCCGGCAAGTATATATCTATAAGTCCGTCCAGCATACGCAGGCTCTCAACCGACTCATAGCCCCCGCAGTTAAACACGGTCGGAACTGATATATCCTGCTTGACCTCTTCAAGAATTGCAGCTAATGTCGGGATATACTGCGACGCTGTGATAAATTCTACAGTCTCTGCTCCCTGTGATTGCAGCTCATAGATAATAGCCTTAAGCCTATCCTCACTTATCTCCTTGCCAAAGCCTTCATGGCTTATATCATAGTTCTGACAATATATGCACTTAAGCGTACAGCCTGAGAAAAATATCGCTCCGCTTCCGCTTTTCCCTGCTATACATGGCTCCTCCCATTGATGCAGCATGGCCTTTGCAAGCTTTAGCTTAGCACCTGCACCGCAGAAGCCCGTGCCGGTCCGCCTGTCTGCATGACAGGCCCTCGGGCAAAGCGTGCAATCCTCATATACATTTTCATAAGATAAGTCAGACATATATTAATCCTCAGTAATAATCATGCCTGCGTACTTGCAGGCACAACATAAAAGCATATGGAAGTATACCATGTTTTGTGCGTAAATGCCCCTGCTCACTTGTTTGCAGGCACCTATTAGATTAAAGTCACGAACCACTTTGCGCTAGTGTGTTCTCGCAGTCCTCAACACTTTTGGTGTTGTTTGCGAAAACAATAGTCATATGCTAATATAATCATATTGAAATGAGAGGAGGCTTACTCTATGGCATTAAAGCGTCTGCCGGTTGGAATAGAGAATTTTGAAGAGATAATCAAAGACGATTACTACTACGTTGATAAGACTCAGATGATTGCAGATCTTATTGCTGATGGTGCCAAGGTTACGCTTTTTACGCGTCCTCGCAGATTTGGTAAGTCTCTTAACATGAGCATGCTTAAGTACTTCTTTGAGATAGGCCAGGATAAAAGTATATTTGCCGGACTTAAGATTGCTGATTATGAGGATTTATGCGATAAATACATGGGCAAATATCCGGTAGTAAGCATTTCCCTGAAAGGCGTTGACGGACTTACGTTTGAAAGTGCATATGACAGATTGAGGGTATTGATTAGAAATGAAGCTCTTCGTCTTGATGTACTTAGGGAAAGTCGTGCGCTAACAAGCAATGAACATGACACATACATCAGATTAGTTGGTGAAAATGCTACACCAGCCGACATTACCTCAAGTCTGCAGACGCTTTGTACGCTTCTTGAGAAGCATTATGGTCAAAAGGCCGTGCTGCTTATTGATGAATATGATGTACCGCTTGATAAGGCTTACATACAAGGGTATTATCCTCAGATGATTGATCTCATAAGATCAATGTTCAGCGCTGCTCTTAAGACCAACAACAGTCTGCAGCTTGCTGTGCTCACGGGATGCTTAAGAGTATCTAAGGAGAGCCTGTTTTCCGGTCTTAATAACCTTAGAGTGCGCACCATCTCGGAACAAAACTTTGATGAAAGCTTTGGATTTACGGATGATGAAGTCAGACAGATACTTTCATACTATGGTAAGGACGACCACTACGATGAAACTCGTGAATGGTATGACGGATATCGCTTCGGATCACAGTATATATATTGTCCTTGGGATGTCATAAACTACTGCGCTGATCTTAAGAATTCAACACTTACAAAGCCCAAGGCCTACTGGATTAATACCAGCGGCAATGACATGATACGTAAGTTGATATCGAAAGCTACTAAGGGTACAACCCGCAGAGAAATTGAGCGACTTATTGAAGGTGAGACTATTACCAGGACACTCAATGAGAATCTCACTCATAATGAGATAGAGGACAGCATAGAGAATATCTGGAGTCTGCTGTACATGACAGGATATCTCACAATTACTGACCTTCCCGACGGCAATGTCTATAATCTGCGTATCCCAAACAAGGAGATTTGTGAGATATACAAGCAGCAGGTACTCTCATGGTTCAAGGATAAAACCGAGGCAGAAACAGATAAGCTGAGCGCTCTCTATACTGCATTTGAGGCAGGAGATACTAAGACTATAACTGAAATGCTCAATAAGGAGCTCCTATATACTATCAGCTATCACGATGCTTATGAATCCTTCTACCACGGCTTCTTATTAGCACTGCTTAGCAGCTGTGCTGAATGGGACGCAAGCTCTAATATAGAAAGCGGCAAAGGCAGAAGTGATATCTTAGTCGAGCGAGATGACTTTACTCTCGGCTTTATTGTAGAGCTTAAGGTTGTTAAAGATGATGAGGAGCTTGAGACTGCCTGTGATACAGCCCTCAACCAGATTGAAGATAAGGATTATATGACTATACTCCGCAGAGACAGAGTCAAAAACATCATGGCCTATGGCATAGCCTTCTGCAGAAAGCAGTGTATGGTGAAGGTCAAAACGCTTTAACGCTCCTCATTACGCTAGTATGGAAGGTGAACATATGACACTTTGGGAGGCTGAACAGCATACTCCTGAAAATGTAATCAAATTTCCAACGATGCAATATGATGATACCACTGCATTACTTATGTAATCAGTTTTTAGTGGGTCTGCTTTTTATAACTGCCGGATGCCTTACCGTATATCCTCAATTATGTATATCGGGCGGTCCTTCATCTCGCGGAATATGATGGAGATGTAGCTGCCCATTATGCCAAGCAGCATGAAGAGTACTGCAAACATGAAGCACAGCAATATGACTATGGTTGCATAACCGCTTGGTGCACCGCCTCTGGTGATAAGTGTATATATAATGAGGATGATTCCGAGAAAGCCTGATAAAAGTCCTGCATATATGCCTAATTTAAGCGGCATATCCGAAAAACAGGTCATGGCATCTATGGAGAGTCTAAGGAGCCGCTTGAAGTTATAATGACTAACTCCGGCGGCTCTTGTACCGGCTTCATATTCAAGGTTAATCCTGTCAAAGCCAATGTTTTGCACAAAGCCTCTTAAGAATCTGACCTTCTCTCTGTAATTATCTCTAAGTACCTTGGCAGCCTGCTTATCCATAGCAAAAAAATCAGAGGCTGCCGGTGTCATCTTGGCATCTGAAATGCTGTTAATTATCTTGTAAAATGCCTTGGAAGCCAAGCTTCCCAATGCACTGCTGTCGTCATTTTTGGTGCGTACCATGCTGATGATATTGTGTCCGGCCTCAAATGCATCAATTATCTCGGGCACACATGCAGGAGGATGCTGCAGATCCGCATCCATAAATATTAGATAATCGCCCTCTGCATAGTCAAGTCCCGCAGTCATAGCTGCCTCGTGCCCAAAGTTGCGAGAAAAGCTTATAATCCTCACTGTATCCGGTGCAGCTTCCTTTAGCTCTGACAGTATAATGCCGCTCCTATCCCCGCTTCCGTCATTAACGAACAAAAGCTCATAGCTGTATTCCGGACGTGCCTTGATAAGCTTATCCAGCTCTTCCTTTGCGGTTGTAAAAAACTGTCTCAAGCCATCCTGTTCATTGTACACTGATACTATGAGACTTATCTTCTTATCCAAAACCCCAAATCCCCTCATAACGTTCATTTGCA
>CAVBGP010000005.1:0-36713 GCA_963595005.1 Acutalibacteraceae bacterium | reverse complement strand
ACTTTTATATCATGCAGTGCCTGCAAGCACGCAGGCATGGATATTTATTGCTACTGTCGTAAAACCACACTATCACAGCAAACCCTTGGTGCTGGGTAGCTCATCCGCATAGGCTGCATCAACTGCTGCCGCCTTGCGAAGAGCCCTTGCCGCCGCCTTAAATGCACCCTCAATTATGTGATGAGAATTCTTTCCTGAGAGCTGCTTAAGATGCAGGTTTATCTTCGCATTAGAGGTAAACGCCACCCAGAATTCCTCAGTAAGCTCTGTGTCGAAGCTTCCGACCTTCTCCGTCGGTATATCAAGCTCATAGCCTAAGTAAGATCGTCCCGATATATCAACTGCGGCAAGTATCAGAGCCTCATCCATAGGCAGTATGATATCTCCGTAGCGGAAAATGCCTTTCTTGTCACCAAGTGCCTCCCTGAAGGCTTCGCCGAGCGCAATGCCTATATCCTCCACACTGTGATGATCATCTACATAAGTATCGCCGTCGCAGTGTACCTTTAAATCAAAGTGACCATGTTTTGCGAAGAGTGTCAACATGTGATCAAGAAATCCGACTCCCGTCTGTATATCCGACTTACCTGTGCCGTCAAGCTCAAGCTCAAGTTTTATTTTCGTCTCCGCCGTATCACGGCTTATCTGTGAGCTTCTCATTAAAATCTCCCTGTTCTTAAAACTTACTTGCTTTGCAAGCTTAAATTATTGATGAATGCCTAGAACATGAAGCAATCCGTCACTTTATACTATGTGTTGCCTGCTAATACGCAGGCATGGGTTTAATCTAACAGTGATTGCGAGAGTGTGTAAGCACAAATCAATCCGAATCTTTGCAATATATGATGCCTGTAAGCACGCACGCATCGGTGTTGGCTTAAGCAGTTTCCGAACAGCTATGCTGACAGTATAATTGCGTTGGATTGGCATACAGACGCTTAGCAGCTTGCATGTATCTCTCTAACTGCTTCAATGAGTGCATCCATCTGTTCTCTCGTACCTATAGTGATGCGATTATAATCCTTGATACGTTCCTTGGTAAAGTGCCTTACCAATATGCCCTTTTTCTTAAGCTCGTTATAGAGGCTCTCTCCGTCAAGCTTACTGTCTCTTGCAAATATAAAGTTAGACTTAGAATCAAGTACCTCAAAGCCAAGCCCGCGAAGCTCTGCAGTCGTATACTCACGAACCTCGGCAATCTTGCTGCAATTAGCTCTGGTATATTCCTCATCACACAGGACTCCGTAACCATAAGCTAAGGTCATTGAGTTAATATTATACGGGTTAAAGGAGTACTTGATCGTATTAAGATCTGCAATCAATTCCTTCGAGCCTATGGCAAAGCCAAGTCTTGCTCCGGCCAATGAGCGTGATTTGGAAAATGTCATTATCACCAGTATATTATCAAACTTTCGTGTAAGCGGAACGCAGGATTCAGCTCCGAAATCAACATAAGCCTCATCAACTACGATAACATCGTCAGGATGCGTCTGCACAAGCTTCTCTATAGCACTTACAGGAAGTGTCAGTCCTGTCGGTGCATTGGGATTAGCTATATAGATGGTATTGCCCGCAGTCTTATAGTCATCCAGATCAATAGTAAAATCCGCCTTAAGAGGATATTCCTTGTATGGTACACGATTAATCTCTGCAAATACCGGATAAAAGCCATAGGTCAGATCCGGAAATACTGCAGGTCTTTGTTCATCGCAAAAGGCCTTAAAGGAGAAGAACAAGAGCTCATCCGAGCCATTGCCGAGTATCACCTCGTCCGGAGAAATTCCATAAAGCTCCGCAAGCTTATCAACCACTAACTTGCATGTAGGATCAGAGTAGAGATTAAGCTCTCGCTTATGCTCAGCTGCTATAGTCTTGGCCTTATCCGACGGCGGAAAAGGTGACTCATTAGTATTAAGCTTGATATATTGCATATCACGCGGCTGTTCTCCCGGCGTGTATGGCTCTAATGCATCTAAGGTATGTGTAAGGAAACGGCTCATGTATCAATACTATCCTTCCTGAATTATATGCTGTAGGCTCACTTATAAACAATTACCTGTATATTCGTTCCTGCAAACTGCGCTTAATCAAATCTGCTTTTTAAATGACAGAATGTTTGCAAATCTTCAGCTTCTTCCGGCTCTGCGGTCCTCGCTTCGAACCAGCACACTGCGTGCATGTCCGTGCAGTGCCTCCTTATCGGCAAACATCGCGATATCATCCGCAACCTTATCAAGCGCCTCTGCCGAGAAATAGGTGTACTGCGACTTCTTAACAAAATCATCGACTGACAGCGGACTGAAAAATCTTGCCGTACCGCTCGTCGGAAGAGTGTGATTAGGTCCTGCAAAATAATCACCCACTGCCTCCGGGCAATTTCTTCCCATAAATATGGAGCCTGCATGCTTAATCTTATCAAGGTAATCAAATGGATTGTCCACGCACAATTCAAGATGCTCAGGCGCAATCTCATTAGCTATATCTATAGCCTTAAGCAGGTCATCTGCAACTATAATCTTGCTGTTATTATCTATGGCAGCCCTTGCTATTTCCTCACGTGGAAGCTCCGCAACCTGTCTCTCAATCTCCTTACTTACTGCCTCTGCAAATGAATCCGAGTCAGTAACCAGCACTGCCGTTGCATTGTAATCATGCTCAGCCTGTGAAAGCATATCTGCTGCAATATGCTTAGGATTGGACTTGCCGTCTGCAACTGCAAGTATCTCGCTTGGTCCTGCAATCATATCAATAGAGACCTTGCCGTAGACCTGCTTCTTGGCCTCGGCAACATATGCGCTGCCGGGTCCTACTATCTTATCAACCTTTGGAATGCTCTCGGTACCGAAGGCAAGCGCCGCTATAGCCTGTGCGCCTCCAACCTTGAATATCCTATCGACTCCTGCAACCTTGGCAGCTGCAAGTATATACGGATTGATATGTCCGTCTGCACAGGGTGAGGATACCATGATTATCTCATGGCAGCCCGCTATCTTAGCCGGAATTGTATCCATCAAAACTGTAGATGAGAGCGGTGCCGTGCCATCAGGCACATATATGCCGACACGCTCTATAGGCATAATCTTCTGTCCGACTACAACGCCGTCCTGTTCATTTAATATGAAGCTATTACGTACCTGCCTTGAATGAAAGGCTCTGATGTTGCTTGTTGCACGCTCCAATACCGAGATAAATTCAGGCTCAACCTGAGACAGTGCTTCATTCATCTCAGTCTCACTTACCTCAAGGCCTGCAAGCTCCACCTTGTCAAACTTAGCGGTATAATCAAGCAATGCCTTGTCACCGTCACGCTTTACGGTCTCAAGTATCTCGCTTACCGTATCAGCAACATTGGTAAGCACATCTGTTCTGTTAAAAAGCTCGGAGTTTGGAACCTCTCCGTACTTGTATATCTTAATCATTATATCGTAACTCTATTCTTATAATAAACAACCCAAACTGTATCTTAGGTTTCTGCTTTGCTTACAAGCTCGCTGAGCGCCGCTGCAATTGCATTGATCTGCGACTTCTTGAACTCATAGGCTGCCTTATTGGCAATAAGGCGGGCACTGATATCGACTATTTTTTCATTTACAGCAAGATTGTTTTCCTTAAGTGTAGTACCGGTCTCGACTATATCAACTATAACATCCGAAAGCCCTAAAATAGGCGCAAGCTCAATCGAGCCGTTTAGATGTATAATATCGATATCTCGACCGATGGAAGCATAATACGCTCTCGCGATATTTTCAAACTTAGTAGCTACTCGCTTCGTGCGTTCCGGCTGATCTATGTATCCGACCTTGGCAGCCTCTGCCATCATGCAGCGTCCGACCTTAAGGTCTACAAGCTCATAGACATCCGGCTCATACTCAAGCAATATATCCTTGCCAGCAACACCTATATCGGCTGCGCCGTGTTCAACGTAAATGTTAACGTCCGATGGCTTAACCCAGAAGAAGCATATATCCTTATCCTCATTTGTAAATATGAGCTTGCGATTTTTCTCTTTTATAGACGGGCAGTCATAGCCGGCCTTCTCAAACATGTCATAGACCTTCTCGCCAAGCCTGCCCTTGGGAAGTGCAATATTTAACATTTATCTCGCCTCCTTCCCGGAATTTGCTGACTCTTCCTTAAGAGCCCCATACTCATCTATAGTGTAGAGTATACGATATCTTAGCTTGTCGGATATCTCCTTTTGTGCCGTAACCTTCAGTCCCTTATTCATCGCCACCTGTACAGCATTAAACAAGGTTCTGCGGTCTGTGCTGTCATCATATCTGATAACAGCATCAACATCATAAATACGCTCACTGTCAAAATATCTCTCAAGGAAATCCATATATACCGCAAAGCCTACGGCTCTGCCCTGCTTGCCCATCTGGCTTATAAGTGCATCATACTGACCGCCGCTTAGCACGCTCTCCGGCACACCATTGATATAGCCCTTGAAAACTATACCGTTATAATACTTCATATCGCTGACAACAGAAAAATCAATCACAACTCTCGATCCCTCTCCTGCAGCATTAAGCATTGAGCATAAGTCCTTAAGTTCTGATATATATTCAGGATTACAGTTCATCTGCTGAAGCTTATCAATTACCGTTTGCGGCCTGTCATTAAGCATGAACAAGCTTAGCACATCCTCGATGCTTCGTCCGTTTCCTGCATTACCTGCTGATTCGCACAATTCCTTAAGCTCATGCATATTCTTTCTGCCGATAAGTGAGATGGCTGTCTTCTGCTCTGCCTCATCCAGTCCCAGTTCACTAAGCAAGGAGCTGATTATACCAAGATGTGAAATGCTTAGAACATAATCTCCTGATATGGTCGCAAGACTCTTGACCGCAAGCAGCACAGTCTCGAATATGTTGTAGTCATCTATGTCACCTATGCATTCAAGACCCACCTGCATAATCTCCTTATAGGCGCGAGAGCCATGTGAAACACGGTAGACATTTTCATTATAAAATATCTTGTTGACATAGCCAGAAACCGCCTTGGTATTACGTACTATAGACAGGGTCACGTCCGGCTTAAGTGCCATCAGCTTGCCGTTAGTGTCTGTAAATGTGATAATATTATCTGACAGATAATCTCTGCAGCCGGCATAGAGATCATACTCCTCAAACTTGCTCATCTTGTACTGCAGGAATCCGTATTGCTGATATAGTGAACGCAATAAAAATGCTATTCGCTCTTCATTTTTTAATACACTCTCATTAAGGTTCATAGTATGACTCCGATTTGTTTTGCGTTATCTTACTATCGTAGTATCACACTAAAGTGATGAAATGTCAACTAGCTTTTTTCAAAAGAAAGAATGTGCCTTGCTTATACAACGCTTAAGGTATGGTTGCTGCAGCAGCATTTTTTCCAATACGTCAAGTTTGCATCCTAAACGGAGCATTGTTCACTTCATAGAATGCTTTTATCTATGAAGCAAAAACAAAAGGCATGAAGCCTGTGCTCTATCTGCTTTGATAGTATAAGCAAAGTGCTTCATGCCTTTATATATCGATTTAATTATCAGGCGCTTATAGCGCCGTGTATTTTACCGTTAAGCTTAAACCTCAGCCCACTCAGCATCCTTCCACTTCGGATGCTCATAAACCTTCTTGTCTGCTACATAAGGCCACTTCTTGCCTTCTACAACTGCAAGGCAGCCCTCTACACACATGGTATGCATACGGATAACAGCCTCACGTGTCTGTGCAGCTGAATGCGGGCTAACGATAACATTAGGACAGTGAAGTATCTCATCATCCACAAGTGTAGGCTCGTGATAGAATACGTCAAGACCTGCGCCTGCAATGCTTCCGCTCTTAAGAGCCTCGCAAAGAGCCGGCTCGTTAACAATCTCACCTCTGCTGCAGTTGATAAGTACAGCAGTCTTCTTCATAGCATCAAGCTCAGCCTTGTCGATAGTGTTGTTTGTAACTCCATCGATAAGAGGCATCTGAACTATAACAACATCAGCTGCCTTGATAGCCTCCATCTTGTCATCATACTTCTCAACGCCGATTTCAGCCATCTGCTCCTTGGTAAGGAAGGCATCATAGCCGATAACCTTCATATCAAGCCCCTGTGCAAGGTGTGCAATAATCTTACCGATAGTGCCAAGTCCGATTATAAGGCAGTTCTTCTCCTCAACCTCAAATGCCTTCTTGGCATCTCTGATCTTCCAGTTGCCCTTACGCTGCTCAACATCAGACTCTACCATGTTCTTAGACAGAGCCATCATAAGTGATATAGCATGCTCTGCTACTGAACGGTTATTAGCCCCCGGAGTAATAACAACAGGAATACCTGCTGCTGTAGCAGCCTCAACATCAACGCTGTCATAACCAATTCCGGTACGTCCGATAACCTTGAGCTGCTTGCACTCCATAACTCTCTTATCGATAGCGAGCTTATCTGCAACTCTTACTATAAATGCATCTGAGCTCTCAAGCTCATCCAGATAGTTATGCGGATGTGCATCATGCGCAACAAATATGTCCTTTGTCTTACTCTCTAAGAGAGCCATGCCCTCTGCACCGAGAGCCTCAGTCATAGTGAATTTCATGTAAATACTTCCTTTTTTTAACTATAAAAGTGTAGCCAGGCAGCTGGCTGTAATATGTGCAGATGTATGGACAGCCGCTCAGTGTTACGCCTCAACATAAAAAAATATTTAAATGAATGTTGAGGCGATAACAAGGTCGCAGCTGCCTCATACATACTGCACTTAGTATTTTAATACACATAGAATTGTTGCCGCAAATTAATGCGGCAACAAACTTTAAACATATTTATCAGCAAAGACCCTTTGCTTCATTTTCAGCAAGAACAGCCTTAAGCTCCTCAACTCCCTCATCGCTGAGATAGTTGAACGGACGACGGTTATCTCCTACATTGTAGCCAAGCATAGCAACAGCCTTCTTGATGATAGTGTTCGGGTTGCCGAACTTGAATACTCTCTGGATTGTTGTAACAGCATCCTGAGCTGCCTGAGCACCCTCAAGGTCTCCTGCAACAAACTTGTCATAGATGCTTGATACAGTCTTAGGATAGATGTTTGCACGTCCTGCGATTCCGCCTACGCCGCCCTCCTTGAGGCAGGTAAGGATAGCGCCGTCATTACCTGCAAGGATATAAATCTTCTTATCAAGATCCTGAGTCTCTCTGATGTAAGCCTTAAGATTCTCGATATCTCCTGATGAATCCTTAGCACCTACGATATTGTCAACATCCTTGCACAGAGCACGTACTGTCTCCGGAAGGATCTTGTTGCCTGTACGCGGAGGAATGTTGTAGAGCACGATAGGAAGATCAACGTGCTTAGCTACCTCAGCGTAGTGCTGATAGAGCTCATGCTGGCTTGCAAGTGCGAAGCTTGGAGTGATGATTGAAAGGCAGTCAGCACCAAGCTGCTCAGCTCTCTTACTCATCTGAATTGTGTCATAGGTTGAGATGCAGCCTGAACCAGCGATAACCGGTACTCTGCCGTTAACCTGATCAATAACAGTCTCAAGAACCTCTTCCTTCTCCTTCATGCTGAGGATATAGCCTTCACCATTAGTACCGAAAGGGAAGATACCGTCAACACCGCCATCAATAAGACGATCTACCTGCTTACGAAGCTCCTCATGGTTAACTGTCTGAGCCTCATCGTTATTCATAGGTGTAAGAATCGGAACTACGATTCCCTTGATGTCACAAGTCTTCATAATAATCTCCATTCTGCCGCTTATCCCTTGCGGCGTCATTTCAAAGCTTATATTACTGCAGTCCTCGAACTGCGAAGCTTATCGAAAGCATTATTTGCCATGTGACTGTTGTCCTTAATGTTACTGTTGTTCTTGCACATAGGGCAGACAAAAGTCACATAGCATTATAAATCTTAATTACAGAATCTCCTCGTAGAGCTTACGAGCATCCTCAGGAGTTACAGGACGCATGTTGTTAACAAGCAGTCTCTGCTGCTGCATACCAGCCTCAACGAGGAAGTCGATATCCTCTGCAGGTACGCCGTATGCCTGGCTAAGGCTTGTAGGAATGTCAAGCTCCTTAACGATATTGCCGAGCCACTCGATAATGAATGCTGACTTCTCCTCAGGAGTCTTGCAGGTCTTCTCGCCGTGTACACACTGGTCATAAGCTGATGCAAGTCTGTCTCTGCAGTAAGACTCATTGAATCTCATAACAGGAGCAAGAAGGATTGCATTAGAATCACCATGCGGAATATGATACTTGCCGCCAAGAGGATAGCTAAGTGCGTGAACAGCTGTTGTTCCGCTTGCTGTGATTGCCACACCTGCAAGGAAGGAAGCAATCTGCATCTGGTTCTTAGCATCCATAGCATCCGGATTGTTGCAAGCCTCAAGTATATTGTTAAGGATAAGGTCAAGCGCTCTTAATGAGAACGTATCAGAGAACGGATTAGCCTTATTTGAGGTATAGCACTCGATAGCATGTGCAAGAGCATCAACGCCTGTTGCAGCTGCAATCTTACGAGGAAGCTTCTTGATCATAACTGCATCAAGGATAACATAATCAACGATCATCTCCTCGTTAACGATACCGATCTTAACCTGCTTCTCAGGTACTCCTACGATAGCATTCGGTGTAGCCTCAGCTCCGGTACCTGCTGTTGACGGAATCATAAGAGTCTTGATGTGCTTTCTGCCTCTCTTAGGATCATCAAGGAGCTCCTTAACGCCGTACTCATCAGTGATAAGAATTGAAGCAAGCTTAGCTGTATCCTGTACGCTTCCGCCGCCGCATGCAACGATGAAGTCACATCCTGCTGCCTTGAACTGATCTATAACTGCCTGTGCCTGAATGTAGCTAGGCTCTCTCGGAAGATCGTCAAACATAACTACCTCTGCTCCGGCTTCCTTAATAAGGCTTATCGGATAGTCCATAAGGCCTGTGCTCTCGATACCCTTATCAGTAAATACTGCTACCTTCTTGGCATTATTCTTCTCAAGGATTGGCTTGATATTCTCAAGCGCATTTTCTCCGCTGTATACCTCACGCGGCATCTTAAGACTGTACTTAGTAAGCATTTCTATATCCCTCCGTTTAATTCTACATTGTCTGTATTCAGACAAAACCCCAAATTCTAAGATTATGCCTTGTATAACTAAATCATTTGAAATTATATGCAAATCAAAATCCGCATACAACTTGACGTGTGCTTTACTTACGCACAAATCAGAAACATTTAGCTTCTGAATGTTGAATTTTAAAACACCATTACCTTATTTGGCCGAGTCCTGCAGCTTTTTGAACAGTTACGGCTGCAGTAGTGCCTATCTCTGAATAATAAACAACCATGCCTACGTGTTCGTAGACACCACATATTAATAAAAGGGACCATCACTTTTAAAGCGACAGCCCCTTGTATTACGCGTTGGGAGGCGCGAATTTATTATTGTTAGCCCTGTGTGGCAGTATTGGCAGCACTTCTCTCTGCTCTTCCTGTGATGAAGCAGTAAGCTACCATAACGATTGCACCGCCCATACCGATAATGTCTGACATTCCCGAAGGAAGGATAAAGAATACCGCTATGACAAACAACACAATTCTCTCGATCATATTGAGTGTCTTGTACATGTATCCTGCAATTCCTCCAGCAAGGCACCAGGTTGCAAGCATAAGCATAACGCCTGATGTAACAATCTCGGGAACTGTTCCCTCAAGCAGCAGAGCCGGTCTGTATACAAACATGAACGGAACGATGAATGCAACGATAGCGTAGGAAAATGCCTTCCAGCCCGTTTTCCATGCACTCGCTCCCGCTATACCCGCGGCAGTAAATGAAGCAAGGCAAACCGGAGGTGTGATCTGTGCAACTACACCGAAGTAGAATATGAACATGTTTGATACAAGTGCAGATATTCCAAGTCCCTGAATAGCTGATATAAACAGTGTATTAGCTATAAGGTAAGCAGCGACTGTAGGAAGTGCCATACCAAGCAGCAGGCAGCCGATAGCTGCGATTATGAGTGCAAGGAAGAGGCTGGTGTTTCCGGTCTTTCCTATAAGCTTGGAAATCTTAACTGCAATACCGGATCTTACAACGATACCTATCATAATACCGCAGGCAGCTGTCGGAATAGCGATGTTTGCTGACTGACGGATTCCGTCGATAAGTGTGTTGATAAGCTTCTTGCCGTTCATGCGAGTTTCCTTAGAAACCATGCTTACAATGATAGAAAGGACTGTGCAGTAGATTGCTGCTCTCGGAAGAGAATAGCCCATGATTATCATTGCAACAAGTATAATTATAGGAAGCAATCTGTAGAGACGCGGCAGAACAGGTGTGCCCTCATAATGAACTCCACTGTCCTTACCTATATGCTTCTTACGAGCAATAAGGTGTACAAGCATGAATGCTGATGCAAAATAAGCAACCGCCGGTATAACAGCTGCATAAGCAATCTGAACATACTGTATACCGATAATCTCTGCCATGATGAAGGCACCAGCACCCATGATAGGAGGCATAATCTGACCTCCTGTAGAAGCAACAGACTCAACTGAACCTGCTTCCTCAGGGCTGTATCCGGTCTTCTTCATAAGCGGAATAGTAAATACACCTGTACTTGATACATTTGCAACAGCTGATCCTGAGATCATACCCATAAGACCAGAGGATATAACAGCTGCCTTAGCAGGTCCGCCTACAGTCTTATCTGAAAGCTTCATACCGCAGTCGATAAGCACTCCGCCGCCTCCGCAGTTAGCGAAGAAGCATCCGAATACAAGGAAGTAGAACAAGGTATTAAGTGAGGTACCAAGCGGTGAACCAAATATACCGTTCTCACCAAGCATAAGTGTCTCGATGAATCTGCCTAAGGTAATTCCGTCATAATGGAAGATACCCGGTACATACTGACCAAACCATGCATATGCCATGAAGAAGCATATAACAAAGAATAGTGACAGGCTGACTACTCGTCTTACTGCCTCCATAACAGCGATGATAAGCATAATTCCGACTGCAATATCGAGATTGGTCATCGGATCAACGCTGTAGAGACGATAGTTAAGTGCATCTGAATTAGATATAAAGTAATAAAGTACAAATAAGCTTGAGCCTACAAGATATATATCATATATCCACCACAGCTTATTGTGGTACTTCTCAGCCATCGGATTAAACAAAAATACTACTACAAGTGCCAGCACCATATGAAGCGGCAGCTGGAACCACGGATCAAAAGGCTTAACCAGCTTGATATAGAGCTGGAATATAAGCCAGAAAATTGATAATGCAACGACCGTGTAATAACGCCACTTTGGCATGGTACGAAGCATCTTGGCTATCTTGGACTCCTCATCCGGCTCATTGGCAAGTGCCTTAGCCTTTTCGTCCATAGATAAATTCTGTGTCTTTTCAGATCCCATATAAAACTCCCTCGGATTCTAAAAATGAGCTTTTAAAATGCCGGACACCGAAGTCGGTATCCGGCATCATTCTTCTATTAGTTAATTGTGATTCACTTCTGGATTTGAGCTGTTAATCAGTTCATGTAACCCATTTCCTTGTAGTACTTCTCAGCACCCGGATGAAGAGCAACGCCGCCGCGCTTTGTCTCCTCCCAAGCTGTTGAAGGATCCCATGGTGAAAGTGAAGCATACTCGTTAACAAGAGCATCTCTGTTCTCACTAAGTGTCTTAGTGATCATGTATACTGTATCCTCATCAAGTGAGGTGTTAGCGAACAGGCAGTCAGGTGAACCTGGAAGCTTAAGCTCTGCATCCTGTCCCTTGAAGCTGTTAGCAGGGATTGTTATAAGATCGAAGCCCTTCTCTGTTACGAACCAGTTGCAAAGGTCATCTCCCCACTGAAGGAAGGTAACGTCGCAGGTTGAAGCGATCTGAGCCATTGTTGAAGAGCTTGATGATGTATGGTCAATATAGAAATCAATCTGTCCGTCAGCAAGTGCCTCAGCATTCTGATCGCCACCCTGGTTTGTGATTGAACCGCCCCAGCTCTTTAAGTCATCCTCGGTAACTCCGAAGTAGTCAAGAAGCAGGTAAGCACCCTCAGCATCCATGCTGCCCTTTGAAGAGCATCCGATTCTAAGCGGAAGCTTCTGCTCGAAAATCTCCTCGATGGTTGAAACGCCATACTTGTTAAGGAAATCGTTAGATACGCAGTTGATATAAGCAACAGCTGTAAGTCCGCCGATTACTGCTGCATAGCCATCTGTAGGCTCCTTGCCGAGAGTTCCCTCTTCCATAGCCCACTTAGCCGGTGCACCATTAACGAATGAAAGTGATACGCTAGGATCCTGGAAGATATACGGAGCGCCCATGCCGCCCGGATAAGAAGGATCTACGTTAACTGTACCAAATCCGCCCTTGTCCTCAAGAACCTTACTCATAGCAACAATCATGTTGTAAGTACCGGAGCCAACCTTATCTGACCAGAAGTTAAGTGTAACTCCGCTCATGTCATATGACTCTCCTGATGATGCAGCCTCGCTGTCAGCTGCCTCTGTTTCAGCCTCAGCTGCTGCCTCTGTTGCTTCTGTCTCTGCTTCAGCTGCTGTTGTAGCTGTGGTAGATGAACCACCGCATGCACAAAGCATCATTGAAGCTGCAAGTACAGCTGCTGTTACTTTAGCAAATGTTTTTCTCATTGCCTTTCCCCTCCATAAATAAAGTAAACAAACTGTTTTGATATCTAACATTATGTGAACATTCTGTTAAGACATCCGTTGTTGTTGCAAATATATCATCAACAACCTATGTTTACAATTCGACATGGATTGTATTTTTGTCTATAACGCTTTGTTTTGCAACAGTAACATGTTTTTGTTTGAAACATATTTGTTTTATTTTTGTAGTTATTGTATATTATGCATGATTTCAGCTCAGTTATTTTGTATATATTCACTAATTAGTTCTTTGCCAGATGTTGTTCTGTTAATATTCCGTTATGATTCTTAATGTCCTATGTTGTTCAGCCAGGACCTGATATATGCTTTTTATGCTCTTTGAATACAGTTTAAGCTGCTCCGACTCTCTCGAATGCCAATCAATTTGGTGTTTTGAACGTCAAAGTTACCTGCAGCGGTTAATGCTCATCTTTTGCACAAAGTCGAAACATTCAGCTTATAGGCGTTGAATTTTAAAACACTTTTAGGTAATATATGCGATAAGGAAACAAAATCGTTTTTGACAGATACATACATGAGGTAGAGATATGCGTAAATTTAAAATACTTTGTGTACCGCCATATGAGGGCATGCGTGATCTTGTAGAGAATATAGCTGCCCGTCGTTCCGATATAGATTTGCAGGTATATAATGGTGTAATTGAATCCGGCACCGATACCGTACTTAAGACTTTAGACTCTAATTTCGATGCTATACTCTCAAGAGGCTGCACAACCGAGATGATACGTAAGAATCTCAGTGTTCTTACCTATGATATAGCACCATCTGTATATGATATACTCAAGATTATCCGTACTGCCAATGATACCGGCGAAAAATATGCCGTTGTCGGATATTCAAGTATCACTCAGGTGGCCAAGATGCTCCGCAGCATCATACAGTATGACTTCAGAGTCTGTACCATACACAGCACTGAGGAATGTACCGAAAACCTCAACATGCTCAAGGCCGAAGGCTTCAAGCTTATAGTAGGTGATATGACTGCTGTTAATGTAGCAAGAGAAGTGGATCTCCAGTCACTGCTCATCACCTCTGGCATCGAGAGCATCGAATCAGCCATTGATGCCACAGTCAACATCCTAGAGAACTATGATGCCTTAAACTGCCGTATTGATCTCTTTACCGGTGTTGTTGCAGGCTCAGACTTTACTACAGTTATATATGATTCCTACGGTGAGCTTTACTATACCTCATCAGATGAGCTTCCTACGGAAATATTTACCATATTAAAGGATAATTCAGCCGGAGTTATAGCAAGAGGCAAAATCAGCATGATACGCAATCGTTCACGCTCTGTTTACGCCATCCACGGCTCCCGCATATCCACTAACGGCATGGACTTCTGTGCCTACAGAATCAAGATAGATAAGAAAACGGATATGTATGACAAGTACTCTCTGCGTGAGGTATCTGCCGAGCAGGGACTTAACGATGTATATCCTCTTGAGTATTACCTCGGCAATGAGGATATCTCCACTACCATACTTGAGACCTGCAACCGCTACTCTGCTCTGAAGCAGCCTATCATGATGCTTGGCGAGCGCGGTACCGGCAAGGAGCGCTTTGCCTTCTATATGTATGAGCATTCCAAGCTTCGCAACAGCTCAATGGTTATCATAGATGCCGGTCTTATAGATGAGAAGGGCTGGAAGTATCTTTTGGAAAATGACTATTCACCGCTCAACACCGGAGGACTCACTCTGTATTTTAAGCGCATGGAGCTGATTCCGACAGTTTGGCAGCAGCGACTCATGATATATATGAAGGAATCTGATATCTTTAATCTGAGCCGTCTGATTTTTTCATACAGCATAGTAGACGGCAACGAGCCTAATGATGACCTGTATCTCTATCTTAATGAAAATGTGAACTGCCTCAGGATGGTCCTCCCTTCTCTTGCTGACCGCAGAGGAGAGATTCCTTCATTGACCTCGCTCTACACCAACGTATGCAATATTGAAAACGGAACTCAGGTCATGGGCTTTACCGCAGAGGCAATGCTCCTGCTGCAGAATCATCATTGGGAGCGCAATGTATATCAGCTCTTCAGAACCGTGCAGGAGCTTGTCCTCAACTCCGAGGCTGCATACATCTCAGCCGAAAGCGTTCGCCGCATTCTTGCCAAGAAGACCTATCGCAAGAACAGCACGCCTCAGCCGGGCATCAACCTCGACCGCACCCTAGAGGAAATCGAGAAGGATATCGTACAGATGGTATACGAATCCGAGAACATGAATCAGTCCCAGACCGCCAAGCACCTCGGCATAAGCCGCAGCACAGTATGGAGACTCCTAAAGTAAAACTGAAAAACCTGAGACTTGAGTCACATGTGAGCGAAGACTCGAGCAGACTAAAGGCATGAAGCACTCAGTAGAAGTCTAACTCCCATCTACTTTAACTGCTTCATGCCTTCGCTTTTAGAAATCTCTATTTCTTATGCTGCTCGTGTCGGGAGCGAACCCTTCGAGCAAGGCCTCTGGTTTTTCGCAGCTGCTTCACACCTTTACCATCTGATTACATAATCTCCCTGCCCGCACTTCACTAAGAAAAAGCATGTGCGCGCGAGGCATGTGAGCGTAGACACAAGCAGACAAAAGGCATGAAGCACTCAGTAGAGGTCTAACGTCCATCTGCTTTAACTGCTTCATGCCTTCGCTTTTAGAAATCTATATTTCTTATGCTGCTCGTGTCGGGAGCGAACCCGTCGAGCACGCACATACTTTTTCGTCCCTTACACCGTACTCTCCTTCGCAATCGCAAGCGGATACAATGCACTGCCTATCAAGGTACCTCCAGATCTTACTCTAACCCTCTTATCTGCAATAATAAAGGCCGTCTCCGCACGCTCTCCTATCATGGTCTCCTTAAAGAGTACACAGTTTCTAACTACTGCACCCTTACCGACTCTTACGCCCGGGAAGAGTATGGAATTCTCGACTATACCCTCAATAAGACTGCCGTCACCCACGATTGAATTATGGACACTTCCACCAGGTGCAATAATTGCAGAGGACTTATCCGCACCCTTAGCCTTAATCGGCCGCTCAGGATTAAAGAGGTCAGCTCTTATCTCAGGATTTAATAACTGCATGCTGCGCTCAAAATACTCCTTGACACTTCGTATCTGAGCTGCAAAGCCGTCCCAAACATAGGTACGGATATTAAGCTTATCCTTCATAGCCTGCAGCACATCCTTACGCAGTGAATATTTATCATGGCTTATGCAGTAATCCACAGAATCCAGCAGCAGCTTCTTGGACATGATATACACCTCAAGACCACGTCTTCCATTAGGTGTATGTACATTGAAGAGCACATCTCTTACTCTTCCTGTTTCATCTGTCTGAAAATATGTACCGTTATCAACATAGAAGCTGTCATTGCCGCAAACAACAGTTACATCCGCCTTATTTTTAATATGGTCCTCAACTATTTCCTTGATAGGAAGATTAGTAACCAGATCACCATCTATCATAACCACATAATCCTGCTTGATATCAGCTATGTAGCCGCGCACTCCACAAAGTGCATCCATCTTGCCCTGAAAGGTGTTGCTGCTGCGTCCGTCATTATTCATGATATTAAAGGGCGGAAGTATACGTAAGCCTCCACGCTTGCGCGACAGGTCAAAGTTTTTGCCTGTGCCAAGATGATCAAGAAGTGACTGATATCTCTCCTGCACCAATACTCCTACATCTACCGCACCTGCATTAACAAGATTGGATATAGCAAAATCTATGGCTCTGTAACGGCCTCCAAAGGGAAGTGACGCCGAAGCTCTCTGAGTGATAAGCTCCTGCAGATTCTCTCTTTGCTGATATGCAAATACAATTCCATGTATACCTATCATCTTGTTACCTCCCTGCCGTCAGAATCCAGCATATGCTTAGCCTTAATAACTCTGTCCTCCTCAATTATGCAATTCGGACCAAGTACCGCTATGCCGCTTTCATCATTTTCACCTTCTCCGGGCTCCTCACCAATCTTGGCGCCTCGTCCTATAATGCAGCCCTCGCCGATAATCGCATGTCTTATCACAGCTCCTCTCTCTACCTTAACTCCCGGGAACAGCACAGAGTGGTCAACAATAGCGCCTTCTTCAATAGTGATATTCTGTGACAGAACCGAATTATTGACACTTCCGTCTATAACATCGCCTCTGTTAAATGCTGCATTAGATACCTCAGACCATGGTCCTATAAAGGCTGCCGGTGCTGCAAAGGTCTGTGCATATATAGGCCAGGAATCATCTATAAGGTTAAGTCCGCTCTCAGGGTTCAGCATATCCATGTTAGCATCCCACAATGATTCTAAGGTTCCTACATCCTTCCAATATCCGCTGAAGCGATATGCAAGCATTCTCTCTCCATTTGCAAGCATCTTAGGAATGATATTCTTGCCGAAGTCATTTTCAGAAGCAGGATCTGCCTCATCATCTGTAAGATATTGTCTAAGCTTCTGCCAGCTAAACACGTATATACCCATGGACGCTAAGTTGCTCTTTGGCTCCTTTGGCTTCTCCGCAAACTCTGTGATATTCATGTCTGCATCCACGCTCATGATGCCAAAACGAGATGCCTCCTCCCACGGAACCTCCATGACAGATATAGTGCAGGCAGCTCCTGCTTCCTTATGTGCATCAACCATCTTGGCATAATCCATCTTGTAAATGTGATCGCCAGAGAGTATAACCACATACTCCGGATCATACATGTCAACAAAGCTGATATTCTGATATATAGCGTTGGCAGTGCCCTTGTACCAGGTGCCGCCTGAGGAGCCCATGTAAGGAGGAAGTATATGTACTCCGCCGTCGGATGAATCCAGATCCCACGCCTGTCCGCTTCCTATATAGCTGTTTAGCTCAAGCGGTCTGTACTGAGTCAGTACGCCCACTGTGTCTATGCCTGAATTGGCACAATTCGAGAGCGGAAAATCAATTATTCTGTATTTTCCGCCAAATGATACCGCAGGCTTAGCCACCTTGCTCGTCAGAACATATAGGCGGCTGCCCTGTCCGCCTGCAAGCAGCATGGCAATGCATTCCTTCTTCATCCTTTTTACTCCTTCTATCCCTTAAACCAAGCCTTGGCCTGGCTATTATCACTGCATCATATACTTTGGCTTAAATCTGCCGTTGCTTAGGTTTTATTTTTCACCAAACCCGATTTCCTGCTATTAGTTTTTGCCGGCTTCTTAGGCGACTTAGGCAGCTTAGTTGGCTTAGCTGCATCTGATTTCTTAGCCTTTGCGGGCTGCTTTACGCCTTTTGGCTTCTTCACAAGCTTACTTGCCTTCTCCGGCTCAAGCTTGCCCTTCCCCTTATAGAATACCCCTCCAAAGGCAGGGAGCTTAATCGATATCGATGCACTCTTGCCATTATGCTCTATATGCTCAACCTTGACCGGACTCGTATCACCAAAACCACTGCCGCCAAATTCTGCAGCCTCAGTATTAAACACAGGTACAAATTCGGCTCTGTCTGTGACTCCTATACGGTAATTATCTATCTCGTTTGGCGAGAAGTTTACTGCGCACAAAAGCTCATTGCCCGCCTTATCGCGTCTTATAAATGCGACTGTATTGTTCCTGGTATCGTCTGTCACAAGCCACTCAAAGCCGCTCCAGTCATAATCAACCTCCCATAGCTCAGGATTCTCCGCATAGAAGCGATTGGCAGCCTTAAAAAACTCATGCAGCTTTGCATTTACATCATTATCAAGCAGATACCAGTCAAGCTCTCCGTTGGCATCCCATTCATGCCACTGTCCAAGCTCCGGTCCCATGAACATAAGCTTCTTGCCGGGGTGTGTCAACATATATGAATAAAAGCCCCTGACGCAGGTAAGCTGCTGCTCGTAGTCGCCCGGCATCTTGTTTACAAGCGAGCCCTTCATATGCACCACCTCGTCATGTGACATCGGCAGTATATAATTTTCTGAAAATGCATACATCAGCGAGAATGTAATGTCATTGTGGTTGTCCTTACGGAAGAACGGATCCATCTTAAGGTAGTGGCACATGTTATTCATCCAACCCATGTTCCACTTAAAGTTGAAGCCCAGGCCTCCGATATCAGTAGGCTTAGTTACAAGCGGCCACGCAGTAGACTCTTCTGCTATCATCAGTACATTTGGATTAACCGAAAATGCCATCTTGTTAAGTGTCTTGAGGAAGCTTATTGCCTCAAGATTCTCATGTCCTCCGTATTGATTTGGGCTCCACGCACCATCCTGTCTATCATAATCAAGGTACAGCATGGACGCAACAGCATCAACTCTCAAGCCGTCTATATGATATTCCTCAAGCCAATATCTGGCAGATGAACATAAGAAGCTCACTACCTCCGGCCTTCCGAAATCAAACACATTGGTACCCCAGGATTTATGCTCTCTCTTGTTGGGATCTGCATACTCGTAGCAGCTTGAACCATCAAAATCAATCAGTCCGAATTCATCCTTACAAAAATGCGACGGAACCCAGTCAAGTATCACAAGTATGCCCTCTGAATGCAGATAATCTATCATGCGCTTGATATCATCAGGAGTTCCGTATCTTGATGTCGGTGCAAAATATCCTGTCACCTGATAGCCCCATGAATCATCGAGCGGATACTCGGTAAGCGGCAAAAGCTCTACTGCATTGAAGCCCATCTCCTTGACATATGTCGCAAGCTCTCGTCCAAAATCTGCATAATCATAAAAATCCCCATTATCCCGCTTCTTCCATGATCCAAGATGAACCTCATAGATATTAAGCGGACCGTCATAAAGCTTCCTTGACTGTCTTGCACTTATAAATTTCTTATCTGTCCATTGAAAGTCCTCAAGCTCGTATAGCTTGCTTGAGGTTCCCGGTCTGGTCTCAGCATGAAATGCATAAGGGTCTGCCTTAAATCTTACCTGTCCGTCCTGACCCTCTATGGCATACTTATAGAGGTCATAGCGCTTTAGTCCCGGAACAAAGCCCTCCCATATGCCCAGTTCCTCCTGCATGGGATCAGCACCGGCATCCCAGCTGTTAAAATCTCCTACTATTGACACTCTCTTTGCATTTGGTGCCCATACTCTGAATATCCATCCCTGCTCTCCGTCTAAGGCTGCAGGATGTGCGCCAAAATAATGCCATCCGTCCGTAAGTGTACCTGCTCTATACGCCTCGGCCCATCTTTCTGCCATATATAATAAACCCCATTTAAGTTATTGTAAAAATTACGAGTTACCGGTTTTGTTTGTTTTTTACAAAAAACATCCAAACTTTTGTATTCCTTTGAACATATTATACAACGCTTTATATATACTGTCATCGTTTATATGCATAAATACAAAAGAAACACATTTAAAAATGCAGCGATGCCAAGATTATCTCTAATCTCAGTATCGCTGCATTACTCATCCATCTTCATATCCAGCTCCGTAAGCATAGCTTTAAGTTCATCCTCTGTGAACCTGCTGACTGCTGTCTCAAGAAGTCTTACCACTCTGCCGTCAAGCTTACCTTCATCCGCCATTGAATCAAGCACCTTAAAGGCCTGTTCTCTGCTCACCGACTTCTTATACGGTCTGTCTAAGGCTGTAAGAGCATCATAGATATCTGCTGCCGTAAGTATCCTGGTCTCAAGTCCGATATTCTCTCCCTTAAGATGGTTTGGATATCCGCTTCCGTCAAGCAGCTCATGATGTGATGCCGCAAGGACAGGAACATTGGCATAATCCTCGTTAAAATAAACCTCACCTAAGATATCTCTGGTCATCGTCACATGAGTCTCCATAATCTTTCGTTCCTCATCAGTAAGCGTTCCCCGTCGTATCTTCAGCTCCTTACTTTCATTATCCGTAATATAATACAGTTTGCTTCCGTCGGGTTTTGTATAGCTCATACCGGATATCTCCTCAACCCTTGCAAGCTTCTCTTCGGTAAGAAATCCGGCCTTGTCTATGCTCTCGATAAAGCTGTAGCAATCATTAAGCTTAGCCGCTTCCCGCTCGTACTCTGCCTTATCCAGAGTACCCTTAAGCATGTCTCTCTCAAGACTAACGCTTATATAATCAAAGCGCTGCCGTATATTTGCTAACCCGCCGTTAAGTCTGGTCTCCTTATTCATAACGCCAAGCGGAATAATCATCTTGCCTATATCATGGAGATATGCTGCAAGCAGCAGCTGTTCCATGCGATTGTCATCAAAGTAGTCCTCATCACCGGCCTCACACACTGCATTAAGCTCTGTAGCAATTAGCTTGCTGTAGAGAGCCACCTTGCGGGTATGCATGCCATTGTACGGCGTCCTCTTATCGACTGCTGCTGCAAATGCAGATACAAAGGAGCGCATCATCCGCTTGATATCTGCCGTGTATATTACATTAAAGAGAAGCACCGCAGTCATAGATGCAAGTGCCTTTATAACAAGCTCATCATCCTCTCTGAAGCAATTGGTATTGTCCGACATGCCGCCGTTAAGCAGCTGCATGACTCCGGCCTGTCTGCCGGCTTCATTTTCAATAGGTACAACCAGCATCGAGCCTGTGTGATAGCCGGTTATCGAATCATAATACTTAGGTCCTGTAAAATCAAAGCTGGTATCTGTATATACATCCTTAATATTAATCAGCTTATGGTGCATAGCCGAATATGCGCAGACATTACTCTCCTTAAGAGGTACCGGCGGAAGCTCAATCTTCTCCCCGTGTGAGCCTTTGTCTATACCGAAAGACTTAGCCTTCATAACAGTGAACTCAAGTACATTGTCTTGCTTTAGGTATATAGTACCGGCATCGCAGTCGGTAAACTCCATGGTGATATCCAAAAGCTTAGACATGAGGATGTTTTTATCCTTCTCATTGGTAAGCTCTATACATATATTTAAAATCTGTGTCAATTCAACATTTGCAATCATATCTTAGTACTACCCGATTTATGTAAATGATGAAGAATCCATAATTACCAAAAAGCCATATTATTGTTGATTTGCAGCCTTATCGTCTTCAAGCCTTGTTCCGCATAATCCAAAAAGCTTCCGCATCATGTAAATGGATATATACCATGCTTCGACATATATATGCATGAGCTTTCAAAATTGTCCGGACTGTTGGTCTCAATAAGCACTGACGGAGCCGTCTTAGTATATTTACGCTCTAGACTTGAGATCCAGCCATGTTCTGTGAAGCATATATCCGAGTCACCTGTCAAGTCTGTTTTTGTATCATCAGGCTTATGAGTTCTCTCATAGCCTCCTACAAGACACTTGTATTCTTGCCAATTAATGCTGCCCTGACCAATGGCTGCATGCTGGTCATTAAAACCGTCATTGTCATTTATATGTATATGCTTGGTATAAGGAAGCAGTGTATGAACCCAGGTCTTAAGTGATATATTGTGCCCAAAGATATTGGCATGGGCATAATCAAAGCAGACTCCGAAGTTGGCTACATCTTTCATGTGCTCCGCAAGCCCCGCAAGATCCTCCGGCGACTCATCAAACATGTTTTCAATAAATATCTCTATATAAGGATATTTAGCAGTGACCTCACGATAAAACTCCTCATTACGCTTAAGCCAATTATCAAGATAAAACTGACTGCGAAAGTTAGGTATCGTGTTGGTATGGAATACAACGCCCCTGATTCCAAGCTTGTCTGCTATATCCATGCATTGATATATTCGTTTTTGGGATATCCTGCGTATGTCTGGATCATCACTATGTATCGTAATATCAAGAAATGCTCCGTGCATAGTATCCTGACTTCTGTCACGTTCAATTGCCTTATAAAAGGAAATAAGCTCTGCTGTCCTCTCCTCATCACAAAGTACTGCAGGCATAGCAAATTCATTGTACTCAAATGCAGCACCATAACGCTCGGACAGCTCAAGTATCCTTGTTATTTCCTGCGTATTCGGAATCAAATGCAGCATGTTGCAGTCCTTTCCTTTGGTTTAAGCTAATATCAGCGGAAGCTTGTAAATTCATCCTCGTCTTGTGTCAGCTAATATCAATACAGCGTTGTCAATACGCCCTTCATCTTGTATCAGCTTATATCAGTACAGCCTTGTCAATGTACCTTGTCCAGCTGATAGACGATAACCTCATTACTCTTGCCCTTAAGAGGCATAGGGCCCATATTGGTCGCTTCTATCCTGTCTCCAAGTCTGTCTCTTAATGTCTTGGTGATAAGCACCTGATTTAATCCGGCATTATTTTCAAGTCTGGCTGCAGTATTGACCGTATCGCCTATAGCAGTATAATCCTTCCTGAAATCACAGCCTATGTTGCCTACGACTGCTTCTCCAAGATTAATGCCTATGCCAAAGTCTATTGTACGGCCAAATTTCCCAGTAAGACTATCAGAGAGCGCCTCTTTCCCGGCGAGTATATCCCTTGCCGTGCATACCGCTCTGTAGGCATAATCATCTAAGTCAAACGGAGCATTAAACAGGGCCATAACAGCATCGCCAATATACTTATCAAGTGTACCGCCGTTATCAAATATCGCCTTGGTTACTAATCCCAGATATTCATTAAGTATGCCTACGACCTCCTCCGGTTCAAGGCCCTCTGACATACTTGTAAAGCCTCTGATATCTATAAACAGTACCGCTATCTCCCTGGTCTCGCCGCCAAGCTCAACCTCAAAGTTGCTTCCGTTTTCCAGCTTGCTTACTACCTCAGGTGCAACATATTGGTTAAGTGTCTTAAGCACCTGTCTGTTTTTAATGTCCTGCACGAGGTACTGTCCAAACACAGAATCAATATAGGCAAATACAAACATAACTGCGGGTATCGTAAAACCATACGACACACCAACCTTAAGCATTAGTTTACACAGCATAAAATCCGCCGCAAGTACGGCTATAAGAAACAGGAAGCCGTAGCCCGGTGCCATGCAGCCGCATATAAGTCCAAAGACAAGCACACACAATGCCGCCAAAGCTGCATATTTAAGGTTATCGGCATCTACATAGGTAGTACCGTCCATCAAAGACTTGAGTATATTGGCATTTACCTCAACATCGTACATCTGTTCTGTGCGGCTAACCGATACATTATACTGATCCATAAGTCCTGTGGCATGTGCCCCGACAAGTACTATGCAGTCCTGAAAAGCCTTCGGGTCTACAGTTGCGTCAAGGACATCACACATAGATATCATCTCAAAGGTCTCCGGCTTTCCGGTATAGGTGAATCCAAATTTATGTCCCGGATTCATAAGCTTAGGCTCTGTAAATGTCTCACCGCTCAATTCACAATGCTTCTTATATATCTTGTATGCAAATGAATCGATGGCTTCACCATTATAATCCACTGAGCTTATGGTATAGCGCACATATCCGTCTCTTTCCAAGACCGCATTGGAGAATCCAAACTCTGACACTGCCTTTAGCCTGTCATACGGCTCCTCAACGAGACAAAGCTGCACATCGTCATCAGTGATTGCGTCATTGTCTTGAACATAATATCCACTGCTGTTTTCATAGACCAGATTGGCTCCGGTTATGACATTGCCATGCTTTGCTGCTGCCTTAGCAAGTGCCTCATCGCATTCTGGCTCAGTATCGCCTACAAACAGGACATTAAAGGCTATAAGCTCAGGTCCCCTTCCCTCACTCATAAGCTGCTCTATGAGTCTTGCATATATATCACGCTTCCAGCTGCTTAAGCGTCCGTACTTAGACAGCGTTCTCTCATCTATCGTGATAATCTTAATCCTGTCGTCAACAGGCTGCTCCTCCCTCTGCACGATATCGGTAAACAGTCTGTCAACAGTATAGAACAAATCAAAGAAGCATATCACAAAGGTAATAACAGCAAGCATAACTGCTATAAGCATATTGATCTTGCTGCTCCTTGGCCTGTGAAATCTTAATTTGTGCATAAGCTTCTTACCTTATTTTGAAAACAGTTTATTTCTTGGCTTTATATGCTTATCTATATACATAAGTGACAGTGCAACCAAAACCGTTCCGACACCTGCAGCTGTGCTGGATACTATCAGCAGCTCATGCGTACCGAAGGCACTTAAGACAACTCCGCCTGATATGCTCGACAGAACACAGCCCATGGCATAAGCAAGCGTGAGCAACGACTGTCCCTTTACTCCGTCATTCTTATCAAAAAGCTCAGCAACATAGTATATGGTTACCGGAGCAAAAAGTCCGTAGCCTATAGTTTCAAATACCGTTGCAAAGATTATGCCCGGTACTGAGGTTGCTATCTGTGTAAGGAAGGCCTTGACAAAAAAGCCTGCTGCCGAGAATACAACCAGCTTTCTTATGCCAAACTTCATAACAAGAGTAAGTGACAGTACCATCGGGAAGAGCTCAACTCCTGCCTTAAGTCCCTGTATATTGCCGTATGTTGCCTTGGAAGCACCCATAGGCTCAACCACCTGCCACATAAAATTATTAAGTATAGCAAAGCTAAAGTATAAAAATATCGAACCAAATACAAACAGCATGAAGGGGCTGTATTTCTTGATAAAGCCGACATATGTTATCTTCTTCTCTGTGTTCCTTACAAACTCCTCATCCGGAAGCTGACTGCGTCTAAGCTTTAGTCTTGCATCCAATGCCAGCAGCAGAGCTATAACACATATACCGAGCACTATAATGCCTATCTGCAGAACTATATTGCCAAACTTAGTTACAAGACATCCTGCAATTGCAGAAACAACGGCATAGGATACCGCTCCGAGGCTTCTTGCAATTCCGAAATTCATCTTGTAGTGATAGCTTGCCATCTGGAAATTAAGTGCATTAAGACATGGCTGTATGCCCATAACCAGAACTATCTGCATACAGTAGAGTACCCCTATAAGCATATTTCTGCCGTGAAGCATCAGAAGCACTACATTTATCAATATTATAAATATATAGCCTGCAATCTGTATCTGACTATTGCTGACTCGTTCTGTTTTGTCAGCAAAATTCGCTATTACCTGCTGTGCCAAAACAGTGATTGCAAATCCGAGTGCCATAATAACACCAATCTCAGAATTGGTGAACCCGTTGGCAAGCAGATATATACTAAGGTAAAGGAATATAAATGAATAGATGCCGTAATACAGTCCCATGACTGTTATGTATACAAGATTTGCTTTTCTGTCACTGTTTAACTTAATCATAAATAACAATCTCTCTATTCTATAAAACACCAACAGCAACAGTCTTACCGCTTTTAGTTTTTCCGTACTCTTTCTATCCCCATAGAATGTAATAGATTATAGCATTGTAAGTGTACTTATAAAAGCACAAAATATCTGTAGGTCTGCTTTTTATACTTTATAGACTATTCATATGGATTTTTCAGCCTGTATTTTGTATATTATTTGTACACCAACAGAAGCATTTACAGACTCTAAAAAGCTTGCTATCATGATATCTGGACTTATTAAATATAAGCAGCTTACGATGCTTGTATTAATTACGGCAGCGCAGGCATATCTAAGAAAACAAACATGCCTGACTATTTACAGGCAGAACATGCTCAATGGATAACATAGGAGGATAAGGCAATGTACAAATTTAATTACAACGTCCCAACCAAGATTATTTTCGGACCTGACAGACTAGGCAGCCTCGGCAAGGAGCTTTCCAAGCTTGGCAAGAAGGTTCTCATTGTATATGGAGGAGGCTCTGTTAAGCGTAACGGCATATTTGACAAAGCAGCCGCTTCAATTAAGGAGGCTGGTCTTGAGTATTTCGAGCTTGGAGGAGTTGAGCCTAACCCCAAGGTTACAAGCGTCAACGCCGGTGCTGATATCTGCAAGAAGGAAGGCATAGATGTAATCCTTGCTATCGGCGGCGGTTCTGTCATCGACTGCTCTAAGGGTATCTCTGCGGCAGCTGCCTATGAGGGCGATGCCTGGGATCTCGTTACCCGCAAGGCTAAGATTGGCAAGACTCTCCCTATTGCTGCAATCCTTACTCTTGCAGCAACGGGCTCAGAGATGGATATGATAGGCGTTATCTCTAACGCAGAGACCGAGCAGAAGCTCGCTATAGCTGCTCCGGGGCTCAGACCTGTTGTCTCCTTCCTTGATCCTACACTCACCTACTCTGTAAGTGCTTTCCAGACTGCAAGCGGCTCTGCCGATATACTCTCTCATATAATGGAGGATTACTTTGTAGATCATGACGGCAGCATGTTCATGCTTGACCGCATCAAGGAGGGTCTCATGAAGACCGTCATCCACTATGCACCTATTGCACTTAAGGAGCCTGACAACTACGATGCCAGAGCTAACCTTATGTGGACCAGCTCTTGGGCTATTAATGGCTTTACCGGAGCTCTCACAAACTGCGAGTGGACCAATCACATGATTGAGCACGAGCTCTCAGCTATCTACGACATAACCCATGGTCTCGGACTTGCCATCATCACTCCAAGATGGATGAGATACATCCTTGATGATACTACTGCACCTAAGATGAAGGAATTTGCTGTAAATGTATTCGGCGTTGATGCATCTCTTTCAGACAAGGATGCTGCACTTAAGGGTATTGAATGTCTCGAGGACTTCTTCTTCAACAAGCTTGGACTTAAGTCAAAGCTTTCAGATATAGGCATTGATGATAAGAACATCGAGCTTATGGCTAAGAAGGCCTGCAACGGTAAGGAGACCCTTAACGGCTGGAAGGTTCTTACTCCGGCTCAGATTGCAGACATATTGAGAGCAAGTCTGTAAGTCTTGCTTAGCTTTTAGGAGCTTACCGCATCCACGGCACCTGCATTTCGCAGGTGCCGTTTTGCTTGCCGTTCATTTTCGGCTATGCTTCAAATTCAGCTAATAATTTTCCTTATTGTATTTCTTATAGCTTTAAGCTATATAACAAGTCTGTCTTGCCGCTATACCCTACTGCATTGCTTAATAACATTTGCTTTTTGGCGGGTCCGTGCTATAATTCACCGAAGCAAAAGCTGCAAAATTACAGTAACGGTTTAGCACATATCGCTATAGTGCTAAAATAATTACAAATTACAGGACGGACATAGCATGATTTATTCCGAGAGGATTCCGCAGGTTGACGAATATAATGCACTGAGAGTTAATTCAGGCAAGGGACATAAGCTGGCTGACGAGATGGCATATAAGGCTCTGCATGGCTCATTATATGTTGTAAGTGTATATGATGATAATGATAAGCTCATAGGACTCGGCCGCGTTATAGGTGACGGCGGTGTGACATTTACAGTAACCGATATAATGGTAGATAAGCAGTATCAGCTGCACGGTGTGGGTGACTGCATCATGGATCACATTGAGGAATACTTAGATTCTGTGACAGATGAGGACAGCTTCATCATGCTTATTGCACGTATTCCGTCAGACCATCTGTACATGAAGCACAGATTTGAGTATCTCCAGGAGGGATACAGAGTCGGAATGCTGAGGAATCAGTCTCACAAGCACAAGGACGCTTAACCATAGTAATCACCCCTGCCTGCGCTTTCGCAGCCACCACATATTAATAAAAGTAAGCGAGGTCAATTGCTTGAATACCAAACATATCATAGTCATCGGGGGAGGTGCCGCCGGCATGTCTGCAGCAATTGCTGCTGCAGAAACGGGTTGTGCTGTTACACTCTTAGAGAAAAACGAAAAATTAGGCAAGAAGATATATATCACAGGCAAAGGAAGGTGTAATTTCACCAATGCCTGTGATTTTAATACATTTACAGAAAATGTTGTAAGCAACCCTAAGTTTATGTATTCCTCACTTCGCGCATTTGGTCCTGCTGATATAACTAAGCTGCTTGAGGATAACGGCTGCCGTACCAAGGTTGAACGAGGCAATCGTGCCTTTCCTCTCTCTGACCATGCTTCAGATGTGACTGCTGCGCTTAAGCGCAGGATGACTGCGCTCGGTGTGAAGCTCAGACTAAACACTCAGGCTGTTAATATTGAGCTTGAAGCTAATAATAACAGCTTCATTGTAAGAGCTAAGGATGTATTGAGCGGTAAAACTGCCCTCTACAGCGCAGATAAGCTCATAATTGCGACCGGCGGATTAAGCTATCCCTCAACCGGCTCAACCGGAGACGGGTACAATTTTGCCAGACACTTTGGTCTGAAGCTGGTCGATGTAAGACCTGCCCTGGTTCCCTTTGAGGCTGCTGAGGAGGACTGCCGTATACTTCAGGGGGTCAGCCTCAAAAATGTCTCAGCAGTCATAAGCTTAGAAAGCGGCAAGCGTATATATGACAGCGAACCTGGTGAGCTCCTGTTTACACATTTTGGCTTAAGCGGTCCGCTTATGCTCTCAGCTTCAAGCCTTGCCTCAAGATATCTTGACAAAAGCTCAAGGCTTAAGCTTGAGATAGATCTAAAGCCTGCCTTAAGTGAGGAGCAGTTAGATCAGAGAATCCTCAGGGATTTTGAACCGGTTCCAAATGCCAACATCCTTAATGCTCTCAATAAGCTCTTGATTGCTTCATTAAGACCGATTGTGCTTAGGCGCGCCTGTATCGCTCCTGACAAAAAGGTCAGAGACATAACCAGGAAGGAGCGCGAGACTCTGGTTCATACAATCAAGGCATTGACATTTACCTTAATCGGAACAAGAGGCTACAACGAGGCTATTATCACTCAGGGCGGTGTAAGCGTTAAGGAGCTTAACCCTAAGACCATGGAGACCAAACAGGTGCCCGGACTCTACTTTGCCGGAGAGGTTCTCGACGTTGATGCCTATACCGGCGGCTTTAATCTGCAGATAGCCTGGAGCACCGGCAGAGCCGCCGGGCTTGCTGCAGCCAGCGCTATCAGTTAAGCAACAATTAAACAAGTATATTAACGTGCTTACATGTGCCGCATATTATAAAAATGCGGATTGCCTCACGCTTAAACAAGCTCTTATATAGTTCCTTGTGACCAGGCACCACTGCTATGCTATTAAATTTTATTATAATGGCCGGGATTGATATCAAGCTTATATCAATACCCGGCCGTTTTCTCAACACATTATGTTCAAATCTTATACTGTTGGCAGTTCTATAGTATTTTTTACTCTTACGCTCTTCTCGATGTGATTTTCGCGCATCTCAGAAAGTGCCGCCTCTACCTCCTCAGACAGCTCTCTTGCAGACATCCTTACCGCTCCCTCGCCAAAAACTATAGTCTGCTCAAGACCGTCCGAGGTTGCAACCGTCACACGTTCTCTCTTACCAATCTCATGTACAGTCTTCTCTATATAGGCATCGGCAGTCTGTGCCTCTCGCGTATATACTACATATATGTTGTGATATTTCTCGACTGAGCCATGATTGCCCTTAACCTTGTATGCATCAAATACAAGTATAAGCGTCATTCCCCTATAGCCCTGATAATTAGCCAATATATCCATGAGCTTAAGTCTTGCACCGTCAAGATTGTCTTTGGCCATCTCATTAAGCTTAGGCCATGCAAATATAACATTATATCCGTCCACGAGCAGATATTGCTTCTTAGCCTCTCTTATCTCGACATGGCCGGTATCGTCTGTCTGCACACTGCTCTTATAATTACGACGTACTGCAGCTCCTGTACGTGAAGCTCTCTCCTGAGACTTTTGCGGATTACGTCCGCGGTTTCCTCCAAGGCTGCGGTAGAAAATCTCCTCAAGCTCCTTATCAGCCTTAAGCCCGGCTCCCATATAATCCTGTGTGCTCTCACCTGAGTCTGCTCTGCGATTAACTGCCCTTGCAGCTTTCGCATACCCTGCAGACTGTGCAGCTGTGCCTTGCTGCAGCTTAGCCTCGCCGTCTTCATTTCCCAAAACAGCATTAAGTCTCTGCCTGTCATCCTCAAGACTCAGATGGAAATAATTATCTGCCTCATACCACGGCACATAGTAGCCTGCTCCGTGACTGCAAAATACAGAGCCTGCCGGGTTATCCGTATCAAGTTCCGGCTCATAGCCTGCTGCTGCAACAACCTCATCTGCCTGTCTGCATACGCCATAGCCTCCAAAGCTTAGCTCAAGACTTCCGAAGCCCCCTGTATAGGCTGTCACCTCTAGTGCATAATTACGCATATCGGAGACAGCAGCACGTCCCTTGAAACTTGCCATGCCACCCTCAAGCTTCGGTCCCTCAAAATGCTCTGCTCTGACCGATAGGTCATTCATGGCTCTTCCGACATTTTTATCCGGAACATTTAATGTGAACTCATAATAAGGCTCAAGCAGTGCAGTCTTGCCCTCTGCACGCGCTTTAAGCGCACCATACCTTACCGCACGCCATGCAGCCTCTCTGAAATCTCCACCCTCGGTGTGCTTTTCGTGAGCCTTACCGTTTATAAGGCTTATCCTTACATCAGTAAGCTCTGCCCCAAGCAAGGCTCCTGCGTGCTTTTTAGCCGCAAGCTCTGACAATATCTGCTTCTGCCAGTTTTTAGACAACACATCCTCACTTAGCCTTGAACAAAGCTCTATGCCGCTTCCTCTTTCTATCGGCTCAAGCAGCAGATGTACCTCGGCATAATGTCTTAGCGGTTCAAAATGTCCTGCGGCAATAACAGGCTCAGACAGCGTCTCCTTATACACTATTGAGCTATCTGAAAACTCAAGCCTGATATCATATCTTGCTTTGACTATTGAACGAATGATATCAGTTTGTACCTCTCCCATGAGCTTAATAGTTATCTCCCCAAGACGCTCATTGAAGCCTACGCTTATCTCAGGAATCTCCGTCTCAAGCTCCTTAAGCAGCTGATAAAGCTTAGGTGCATCCGGCTCATCCTCGGAGCTTACTCTTGCTGCAAATAATGCTGTCATAAGCTGTTCATCTCCGGCTGCTTCCTCTCCGAGCGCATCCCCCGGAAGTGCTGAGCCTATTCCGTCAAGGCACACGACCATACCTGCAGCTGCCCTGTCTATCTGCTTAAAGCTGCTGCCTGAATACAGCAATATACGGTTAACCTTTTCCTCTGTGGCCTCTCTTCCGTCCCGGTGACTGACTCTTATAACATCCTTGGGCTTAAGCTCTCCTCCGTTTATGCGTACATGTATAAGCCTTCCGCCCTTGCTGTCATGCGTAAGCTTAAAGGCTCTTGCTGCAAATGTATCCGGATATGTTTTGTCCTCGCACAGATAATTTATAAGCTTAAGCAGTCTGTCTATTCCCTGTGACTTAAGTGCAGAACCTGATATTATCGGATGCAGCTTACCCTCATTAAACAGCCTTATTATCTCTCTTTTGTCCACTCCTCCATATGTGAAATAATGCTCCATAACAGGCTCATCAAGCCCTGCTATCGCTTCATATATTTCAGCCTCTGTGATACTGTGAATATCATAAGCTGCGGTCCTTGAATCAGATATCACACTACTATTGTCCGGGTCTATTGTCGAATTAAAGGTTTCCGACTCAAAGGAAGCCTTAAAGCCATTAAAATCTATACAGCCCTCTCCAAAGCAGGTTCTAAGCTTATCGTAAGTCTGTTCGGCATCTGCTCCTGGCTGGTCAAGCTTATTAACAAATATGAGCGTCGGAACCTTGTAGGCGTTAAGCAGCTTCCAAAGTGTTATGTCATGACCGTGTATTCCGTCAGGAGCACTTATAATCAGCACTGCAAAATCAAGCACAGAAAGAGCTCTCTCCATCTCCGCACTAAAATCCGCATGCCCCGGAGTATCAATAAGCGTAAACTTATTTTCTCCTATACTAAAGAGAGCCTGTTTGGAGAATATCGTTATTCCCCTCTCACGCTCTTCCTTCTCTGTATCAAGAAAGCTGTCGCGGTGATCTACGCGTCCTTCCTTCCTGATTGCTCCGGTATTAAATAATATACTCTCCGACAAGGTTGTCTTGCCGGCATCAACATGCGCCAAAAGCGCCATGCAGTATTGTCTTGATTTCATAGTACTCTAAAAAAGTGTTGCGAGAGCGCGTAAGCGCAGCAATCCGTACTTTTATTATATGTAGTGCCTGCAAAAGCGCAGACATAATTGTTAAGTCAATTCATTCTTCTTATCGCGCATCATAAGCGTTATAACAGTCTCCTGCACATCCTTGCCGCCATTTATAATGTCATTCACTGCATTGCATATCGGAAGCTCTGCCTTATATTGTGCTGACAGCTTAAGCACCGCTGGGAGAGCATTTATGCCTTCAACGACCATTCCGACCTTATCCCTAGCCTCATCTGCTGTATAGCCCTGGCCGATATAGAAGCCAGCCCTGTTATTGCGCGAATGCTCACTTGTTGCGGTGACAATCAGGTCTCCCATGCCTGCAAGTCCCATAAAGGTCTCTCTCCTGCAGCCCATAGCTAAGCCCAGTCTCGTCATCTCTGCAAGTCCTCTGGTTATAAGCGCCGCTCTGGTATTGTCACCATAGCCCAAGCCTCTGCATACTCCTGATGCAAGTGCGATTATGTTTTTCATTGCGCCGCACAGCTCGACCCCTTTCATGTCATCATTGGTATATACTCTCATGCATCTGCACATAAATGCATCCTGCACAAGCTCTGCCGCCTCTTTATCCTCTGATGCTGAAACTATAGTGCATGGAAGTCCCTTAACTACCTCCTCTGCATGAGTCGGACCGCTTAGTGCAACTGTTCTTACAGACCTTCCTGCAAGCTTCATCTCATCCTCTATAACCTCGGTAAGATTCATGAGTGTTGCAAATTCTATTCCCTTAGAAACACTGACAATAACCTGCCCATCCGGGATAAAGCCTGCTGCCGCTTTAATTGTTGCCCTCATGTTGACAGAAGGTACAGCGGCAATCAATATATCCTTGCCCTCACACAAAGCTTCAAGCTCAGGCTGATATATGAGATTTTCAGGCAACTCACAGTTGAGCTTTGGAAATCTGCGTGTACGCTTATATTCCTCAAGCTTCTCTGCATGATAAGTCCATATACTTACAGTTTGGCCATTGTCACATAAAAGCTTTGCAAGCGCTATTCCCCAGCTTCCTGCTCCCAATATACCTATCTTACTCATATATCACATCACAGCAGCTTAGCAACAACGCCAAGCTGCTCTCCTCCTAAATCATTTATTGGATTGTCATTAAATCACTGTACCGACTGCATAACTGCACTTAAATGACAGTTAATGTTCAAGGCTTTGCTTGATGTTCGCTATCATCCCGGTCGCTCTAATGTTATATAAGCCCATCCATACAAGATGTACCATAAAGGCTGCAAGCATAGCACATAATATATATAAGCCTATAACTATATTATTAGGAATAATATGTGCCAGCTCATTAAACACTATCTGATTGACATAATAATGCGGATTGATATAGAACATATTAACTATTCCGTATCGATCAAGGCTCAAGTTTATGAGCTCTGCTATACAACAGCATATAAGGAAAATGCATGAGGCCCGAATAAAGTCACGTATTGTAAGTATCTGTTTGAAGCGGATAAGATTTAACCCCGAATAAATGCCTATCCCGGCAATAGCTATGTGCCAGAGATAAGAATGAATCGTGAGCAGTGCATAACCATAATGAAGCCCCGAGGTGTCAAGGAAGGTTACCAATCCTGACATAAGTGTATAGTCTGCAAGGAATACCATGCATGCACGCCTTATGGCTGTTTTAACACCGCTTAGTCCCAAAATCAAACAAAGATACATAGGTACCGAGCACAGCTGAAACGGTATATAGCACCATTGATACTCTCCACTATTTAAAACGTAGGTAAGAGTATATTGCTTCCATATCTCACTAAGCATCAAAAGCAAGCCCAAAACCAAGTAACGTCTGCTGACTTTTTCTGTCTTATCCGAATTTGTATCTGTCTTTATTGATTTATTACAGCATAAACTCATAATTATTGTCGAAAAATGTCCTTATGCTTGCCTCGTCTGCCTCAAGCTGTCCCTGCGCAAAGCCTTTAGAGCCTCCACCCTTGCCTTTAAGCTTAGCATTCATCTCCGACACAAATGCTTTGATATCAGCGTCTTGCTTTGAAACAGCGTACCTGCAGCCCCCATTTGCCTGTCCAAATACCGCACACAGGCCGCCAGAAGCCTTCGATACAAGTATGCTCATATTCCTTAGGCCTGCTGCACTAAGCTGATTCTCAAACAGCAGTATAATTTCATCCTTACTGTCAGTATACTGTGCGGCCTTCTGTTCGCAATATAGTTTCTCAAGCTCAGACGCCCTGTACTCCGCATCAGCAAGCTCTTTGCGCTGCTTTAAGTATATGGCATAGGTCTTATCTGTGCTTGTTGCCATTGCCTTGGCTATTGCTGCATTTTGATTATAAGCATCATTTAACAGCTTGACTGCTTTATTGCCACATACAAGCTCTATACGTGTTCCTCTTGAAAACTTCTGCGCAGAGATAAACTTGACAAGCCTAACCTGTGCACTTCCTGCCACATGCAGCCCGCAGCAGGCACAGCTGTCCGCTCCCGGAAATGTGACTATTCTGACATCTCCGTCAATATGCTTTTTACTCCTATACTCTATACCTGCAAGCTGTTCTCCGTTATACCAGCCTTCCTCAAGCGCATTATCTTCCACGATATAAGCATTTGCCGCATCCTCAATAGGTTTAAGATCCTCTATGCTTATATCTGTATTATAATCAATAGTGATTATATCCTTCCCCATGTGGAAGCCGACATTATCACAATTAAAGGCTTTGCATATCATGCCGCTTACAATATGCTCCCCTGAATGCTGCTGCATGCGTTCAAAGCGCTGCTCCCAGTCTATCCTGCCCAGTATCTCCGTTCCAGGCTCAACCGGTCCGTCACAGTAATGAATAACTATGCCTTCCTTCTCCTGTACATCCAAAACATGTACTGTAAAATCCGCGACCTCAGGTTGCTCCTTAAGCTCATGTATGCATAAATTAAAGTTTTCATGCGGTTTAAAAGCTTCCAGATTCAAGCCGCTGCCATTATCCTTAAACGGAATATGAAGCATTGCATGAGGATTATCCTTCTCGGTTTCCTTGAACTTTGTCAATATGCCGATATCAGAAGGCTGTCCTCCGCCCTCAGGGTAAAATAAGGTAGCATTGAGCACTATGCTCCAACGTCCGTCTTCTGATGCATCACAGGATATAACCTTTGCTCCGAACGCTTTTGAGTATGCATTTATATAATATAATTTAGCTGTGGCCAACTGTCCCAATCTCCTTAATAGTGACGCCCGTGAGAAAACGCAGACATCACATCTTCGTCAATATAGCTCTAAGCAGAGCTGAAAAGCTCTTAGCTGATGCTGCAGCTGTCGCAGCCACCTCTCCCTCAGTTAATTTCGCACCTGTAACTCCGGCAGCCATATTGGTCATAAGAGCCAGCCCTACCACCTTCATGCCTGCATGAGCAGCTATCGTTATCTCAGGAACCGTACTCATACCAACAGCATCTGCTCCCAGTATTCTGGCCGCTCTTACCTCTGCCGGAGTCTCATAAGACGGGCCCGGGAAAAACATATATACACCCTCTCTAAGCTTAATTCCAAGCTTCTCAGCCTCACGCTTAGCCATGTCACGATATTCAGCCGTATATGCATCAGTCATATCGTTAAATCTAGGCCCAAATTCTGCGATATTAGCTCCATTAAGCGGACTGAATCCAAATAATCTTATATGATCCTTAATAAGCATAATATCGCCTACTGACCATTCTGTATTGACACAGCCTGCAGCATTGGTAACTACGACCTTGTCAGCTCCTACAAGCTTCATGACTCTGACCGGGTATGACACCTCTTCCATAGTATATCCCTCATAGCAATGAAGTCTGCCTTGCATAACAGCAACCTTCTTTCCGCACAAGGTGCCGCATACAAAACGACCCACATGCTCAGGTGCAGTAGATACTTTGAAATGCGGTATATCCTTATAAGAGATGTATATAGGCTCTTCAACTTCATTAGCCATAAATCCAAGTCCTGAACCAAGTATAATTAAAGTCTCCGGCACAAAATCACCAAGCCTTGACTTAATTACAGCTGCACTTTCCTGATAATGCTTATATTCGTATGTCATAACAACCTCCTAAAGCTGTATCTATATGTATCTATTTTCCTTGATTAAACAACTATGCCTATGTGTTTGCAGGCACCACAT
>CAVBGP010000004.1:0-38014 GCA_963595005.1 Acutalibacteraceae bacterium | reverse complement strand
GCTGACTCATTTAAACGTTGATTTATATTTCAAGGCGCATAAGCCGGGCTTTTTATAAGCCGGCCATTAGTGTATGACCGGCTTACCATTAAACAAAGATGATATCCATAATGCATCTTTGTTTTAAGAAAGATATACACATTTTAGAAAAATGATTAACAAATGGTATGACGAAATACACAGCACCTGCTGTCAAGCAAATACATCTCTTATGCCCTGCTTGCAATCAGCTTGTATATCGGATTGCCCTTAGCAGAGAACTTAGCCTCATACTCAGTCATAATATTGCCCTCGTTCATGACAGCATCATTATGAAGGTCGTAGGTGATTGCATCTATCCTCCATCCACTTGCCGGTATAGTCTCTACGGAGTAATCAAACAAGCCTCGGTTGTCAGTCTTAAACTCGATATTACCGTCCTTTTTAAGTATCACGTCATAGAGCTTTAGGAACTGCGGTGAGGTTAGTCTCCTTCCGGCTGAGCGCTCCTTAGGCCACGGGTCTGAGAAATTAAGATATATCTTATCTACCTCGCCCTGTTCAAAATATTCCTCCAGGAAGCGTGCATTATTTCTGATAAAACGCAGATTGCCCGTATTTTCGTCTAGGCATGAATCTTTACCGGCCGACGCAATATCTGAAGCTGTATCTGCCGATTCATTTGCATTATTAGAAACAAATTCACCTGCAGCTTCATTGGACAAAGATGCTGTGTTCAACAGTCTGTCTCTAAGCTCCGCCTTATAGCGTGTCACCGCCTTATAGAGCACCGTTGTATTGAGCTCTAGGCCAAGATAATTAATCTCCGGATGATTAAAGCTGTGAGTACGTATAAAGGTACCCATGCCCATCCCTATCTCAAGATAGAGCGGAGCAGCATTGCCGTAAACATCACTGCGCCATCTGCCCTTATAGACCTCCGGCTGCTGTATAACCAGGTTTTCTGCGGCGATAAGCTCCTCAACGCCCTTGATGTGTCTTATTCTCATATATGTATTCCTAACTGTTATTATTGATTAGCTGTGGCTTAAAGCCTATCAGCTATCCTTCTTGCTGTCGGTAAGCTTAACATTGCTTCCAAGTATAGCCTGTATCTGTGTCTCAAGTGCATCATCCGTTGCTGCAGCTATGCTGTCCGCATCGCCTTCCTCTAATATCGATTTAGTCGGTGCCGCTTGTGGCTCAATGCGTTCAGCTGCCTCTCCTGCAGATGCAGTCGTCTCACCCTGACCTGCATATTGCGGCAGCACTACCTTAGCCTTATACAGGTCTCCGTCTATCTCTATAACAAGCTCGCCGCCCATGAGCCTGGTGAGGCTCTGTGCTATATTAAGACCAAGACCCGAGCCTTCTGTGCTCCTTGACACATCTCCTCTTATAAAACGCTCTGTTAGCTCATCCGGCGATATATTAAGCTTGCTTTGTGATACATTTTTGATGGAAAATATGCACTTGCCGTCAGCTGTCACTACATCCGCATATATGCGAGTGTGCTCCATAGCATACTTAGCCGCGTTGTTAAGCAGGTTCTCGAACACCCTCCACAAGTGCCTTCCGTCAGCCCACACATAAGCCGGTCCATTGCCTGTATCCAGATTAAACTCCAGACTCCTTGCCGCAAACTTATCATCAAACTCTCCGCCTGCCTGAGCTGCAAGTGCAGCCATATCAAGCTTATTCATCTCCATCTTGATATTGCCTGAGCTTGCCTTAGATGCTTCAACCAGATCCTCGGTCAGGTTCTTAAGCCTTGCCGATTTCTTATCGAGTATATCTATATATTCCCTGACCCTGTCATTATCAATATTCTCCCTCTTGATTAGATCCACATAGTTGATAATGGAAGTAAGCGGAGTCTTGATATCATGCGAAACATTTGTTATCAAATCAGCCTTAAGTCTATCAGCCTTAACCTGAGTCTCTATGGCTGTCTTAAGTCCGTCCGAGATACTGTTAATGCTTTTTACTGCCTCAAGCTCTCCCGAGGTAAAGCCTGCTTCCGGCAGTGCAAGTCCTACCTCTCCTGAGGATATACGCCTAAGAGCCTCATTAATCCTGCCTCGCTGACTGTTTCTGCGGTAAATGGTGAGATATGCACATATATCCAGTGCTATAGCCAGCACTATCAGCATCATTGCCGCAAAGTAATAATATCTGTTAAACATCATTCTTCCGGCAAGGCACCAAACAGCACCACCTATGCATACTGCATTTGCAGCAATATATGCAAGATACGGAACTACACTCTTCCATATAACACTGCCGTCCTCATTACCAAGCGCAGCCACTCCTCCTGCGATGAGCGAATGTGCAAACATGCCTTCAGTGCAGGAACGCCTGTAGAGTGAGCAGAGCGCCGCAACAAGGAAGCCATAGCTTGTAACAGTCTTGACCAGGGTGCAGCAGAAGCTCCACCGGCTCTCATCCAGTGCCACTGCCATAAAATTATACAGAGCAGCTCTGAACATCACATAGACTGTCACAGCTCCAAATACCAGTACAAGCAGCATGCCCTCTACCGGAAGCTTATCAAGCGCATGAATCCTTCCGGAAGCTCCCACGTCCTGATTACGTATAACCAGAACCAGCGTTGCCGCACTCAGTATCATGCCCAGTCCAAATAAAGTAATCCAGACATATGCATTTTTGATATATCCGTTATACTCAGCTGCCGCAGTTTTATATCTGTCGTTATATATGTAGGTGGTATCTATACCTATCTCAAATACATTGCCCTCAGAATTAGCATATGCAAAGGTATTGCTGTCCTGCACCAGATTGGACGGGGCCGGTGAAATATTGGTATTGACTTCCGATGCATAGCTTACTGTCAGATATTTGCCGTAGTTATTGACATTTACAGCTTCACCGTCGGTGTTGCTGACTGTTATTTCCTCACCGTCCCTGCTCTCAAAGAAGGCATTGAACCTAAAGTTAGACTCCTGCACATCATAGATACTCTTTAGCCTATAGTACTCCGATATAGCTCGCAGTGCCTCAACGCACATATCTCTTACAGTTGTAACACCCTGAGAAGGTCCAGGCTCTATATTGTCGAAATAATAAGGATCGTAGAGCTTGTAGTTAACACGAATCTGGTAGTTGTTCGGTTCATTCTGCACCCTGTTGTAGCTTAGCTCATAGGTACTCGGATTCAAATTATAGCCAAAGCTCTTGCCTACATTGATTATGTCCGCCGCAGTGTATGTGATATTGCCGTTCACGGTAGTGCCGCTCACAATAAGCTTATCGGTGTTCAGCTCATCATCGTCCTCAAAGGCCGCCTTAAGCACTGCATACCGTCTTATAGCCTTGATATCATCACTTACCATATCTGAGAAACGCACAGAATCATCAAAGGACTGAGTATTAATCCAGCTCAGTCCCCTTCCGTCTACCGTGTATTCTCTCATAGCAATAAAGCCTGCCAGTGCAAGCACCACAGCGAGTATATGTGCAATTATAATAACGCTGCGCTTCATTGCTTCTCTATCTTGTAGCCTACACCCCAAACGACCTTGAGATACTTAGGCTCCCTAGGATTAATCTCTATCTTCTCTCTGATATGACGGATATGCACAGCCACAGTGTTGTCAGCACCGATTGCCTCTTCATTCCATATCTGCTCATAGATTTCGTCAATAGAGAAGACCTTGCCTGCATTCTTAACCAGAAGCAGCAGGATATTGTACTCAATAGGTGTAAGCTTGATAAGCTCACCGTCAACATAGACCTCCTTATTGTCATCGTTAATGGTTAAGCCTCCGCATTTATATACCGCCTGTGAGGAATTGCCTGCGATGTTGCCAAGCTGCATGTAGCGTCTGAGCTGTGACTTAACACGTGCCAAGAGTTCAAGCGGATTAAATGGCTTTGAGATATAATCATCCGCACCAATGTTAAGTCCTAATATCTTGTCATTATCCTCTGACTTAGCCGAAAGTATGATAATCGGCACATCCAGCTTCTCCCTGATCTTAAGAGTCGCATGTATACCGTCCATGCCTGGCATCATGACATCCATGATTATGAGATCAACCTTTTTGCCGGAGTTAAGTATATCCACTGCCTCCTGTCCGTCATAGGCCTTGATTATCTTGTAGCCGTCTCCTTCAAGGTAAATGGATATGGCCTCTACTATCTCCTTCTCGTCATCGCAAACAAGTATGGTGTTCTGCATGTCTACCTCCATTTATACCACTTTAGCCACCGTGTTATACGGCGGCTAAAGTTTGTGCCTGTTTCTTTGATTAATACTTAAGCTTCTAAGCTGCAGTGAACAGAAAGTCTGTCCGTTCTGCGATAAACCTCAGCTGCCTGTTGTATATCATCCGAATATACGCCAAGCTACGATAAAGTTATTTCTCCACCACTGTGAGATCGAGCGGTGTACTACTCGTCCGTTTGAGGACGAAGCATCGATAACGGTTCCGCCGCCTGCGCAGATACCTACGTGGCCGCTTACTACGATAATATCACCTGCCTGCACCTGATCAATACTTGATATTCTCTGATATCTGCCAGGATTGCGCCATCCGCTTGAGGTCAGATAGGACTGGCCTACACCCGCCTGATTTAAGCACCAGTATACAAAGCCTGAGCAGTCAAAGGAGTTCGGTCCCTTCGAGCCCCATACATACGGGCAGCCAAGCTTAGACGATGCTATGGAGATCAGGTTGCCTGCAGAGCCGCTTACTGTTGCTCCGCCTGATCCTACGCCTGCAGAGGACGAGCCTGAGGAGCTTCCGCTGCTGCCTGAGGAGCTTGAGCCTGTATTACTCTGTCCCTGTGACGCTGCGGTTACATTTGCCGGTTTCTTCTTGGCATTAGTTGACTCAAGCTTTGCCATTGTCTGCTGACCAACCTTACCATCCTGAGTAAGATTGTTGTACTTCTGGAACTGCTTAACAGCCGCCTCAGTAGCAGAGCCATAGTAGCCTGTGATAAGTCTGGAAGCTAGATATCCGTAGTGATTAAGTCTCTTCTGTACCGTCGTAACCGAATCTGACGAATCACCGACTCTGAGACCAAACGGCTTGGCATCTGAGCTGTCAAGCACTGCTCTGGTATCCGGTCCTAAGTAGCCGTCCACAATCTGGTCGTTACGTGACTGGAATTCCCTTACCGCTCTCTCAGTTGCTCCTCCAAAGTTTCCGTCAGCCTCATCTCTTAAGTATCCGAGGGCTATAAGTCTCTCCTGGAAATGCTTAACAAGGTCGGACTGCTCTCCGAGTCCTATCAGATTAGCCTTAACCTCATCAGAGTACAGCAGGTTAATTGTATCCTTGCCAACCTCACCGTCAACAGTGATGCCGTTACGCTCCTGCATCTTTTTTACAGCCGCCTCGGTAGTATCACCAAAGTGTCCCGTGGCATTACCATCTGTGAGATAGCCCAGCTGATAAAGTCTCTGCTGTATCTGTACGATATCCTGACCGTCATCTCCATTTTTAACCTTATAGTAAGGAGCGCTGCCTGAGAAGAGCTTATCCCAGGTCTCTGTTCCGCATATGCCGTCCTGAGTCATACCCTGCTGACGCTGGAATTTCCTGATTGCCTCAGCCGTTGCCTCTCCGTAGTATGTCGTAGGCTCATCGTTATCCATATAACCGAGAGACATAAGTCTGTTCTGCAGCTGCAGCACCGTCTGATGCTTCTCGCCTATCTTAAGATATGCCGGAGCAAGTGCCGAATTGTCCTCAGCTGTCGTTACTCCCTCGAGCACCGGCAAAAGTGCACCGTCTAAGTTCATACCTATAACCGGCTCAGTCTCGACGCTGTTGTCATTTTCTATAGATAAAACCGTCTCCTCGGCACCGGCCGAGGTTCCCTCTGTGGTGTCACTTGCTGCAGTGCTGCAGGCTGTAAGCGAGCATGCCGCAGCAACACCGAGTGCTGCGATAATTAATTTATTTCTCCTTGACCAAACCACCTGTTTAACGTCCTTTCCTTCTTCTTGCCTTGGCTCTGCGATTAATCTCGAGATCCGCAAGTATCTGATCTGTGCCTGACATATCCTTCATACGGCTCATACGGCTCGCTCTGCGTCTTGCCCTGTTCTTAGCTCTCCTCTTATCTCTGAGTGTGCTAAAGACGACAAGCAGTACAAGCACTGCTATAATCACTGCTGCGCCGATACTCAAGCTGACCAAGCTCTTATGTGCCGATATTAACTCTGTAAATGTATCCCTTATCTTATCTATTCCGGAAGCAGCCGTACTGCCTGAGCCTTCCGTTGCTGCCTCGGCTGCAGTAATTTCTGCCGCAGCCAGACTGCTGTCTGCTCCGGCTGTTGCACTTGCATCTGTTCCTGCAGATTCTGCGCTTCCGCCTTCCGTAACGGTTCCTGCAGCTTCAGCCGCTTCAGTCTCCGCTTCAGCTGCATTTGCAGCCTCGGTATCTGCTGCCGCAGACGTCTCGCTCTCATCCTGCTGCTTTATCCCTAAAGCATTAGCAAGCAAGGAATCCTCCTTTGCTGCTGTATAAAGCTCCCTCGTATCTCCGATATCGATAAGCTTTAGCACGGCTGAGCCTACTATCCTATCCCCATAATAATACTTAAGCGTTGCCGGAACGCTGTCCGCAGTATCCGCATTTACCTCAAGCGACTTTGTGGTATCTGCAAAATTAGCATCCTTTGGTACGGTTATCTTGGTATCAGGATCTACGCCTAAGGTCTTGGAGTTAAGCATATTAACGCCGCCGATTGCAAAATCAGAGGCAATGTCTGCATTGGAGTCCTCATAATCAGAGACCTTAATAGACTTAAAATTATCAAAGCCAAAGTCCATGAGCCTCCTGGTGTCATTATAGTGATTAGAATGTGCATTGAGCACGCAGGTAACAAGCGTCATGCCGTCACGTCTTGCGGCTGTAACCAGTGTGTTTCCTGCCGTCATGGTATATCCGGTCTTACCTGCTATAGCTCCGCTGTAATACTGACTGGAGTTGCGCTTAAGCATGGCATGCTTGGCGTAGACCGTATTCCATGGGTCATTGGCATCCGGATAGCGCTTAATCGGTGCATGTGTCCAATAGGTGTGGCTCTCAATATCGAGAAAGGTCTCATTCTTAACCGCTGCCGCCAATATACGGCACATATCGTGCGCCGTAACATAGTGGTTGGAATCAGTAAGTCCTGACGGATTATTAAAATGTGTACCTGTGCAGCCTAGCTCCTTGGCCTTGTTATTCATCATCAGGATAAATACGTCACGGTCGCTCATGCCATCCGTTTTAAGCTCAGGGTGCTTTGCGCCAACATGCTCTGCCAGGGCATTTGCAACCTCGTTGGCTGATTGGAACAACAAGCTGTAGAGGCAGTCCAGCACCGACAGCTTATCGCCCTCAGATGCTCCTATGATGGTGGAGTTCTCCTCCTCTATATGTACCGCATCGTATGAAAATGTCACCTGCTCGCTTAGATTATCACAGTTTTCGATGGTGAGCAGCGCCGTCATAACCTTCGTTATCGATGCCGGATAATAAGCCTCATCCTCATTCTTACCGTAAAGTATGACTCCTGTGTCTGCATCCATGAGACAGGCTCCCTCTGATGCTACATATACATCATTGGCCCAAAGCTCCAAAGCGTAGGTACGCAAAGAAAACACCGGACACAAAAGTGCCGATATCAACAGTAAGCTTATAAGTTTGTGTGATACCTGCTTAAATTTATTCATAGCATTGCATTCCATACTTTTTATGCATGGTTATGCCGCCATATGGCAACACATCAAGATATTTTACTATATATACGGTATTTAGTCAAAAATGCGATTTTTTTAAGATTTCATTACATGCGGCATTACGGTTTGCTTGCATTTCTTATGAGTACCCCGCCCATACCTGTTTATTTGCAAGTCCCCCTTAAATAAAAGTACAGGATTGCTTCACACTTAAGTGCTTCAGCAATCCTGCTAATATATTCGAATATTTAGACATATTCAATTGGCAATGCTATCAGGTTTTCTCTGAGATAAGTTTTCTTCTCGATAAGACACAGGATAATGCCCGTTCCGCGTTTTTTTTCTTCCACCTTGTCGAGAATTATATTAGCTGCTGCCATGCTTGATTTCGGATTACCGGTCATCTTAATCTCAACCGGATAGATAATGCCGTTTTCCTCGATAACAAGGTCTATCTCATTTTCCGTACCCGCTGTTTTGTCCTTTCCTCGATAATAATAAACATTGAAGCGGTAGTCCATGCCGGCGTTAGCATATGATTTGAGGATTTCTGAGACCATAAAGGTCTCGAACATATTTCCTGCGACTGCCGAGTTCTTCAATGCATCTGAGGTGAGCCACCTGGTCAGATAGCATGCCAGCCCAGTATCCCTGAAATAAATCTTCGGTGTCTTTATGGCACGCTTCAATGCACTGGCACTGTATGGCTGCAAAATATAAATGATTCCGGTACGTTCAAGTATTGATATCCAATTCTTAATTGTCGGCTCACTAACACCGACCTCATTGGCAATATTAGAATAATTAAGCAGTTCACCCGTTCTTGCTGCTGTCACCGTGAGAAATCTTGTAAATGTAACGCCGTCCGTATCTATAAGCTCATTAATGTCGCGCTCGATATAAGTTGCCACATAGGATGAATAAAAATCCTGCCATTCCTTGTCAATATCATAAAGCTCTGGGTAGCTGCCGCGGTGTATTATCTCCCATATATTGTCATAGTGAATCAGAGATTTTTCACGTTCAGTAATGTACTCATCGGCAGGCACAAAGTGCCTATTAAATTCTACGCCGTATATCTCACGAAGTGATAATCCGGAAAGCTCAAGAATCGAGACTCTGCCTGCTAATGAATCACTGATATTCTTCATCAGCTCCAGTCTCTGCGAACCTGATAATATATACTGTCCGCGCACTTCAGAATCATCCAAACGTATCTTAAGATCCTCTAATATCGCTGGTTCCTTTTGAACCTCGTCAATAAAAAGAGGCGCAGGATTGTTAATAAAGAAGAGCTTAGCCTCCTCTCGCGCCTGCAGTCTCGTCAGCCTGTCGTCAAAATTAGCCTTGTTATATTGCGGAAACTCATGTTTGACAAGAGTTGATTTGCCAACCTGCCTCGCACCTGTCACAAGCACGCATTTACTGCTTGCAACACGTTTCTGTAATATAGGAACTATCGCTCTCTCTATGTATGCCATATTGTGTTCTCCTGACTAATTCATAATACTGTTTTATTATATTTCCTAAATGAAGTTATATAATTTAACGTCTCTGCACGGCCAATTAAAAATCTAACTTTATTTTAGTCTGAATATCTTTGTTTATCAAGCTTAATTCTGTGGTATACTTTTCTGTGAAAAAATGCGGAATCCAAAAAATCAGATAGCTTTAACTAAGGAGGGATACGACATGTACGATGAAGTTCGAGTGCTTACACACAGCAGTATACGTATAGATGCAGGTGAGGTTATGTACTTTGACCCGTTTAATATCAAGGAGGCGGCTCATGATGCAGATATTATATTTGTGACTCATGAGCATTTCGATCATTTCTCACCGGAGGACATCGCAAAGCTCAAGTCGGATAATACTATACTTGTCTGTCCACTGACTATGGCAGACAAGCTCTCTGCAACAGACTTTGACAAGGAGCACATTGAGCTTGTGGAGCCCCAAGATGAGCTTAGCATAGATGATATCAATATCAAGGCTGTCCCTGCTTATAATGTCGGTAAGCATTTTCATCCTGAGGAGAACCGGTGGGTGGGATATCTTGTTGAGGTTCATGGCACTAGCTACTATGTTGCAGGTGATACCGATATTAATGATGATGTAATAAATGTGCGCTGTGATGTTGCCCTGCTTCCGTGTGGCGGCACTTATACCATGGACAGCTGCGAAGCTGCTAAGCTTGCCGACTTTATCAAGCCAAAGCTTGTCATTCCGACTCATTACGGCTCCGTTGCCGGAGAGCCTGAATGCGGCACTAAGCTTGCAGCCTTGCTTAACGGCAGGATTGAGTGCGATGTGAGGATGGAGGCTTAAGTTTTTGATTTGTCCATAAAATCATCCCGCTCTGCTTGAGAAACTTCACAGTGCTTTCTGAAAACTGACTAAAATCAATGGGAAGTGAGGCTATTCCAAGGCATCACTTCCCATGCAGCTACACAGCTATAACATATTGCTCTTTGAGATCATTTAGCATATTATGCTGAATGCACCCTTCATTCTGCAATCTGCCAACAACAATTCCCGGAGCAATTCCCATCTTATGTGCAAAAGCTACTACACTTGATGCACTAAAAGCCCTCTGAGACTTAAATTGTTCAAAGGTCTCTGTAGGAATAAGCTTATCTCTTGACCAATCATCTGCTTTTTTCTCATCAAGTTCGTCCGTTCCATCCGGCTGCCCAATATGTCCTAATACAATATGTCCAAGCTCATGAAAAAGACTAAACCAAAATTTATCTGCATCTTTTCCTCTTGCAGTCAACCCAACAACAATATTGTCTCCGTCCATGAAGGATGCGCCTTGTAAAAATGATCCTTTTAAATGCGGCAAAAACACAAGTGCTATACCACATTCAGCTAATATATCCTTAAGCTTCGGGCAAAACTCCTTTGGCTTCTGTACTGTCATTTTTCTTATTTCAGGTATAATATCAATCAGGTCTTTAATACTTATTGGCGCAGTCTGAACATTTCTTGCCTTTATTTTCGCCTCCTGTGCCCAAGCCAATAATGCAAAATCACTCTTTTCTGTGACTGCTAATCTCCTGCATGCTATTCTTGTAATCTGATTATTCTCTAAAAGAGACAGCTCCACTACTTCAAAATATTTTCTAAGATTAACAACCTTTTCCTTCGCATCCCTGGTTTCCGGAACCCATCCGTACTTTGCCATTTCATTATAAGGAAGCTGTTTAGCCAAAGCCTCATCAGCGTCCATTGCGTTCTCTGCTTCAGCTTTAATTAATTTCTCTCTATAGACAGCCTCAAGGTTACTCCAGAATTTTGCAGGTACACCAAGTACCATTTCTAATCTTACAGCCACCTCAGGAGTCAACTGAACATCGCCATTAATAAGCTTGCTAATATGCTTCTCTGACATATCCATTCTTGCTGCAAACTCTTTCTGCTTCATCCCCCTGTCATTAAGTTGTTCCTTGATTGTCGCTCCAGGTGGTGTTGCAATATAACTGCGGCTTCTCACCATTGTGCTACCTCCTGTTCATTTTAGTGGTAATCCACAATTTCCATGATATGCGCTATCTGGATTTCATGACCATGCTTTTCAAAAACCAATCTATACGGATGTACTAAATCCACCGCATATTGACCTTTGCGATTATTAGTCAACGGATGGCATCTACCGATGTGAAACTGAATCATCATTTCCACCGTATCCGCTGCCCTAATTTCGTCTACACGCATTTGGATTTTCTCTGCCATCTCATTTCCATAAGTCTTATCGGCAACTTTGGCATCCGTACAAACTTTTTCAAGCTTCTTGTTCCTGTACGTTATGTCCAATACATCACCTCTTTCTCAATTTACCTATGAGGTAAATTTATAATACCATGGATTAGAAATATCGTCAAGCGCACGAGCATGGTCTCTTAGCCTATTGTTCGGATAATACTAAGGTTTAAAAAGCGGCAATGTGTATTGCATATTACATGCAATACACATTGCCGCTTAATATTTTGTACCGAATAGCCGATATCTATTCAATCCGCAGTGATAGTTTACGCAGGATTGAATGCAAACGTTCTGCCAACACAAAGCAAGCACTATATCCTCAGTTACTAAAGTCAAGTCATTCTGCGGAGCTAAGCAGTATGAGCTTTGAGATATCCTCTCCCTTGCTGCCGGTCTTCCAGAGCATGATTCTGCTGCCTGGTCTTATGTCACTCAGCTTAACTATCTGCTTGGTCTTGTAAGGCTTAACCTCTGTCTTGTCATTTACAGCATAATAGGTCTCACCGTCAGTTGTCTTGATAGTAAGCGTGGTGTCATCCTTACTCCAGTCTATGCCCTTGACTACAGCATAGCTTGGTGCTGAAGCATCCTCCTTGACATTTACTACAAGCGCCTGCAGGCTCATCTGTGCAGGGAGTGAGAGCGTCATGGTGTCCCCTCCCCAGGCATAAGCCTTGCTTCCGGTCTTCACATCCTTAAGCTCTACAGCCTCTCCTGTTGATGCATCTATAATCGGCACGTACTCTGTCGCGTTGAAGATGATAGACTCTGAGTCAGCGGCCGAAGCATCTGCCTTGCCAGTCTTATCATATACCGTATCAATCGTTATGCTGTAATTATCAGCATCTACTCCTTCAACGGTACCATGCTTCATCACAGGCTCCTCTACAAAGTAGCTCTCTATGTCCTCTGCCTCAGCTTCTGCGTCAGGTGCGGCCGGTGTCTCCTCTATCGTCACCTCAGATACAGCCTCCGTATCAGCTGATGTCTCCTCTGACTCTATAACTGTCTCTGTACTGTTATTTGCTTTCTTGCCGCAGCCTGACATCATGCAGGCAGCACTTACTGCAGCCACGCCGCATATTATTGTTATCATGTGCTTTTTCATAGTACAAGTCCTCCTTATTGTTACACTTCTTTTCAAAATCTCAGACTGCGTATGCCCTAATATCACGGAACAGTTCATACAGGCAGGATTGCCGGAGCTCATAAGCGCACCGCAATCCATAACCTTATTTAAAGTTTCTGCAAATGCACTGTCACTAAAGTTTACCACGCCGCAGACTGGGTATTAAGTGCAAGCATATCCTCATCTATGTCAAAGTAGTCCTTAACAAACTGAGGAATTCTGTCTGCCGCAAAATTAAGTCCGTTGACAAAGCTTGCGTCAACCGGCTTTGCTGCATTTCCATTGTTATCTGCACCGGCATCATCCGCAAAATTGATATTGACATATAGTCCGTAATACTTGCGGTCAATGTTATTGTCCGTGCCAACATAGTATATCAGGCTGTCAAGTATCTCCTGCATCTGCTGCTTATCAGTCACAACGAGACTGGCCTTGGCGGCCGCATCACCGCCCTCTTCCGTAAGCTCCGCTGCAAATGCACTCTTAAGCTCTATTGCTTCAATATGCTCTGCATCAAGCCACTCATTAAGCGCTATGCCGTAGCCCTGAAGCTTTGCTATAGTCTCCGTAAATGATGGATATATCGGATACAGACCAAAGTCATCCATATAGCTTGTATATCCGCCTGCACTAACCGCATCTGCAAGCTCCTGGAAATGCTTCGACTTAAACTGTATCGAAGCTATTGGGGATTCATGCTTGCGGGTCTTGGCTGTAAGCTGACTCAGTTCCTTAGCATAAGTATAATACAGTTCCTCAATCTCGTCACTATGTGAAGCTTGGCCAAAGTCAATATTATGCATACCGAAGGCATCGCGGTAATTAACTCCGACAAGCTCTTTAGCCTCAGCCTCAGTAATATTAAGCAGCGGGTATACAGCAAGCTTAAAGTCCATGCTGTCATGCAGGGCCTCCATGTCAGCGCTCGCATTGCTAAAGTCAAAGCCATACTTTCTGTATATGGTCTTGCCGTTCTTCATGTGCCATGCGATAGTGATATAGCTTAACCTTTGCTCATCCGACATATAATCTGATGCCTCGTTAGTGTCACCCTCGGCCTTAAAGCCTTTAACCTGAGTAATCCCAGCCTGTGCTATAGACATTATATGGCTTGCAAGTGTCTCATCTGTGACCTGCATATCATTTAAGACATCAAGCTCAGATCTGTCATGCCTTGTGTATACTGCATCACCAAGCTCGCTCAGCTCAAGATAATTCTCATTGCCGTAGACATTTTCCAAGCCATATGAATAAGCTGCATATGACTCAACCTTATCAGTATCCGGCAGGTAGCTGTCGTAGCCTGATATATCGAACCTGTAGAAGCCCCATATCAAAAATGTGGCTGCGAGGCAAATCGCAAGCTGCAGCCTGTGCGAGAAAAGCTTCCTGAAATCCGCATTATATATAATCTCTATGATGCTGTGTATAAGCAAGACTCCGCACAGCATGCCGAACACTGTCCATATATCAGAGCGTTCGGTCATGCTGCCCGCAAATATACCGCCCATCAGTCCTGCCGGAACCGTGATAAGTATCTTGACCGGTGCCTTGCTAAGGCCAAATGCCATAGGCGTACCCGCACTCTCAGAGCGACGCATATGATAGAGCTTTAGGCTAAGTATAAGCAGCAGCACTGCCGCAATAAGCGCAACCACGGCCTTCCATACTATGCTTTCGTCACCGAGTGCTACCCACATCACCGGCGAGGTATGTGCACACAGTGAATCAAGTGTAGTATTGATGCGGTAGAAGCTCCAATAGTAATTCTGCATGAGTGAATCAATCATGCATACCACTGCCGGACCGTAAAACATTAACACAAGTGTACCCATGATGCCGGTAAGCATAGTTCCGGTAAGCATCATTGCAAGCACGGTTGTCATAAGTATAAGTATGAAAAAGCTCATGCCGCACAGGTAGTTTGTCACCGCATAGCCAAAGCAGTCTGTGTAGCCTGTTTTGCCCTGAGTAATCGCTGCCGATGCAAGCGCCATGATGAGATACGGCACTCCTGTCATGAGTATGCTGTTGACAATGGCTGTCAGATACAGCTTTGTACGGCTTACCGGCAGGCTGTGGTAGAAGTCGGTCTTCCTTGCATTATGCAGATATCTGAAGGCATTAACGCCGCTAACCACCGCAAGCACACAGATGAGCGCAAAGAGCATGCCTCTTGCACTCTGCATTTTCATGAAATCATCGTGAATATATCTCTTGGTGAGTATCCAATCTGCTGCACCGCCGACGGATGCCACGGGGGTGCGCATATAATTATCCACCAGCATCAGGGTGGTCACCGGAAACATGAAGAAAAACACCACTGTGATAAGCGCCGGAAGCGCTATGCGCCGTTTAAGATTCTCCCTCATCAGATCAAATAATGAGCTTCTTGATGTCATAGCCCTTCACCTCCGTCTCACTGATAAATATCTCCTCTAGGGTAAGCGGCACTGTCTCACAGAACACAGTTCCTATTCCTGCAAATACAGCCGCAATCTCTTCCTCGCTTCCCCTTACCGTAAGCGTGAGCAGACTTCCTCTCTTCTCACTCAGTATAATGTCAAGTCCCTTAAGATCAGCCTCACTTAAGCCCTCATTCAGCACACACTGCACCTTGTGGATATTAAGCTTCATGTCATCAAGCTCCTCAGACAGCAATATGCCGCCCTTGTGCAAGAGTCCCACATGGTCGCAGATATCCTCAAGCTCTCTGAGATTATGCGAGGTAATTACCGGCGTAAGCCCTCTGTCACTCATGTCCGCTGCCATGAGGCTCTTGACAGCCTGACGCATAACAGGGTCTAAGCCGTCAAAGGTCTCGTCCATATAGAGATATTTCGTCTTGGCTGACAAACCATATATAATGGCAAGCAGCTTCTTCATGCCCTTAGAATAAGAGCTTATCCTGCGCTCTTGAGGAAGCTCGAAGCTCTTCAAAAGCTCCTCAAATCTAACCTTGTCAAACTTAGGGTAGAGCCTGCAATAGAGTGGCAGCATCTCTCTCGGCTTTGCCGTCTCAAAGAAATACTGGTCATCAGATATATAGAAAAACTCCTGCTTAATATGCGGATTCTCATATACACGTTCTCCGTCTATGATGATATTGCCGCTGTCAGGCTTTAATATACCTGCAGCCATCTTGAGAAAGGTGCTTTTTCCGGCTCCGTTTGTGCCTACCAGCCCAAACACTGCATTATCCGCTATCTTAAGATCCAGATGATCGACGGCAACAAAGCCATCGAAGGATTTCGTAAGCCCGTTTGCTTCAATCATATCTTATTGCTCTCCTTTACTGTAAATGTCTCTGACCGTCTGTATGAGCTCTTCCTCTCTGACTCCGGCTATCCTTGCTCTCTCAATATCCGTCCTTAAAGTCAGATTAAGCTCATCAAGCTTCTTAGCCCTAAGCTTATCTATCGGCGATACAAAGCTGCCCTTGCCCTTGACAGAGTAGATATATCCTTCACGCTCAAGCTCAATATATGCCCTCTGCACAGTGTTTGGATTAATCGACAGCTCCGCCGCCAGATTCCTTACTGACGGCAGTGCACTGTTTTCGCTCAGTATGCCCCGTATCATAAGCTCAGACAGCTTCTCTGTAATCTGTTCATAGATCGGCCTTCGATCCATCTGATCCAACAGAATCATGGCTGTGTTCCTTTCTTGCTTACTCTGCCCCGCACTTAGACCTATTTAAGTAGCCCCTATCAGCACGAGACTTCGTAGAATACTGCATGACGTTCCATATTATGCAGTAGCTAAAGCATATGTTTTAACTGTATTAGTTATCATAGTACAGATAGTACACGGTGGCATGCATATTATCAAGTAATTATTTCTTACGCATTACTTAAATAATGCTTTATTAATACTAGCACTTGTGCAGTGTGTATGAGGCAGCTGCGACCTTGTTATCGCCGCAACACACATCTTGTTTTTATTCATGTGTTGCGGCGTGACACTGAGCAGCTGTCCATACATCTGCACCTCTAACGATATCAATATCCACATACACAACAAAACCGAGAGCTGTTGCTCCCGGTCTTGCTGTTGAACAAAGGTTATACTCTCATCACGGATTTTGCGAAGGGTAAACTAATCCGCTGCCTTAGCGCAGACTCAAGGTCCGCTCCGGCTGATGCCTCTAAGCTATATATGTAAATATCAAAAGCTACTGTCCACACACCGATAATACTGCAAATATCTCTGACCTTCTGCTCCGGCACTTTAAGTTGGCTCCTCACCAACGCCATGCCGTCCACAGCTGCTTCTTTATCAGCCAAACTGCCGTCTCTGTTCAAACGGCTTATCTTGCTTTCGATGGTCTTATGATACTTTGTTAATGTGAAGTCAAAGTGAGTTGATTATTAACAGTTTGTAAATGAACCATAAAATGTTTCTAAATAGCTATTACCTTCTGCCGTGCAGCAAGGGTGAGAGCGGCTTATATATCATGAAGCAAAGTACCACATCTACAAGTCCCTTAACTAAGGTAAAAGGCATATTAAATATAACAAGGCATTTAAGCAGGCTGTCTGCTGACGGCAGTATAGCCTGATACATACCGATTATGGCCTCTAAGGGCAGGCCATAGAACTTAACATATGCAGGATATGTGATAAAGTAGTTAATCGGCAGGCTAAGCACTGCCATAGTTACTGCTCCTGCTACAGCTCCGATAATAGCCCCGTGCTTACTCTTGTTATGCTTATACAGCATGCCCGCGGTAAATGCATATACAGCTCCCATAAGGAAGTTGCACAGCTCACCGGTTCCTGCCGTGGTTGACCCCTTAAGAACCAGGATGAGCAGATTCTTAACAAGTGCTATAACTACTCCGTATATCGGTCCTAATGCAAAGGCTCCGAGTATCTCCGGCAAATCCGATATATCCATCTTGATAAATGACGGCATCAAAAGCGGTATCGGAAAATCTATAAACATAAGTATAAAAGCTACTGCTGACAGCATACCGGTCATAACCAGGCAGTGCGCTCTGTTGTCACCGGCCTTATTAACTGCGGTGCTCTTAAGCCCTGCCTTGCTGTCAGTCTGGAACGATGTTGTCTCTGTATTATTTTCTGTCTGCATGACACGAACCTCCATATTATATCTTCAAGCCGTTTATTGTAATCATTATTGAGATTTGGGTCAATAACTGTACTTGATTCCGACCACGCCTTAAGTCCTTAGCTTCACTATACGGCACTTACAGAACGTGACCCTCGTGCCTGCGGTTTGCAGGCATGAGGGTCACGGATTGCTTCACGCTTATACGCTCTCGCAATAAAGCCTTAAATCTCCTTACTCTTATCGGCGTCTCGTCTTGCATCTACAAGCCTGTACAGGGTCTCTATAACTAATTTTGAATTAATTGGCTTCGAGATATGTGCATCCATACCGGCCTCTCTTGATTTGATACGATCCTCTGTAAATGCATTGGCAGTCATAGCAATTATCGGTATAGTCTTGGCATCCGGTCTATCCAGAGCTCTTATCCTGCCTGCAAGCTGATAGCCATCCATAACCGGCATCATGACATCTGTAAGTATTGCATCATACTCTCCGGGCTTAGAGCCTTCAAAAAGCTCAAATGCTTCCATACCGTCCCAGGCCTTCTGTATGACTGCGCCCTCTCGCTCAAGACCAAACTCTGCAATCTCCATGTTGAGCTCATTATCCTCAACAAGCAGTATATGCCATCCCTCAATAGATGGCTTACCATCCGGTATAAGCTTATGATAGATTTCCCTGTGTGTCTCATCTATCCTGAACGGAATTGTTACTACGAAGGTAGTGCCCTTACCCTCCTCACTTTCAAAGGTAATTGTACCGTTCATCTTCTCTGCAAGTCCCTTGGCTATAGGCATGCCAAGTCCCGTTCCTGCATATTTAACCCTTGAACCTTTTTCCTCCTGGGTAAATGGCTCAAATATCCTCTGCTGGTAATCCTCGCTCATGCCTATGCCGGTGTCCTCGCACACAAATTCAATAACTGCACTGTCGGCATCTGCTCCTGCAAGCTCGCGCATTTTTATGGTTATGGAGCCATTTTCCTTATTGTACTTAACGGCATTGCTCATGATATTCATGAGCAGTCTCTTGACGTGCAGCGGACTTCCTATAAGATTCCAGTGTACAACCTTATATTCCTCCTGCTTAAGCGTTATGCCCTGCTCCAAGGCTAATTTATCTATGACAGTGATTACCTCGTCAATGGTATCATGCAGATTGAACGGGCGGCTGTCTAACTTAATCTCTCCTGACTCAAGCTTACCCATATCAAGCACCTCATTAATAAGCTCAAGCAGCAGATTTGAGGCCTCCTTAATCTTGGTACGACACTCTGTCTGCTTATCAAGATCATCAGCATAATAATCTGCAACCTCTATCATACCGCATATGCCGTTAATCGGTGTACGGATATCATGGCTCATCCTCTGCAAAAATTCTGTTTTGGCTATATTGGCAGCATCTGCCTTCTTAGCTGCTTCGAAGAGCTCCTTCTTGTATTCCTCCTCCTTCTCCATCTCAAGCCTTATATGCTCGCTGTCCGTCCTGCGTATAAGCATAGCAGACACACTCACAATCATCATGTACATGAGCATGCAGATTAATACATCCATCGGCAATGAGGAAAATACATTTTTATCCTGACAATATGCATATATATAATAATCACGCTGCTTAAGCATAACTCCGTAGCTGTGATTCTCAGCGATGTGAATTATATGCTTACTGTCTCCCGCCTTCTTTATTTGCTGTACTATAGAGTTTTCTGTCGTACGCTGTCCGATAAGTTCTGTATCATTGCAGGCAATTATATGACCCTCGTCTGCTATCATGACAGTTCCGTCTGTTGAGACCTTGTAGCCCTCAAGCAGACTCTGCAGAGTCAGCGAATAGGAGCGTGCAGATTCCGGAGTAATATAATAATAAGTAGCCACCATGCCTTCTGCATCGGTTCTTGCAGTTGCAGCCATATTGATATAGCTGCCGTCATCTAAGGTTATCCTCTGCGTATAATTTCTCGTGGGATACCCTACTCCGTCAAGGATACCGCTCATACTGTAGTTATCAAGAAACAGCCTTTCGATCTGCTTATCCTTTGCACAGCTTATGACAGGCTCACCTTCTGCATCATAAACTATAATGCCGTACAGCCACAGCTCATCAAGGTTATTTTTAAGGAACTCCTCATTAAGCTCCCCTCCGGCGCGGCTTAGTGCGCTGATATTATTGCGCACCTGCTTATTGCTCTCTACCGCACGAAGCAGAGCCTGAGTCTCTGCACCGTTATTGTAATGAGTATAGGCAGCACACTGCGCCTTCATGTAATGGACTATCTTAACCAGGTCATCCTCGGCATGCTTCTTGCAGTTTATAAAGAAATAAAATGATGACGCACAGATGATTATTACACCTACAAGCACTGAGGTAATCCAGAATCTTTTTCCAAGAGGTTTTCTTTTAATACTCAAGCTTATCCACCTCCAGATATTTCTCCGGATTATCAAGGTACTTACCGATAATCTCAGCTGCGGTTCCGTCCTCTCTCATCTTGGCAAAGGTATTATCAAGCTCCTCGCAGATTCCTCTGTCATCATACTTTGAGAAGGCCGTACCTATTCCTACAGTCATAAGCGGCTCATCAAGTATCCTGTAGCTTAAATCATAATCCTTCTCATACTGCAGTATGGATGTTTCATGCGCAGCAATAGCATCAGCATAGTGCTTGGCAAGAAAGGTATACATAAGCTCTCTGTGATTAAGGCTGATAAGATTGCCAATCTCTGGTATCCTGCTGTCAGTCCTGTTTAAGAAGATGCCCTCAGGCTTGGTTGTAGACTGTACTGCGATATTCTTGCCTTCAAGGTCTGCAAGCGTGTAAATGTCGCTGTCCTCAAGCACTGCTACCACCTGTCGGCTTACCATATAGGAGCCTGCCCATTTGTAATCATCAAGACGCCCCTCCATAGAGAAGCAGCCCATGATACAGTCTATATCGCCGTTTTCTACGAGAGTTTTCTTCTGCTCCCAGTCAATGGTTACAATCTCGGTTCTATAGCCCATGCGCCTAAAGGCCTCTGTTACAAGCTCAACATCTATGCCGGTATGTACACCATCCTCATCCAGATAATTATACGGCGGATAGTTGTCGCTTCCTACCCTTAAGACCGGCGCAGATGCAAGCTCATCTGTCGAAGCTTTTTGTGCACAGCCTGCAATAGCCGCCGCAATTACTCCGACTGCAAATGCTCCTGCGATTAACCTTTTCCAATTCTTGTTCAACGGTCCCCTCCGTCTTGATTTCTGCCAAAGCTTTGTCTTTGGTATGCCTTAGCTTTGTCTTAAAAGCTTATACGGAAGCTTTTGCTCCATGTAACACTTCATCAATCACATCCAATATCGTATTGATATTGATAGGCTTTGCGATATGACCGTTCATGCCTGCTTCAAGAGCCTTCCTCTTATCCTCTTCAAATGCATTGGCAGTCATAGCGATAATAGGAATATTAGCATTATCCTTATTGCTAAGAGCACGTATCTTCCTGGTCGCAGTATATCCGTCCATGCGCGGCATCTGCACATCCATAAGGATGATATCATATTGCCCTGCCACAGCCTTGGTCATACGCTCAACAGCCTCTGTTCCGTCATTGACAGTGTACGCCTTTATGCCTACTTCTTCAAGCAGAGCCACTGCTATCTCTCGGTTAAGCTCATTATCCTCAACCAGCAGAACCTTAAGTCCCTCATGGCGTCTGTGACCTGTCTTACCTAATTTATTATCATTCTGTAAATGCGTCACCGGCAGCTCATCTGACTTTGCAATCTTAAAGTCAAGCTTAACTGTAAACTCTGAGCCCTTGCCCTTTTCACTGTTAAGCGTGATGGTTCCGTGCATAAGGTCTACGATATTTTTAGCGATAGCAAGGCCTAAACCTGTTCCCTGTATACCACTCTCTGTCGCAGTTCTCTCTCTTGAGAAGGAATCAAAGATATGCTCCTGGAATTCCTTATCAACTCCTATACCATTATCCTTAATCCCGAATTCATAGCTTGCATAGCCTTGCTTCTTGGACGGCAGCTCTGTTATGTCGACATTTATCGTACCTTCCTCAGGCGTATACTTCACCGCATTGTTCATGATGTTTAAGAGCACCTGACTTAAGCGCAGCTTATCTGTAAGTATATCCTCATGGAGCACGTTATGGCTCTTAACGCTAAGCTTTTGATGCTTAGCCTCAATATTGCCCTTGATAATAGTCTCAAGATTCTTAATCACCTCCGGCAGATGAACCTTTGCTTCATCTATCTTAACGCTGCCGTTTTCAATGCGGCTCATGTCTAAGACATCGTTAATAAGGCTAAGCAGATGGTCTCCTGCAACAGTGATATTGTTAAGATACTTGACTACGCTCTCTCTTTCGTCAATATGACTTGCGGCAAGCGAAGCAAAGCCTACAATCGCATTCATAGGAGTACGGATATCATGAGACATATTATTGAGGAAGGCTGTTTTAGCACGGTTAGCCTGCTTAGCCTCTGCTAAGGCCTGTCTCAGCTCCTCATCCTGCTTCATCTCATGCTTCTTATCAGATGTCACATCTCTGTTTGCTATGAGCACAGCATCCAGGATTCCGTTTTCGTCATATCTCTGCGAGATAATCATAGAGAGCATCCACCTGCCATCTACTGTCTGATAATTAAACGGAAGTGATTGCCTGCCCTCAAGTCTTGACACTACAGTATCCATGTCAATGTATTCCAGGTAAGCCTTTCTGTAAGGCTCTGCAATCAGCCTGTTAACATAGCCCTCCTGAAGCTCATGACTTAGCTTTTCTCGTTTGCGTTGGTTTGCTACACTATCAGCGCTCTTAACCGATTCAACCTGCTTACTCTTTAAGTCCACCAAATATATAGATGAATATACCTGCCCTATCGCATTGATGATGCGCAGTCGCTTCTGTTCTCTTGCAAGCGCTGCCCTTTCCGTATTGCTCTTGCCGATTACATGCAGCAGATATATCACAAAGGCAATCAGCACATATACACCGAGGACTATATTTCTCTTCATAAATACCTGCGATGCAGGGAAGAACATGTAGACTGTATACGCTCCCGTTGCAGCCTTTTTGCCGTACCAGGTTCCATTATCAGATTTTAATTTGACTATGTTATCTTTATCAGGATTAAATTCTCCTGTAAAGAGCGTCTTACACTCCTCAGCAGACTTGTTTAGAAGCCTTGCATTGTTGCTGCTGACTACCCTTTCCTCGTCACATACAGCCACCATGCCGTTCATCTCGAACGGGAAGCTTGCAAACAGCGTATCCATGGTGAGATCACCATATGCTCCATTTACCGGATCCTTTAATACATAGGTAATAACAAGTCCCGGTGCATCTGCTCGTGCCACCGCTGCAAAGTCATATATATTGCCGTCTATCGTCATTCGTGTGGTATAGGTCTTCGCCGTATGAATAACTATATCGCTGACGTATGAAGCATTAATCAATTCACTCCACTTAGCCTCTGCATCAGTATCTTCCGTAGTCTTAAGAACAGTCTCAAGCTTTTCATCAAGCACCATTATCCCGCTTAATCTCTGAACCTCTGCGTAGGAATCAAGTCTCTGCGCACTGACGTTCTCCCACTCTGTCATATCAAGGCTTAGCTCTATGGTTTTATCCAGGAGGCGCACCAGACTTTTAACCCGGTCGTTAGTGTTGAATTTCTCCATATTATTGATACGAAGCTTCACAAACGTTATGCATTCATCGACTGTGATCCTGAGATTTTTTCTGTCGCTTGCCTGAAAGAATACAAATATGGCAGCACCTATGACAATCAGGGCCGTAAGCAGTATATGTCGGGAGCCTTTGAAGATTTTCTTATCCTTCATCCGCTTCTCCCTCCCATATTATATTAGCCGGATCAAGACCATACTTTAGTATGATTTCCTCCATGGTTCCGTCCTTCTTAAGGTCCTCTAATACCTCTGTAAGCTTAGCTGCAAGCTCGACATGCGTACCCTTCTCGAAGGCAACTCCAAGCTCTGACACATACGGGCTGTCATCAAGCATCCTGAATGCATCACTGTCGCTGTTTACAAGCTGTCCTATCAGAGCCTCATGCCCTGAGATAGCATCCACATAGCCCTTTCTGAGTACGGCAAAAAGCTCCTCTGTGGTAGAGAAGCTGTTGACCTGTCTGACCTTTGGCAGCGAGGAAGCCACTACTCCAAGAAACAGGTTTTCGGCCTTGGTTGTTGCCTGAACTCCTATCCTCCTGTCCTTAAGATCCGCAAGACTGTAAATATCACTTTCATTACGCACGGCTACAACCTGACGGCTGTACATATACGGTCCCGCCCACTGATATTTGTCCTCTCTGTCTGTCATTGTGTAGCAGCTCCAGATACAGTCAATGTCTCCTTTTGCGAGATATTCGTTCTTATCCTCCCAGTCAATGCGGATAAATTCCGGCTTCATACCAAGTCTGTCAAAGGCATCCTCTGCAAGCTCAATATCGACTCCGGTATAAGCTCCGTTCTCATCAAGATAGCTATATGGTGCAAATTGATCTATGCCAACTACGACAGTCTCCTTGTGACTGTCCTCTGACTTGTTATCTTTATTTCTGCATCCGGATATAAGGCTTGCGGCAAGCATCAATACAAATACTGCAAGCAGCGCTCTGTAAATCCCGCCTCTATTGCCGGTGCTTCTTAGATGATTCTTATCTTGTCTAAATCTCTGCAAATGTCAAATCCGCCTTATTATTCAAGGTGTTATGAAGGGTATTATTGCGGACCTAATGTACATCCTGCTGCTGTACATTGACAGCTCTCAATATGTCCGCCATATTCTCGGCTATATGCTCTTATTGTTTTAAAGCAGCAAAGCCTTAAGCCTCAGTCGGTGCAAGATCAAGCCCGTTGTACTTGTTCATGGCATCCGGCACGCCCTTATCTATGATATCGAGTGCTGCCTCTGCTGCCGTCTTGTAGACCTCATCCATAAGACGGCGGTCATCCGCCTCAAATTTGCCGAGCACATGCGATATCATATCACGCTGACCCTTATCTCCCACGCCTATACGCACTCTGGGAAATGCATCCGTGCCAAGGTTCAGTATGATATTTTTCATTCCGTTATGTCCGCCTGCCGAGCCGCTCCCTCTTACTCTCATGCGTCCGCAGGTGAAATTAACATCATCAAAAAGGATGATGATATGTGAGGGATCAATCTTGTAGAAGTTCGCTGCCTCAGCAACTGCCTCACCTGAAAGATTCATGTAGGTGAGAGGCTTTAGGAGCAGAAGCTTTGTTCCGTTATAAACTGCAGTACCTGTAAGGCCCTTGAAGCGCTTGTCGTTTATGCTTGTTCCAAGCTTATCGGCAAGTGCCTCTACAGCCTTAAAGCCTGCATTATGTCTCGTCTCCTCGTATTTCTTGTCGGGATTGCCGAGACCTGCAATTAGATACATTTCCATGATATTAGTTTTGTTGTAAACCCGCCGCACCTTAAAGCTTTCCGGCTATCCTCGTTATCAATAAACCGTTTTACTGCTTTAGGCTTTGGATTTTAAGCTTTTAACCTTTGATTTTGCCAATTATACAAGCTTAGTCATTTTCAACGCTCAGAGTATAGTGCTCCTCAAATATGGCATCTGCAACGCAGATACCGTTGGCACTTGCCTGCTGCAGACCTCTGGTGATAGATGCACCATCGCCCATAGCACGAAGTCCCTTAACTGAGGTATTAAACTGCTTATCTACCACCACCTTGTTGGAGTAGAACTTAACCTCGACTCCGTAGAGCAGGGTCTCGCTTGAAGCTATACCCGGAGTTACCTTATCAAGTGCAAAGAGCATCTCCTTGATATCCAACATAATGCGGTAAGGGAGCACCAGACTTAAGTCTCCCGGAACTGCATCCTTAAGTGTCGGGATAAGGTTGCTGCGGTTTAATCTCTCCTCGGTAGTACGGCGGCCTCTTAGGAAATCTCCAAAAGTCTGAACCATTATCCTGCCGTCACAAAGCATATTTGACAGCTGTGCCACATGCTTGCCGTACTCTATAGGAGTCTTGAACGGCTTGGTAAAGTTCTTGGATACAAGCAGAGCAAAGTTGGTGTTGTCTGTCTTCATATCCTGTGACTTATAGGCATGACCGTTAACTACAGCAAGTCCGTCGTCATAATACTCTGTTGCAACCTCGCCTGACGGATTGGTACAGAAGGTTCTGACCTTATCGTCAAAGGTAGGTGTCTGATATATAAGCTTAGCCTCATAGAGATTCTTGTTGAGGAAGCTCATAATCTCATCTCTTACCTCAACTCTTACTCCTATATCTACGGTTCCTACCTGAGTCTCTATGCCGTGAGCATCACATATCTTGGAGAACCAGTCTGAGCCCTCTCTGCCTATGCCTGCTGCTATCTCGTCAGAGTAATAGGTTTCATTTTTATCGGTAACAACACCCTTGGCTATACCGTCTTCAATGATAATGTCATTGACCATGGTGTTAAAGAGTATCTTAACGCCTCTTGCAAGGATATTGTCCTGTATCCTTGAGTAGATCTTGTAGCCCTCCTCAGTGCCGAGATGTCTGATAGGACATTCTACGAGCTTAAGGTCTGCATTGATGGCCTTGCGTCTTATCTCCTCTATCTCCTGAGACTTGTTGATACCGTAGACATTGGTATCAGCGCCGAACTTTAAGTATATATCATCCGAACGCTTGATGAGCTTCTTGGCAGCATCGTAGCCAAGTATCTCCGGAAGATTACCTCCTACATCAGGTGACAATGAGAGCTTGCCGTCTGAAAATGCTCCTGCCCCTGCAAAGCCTGTTGTTATATTACATGGCTTGCAGCCCATGCAGCGTCCGGTGACACGCTTAGGACAGTTTCTGTTCTCAATAGCACGTCCCTTCTCAATCATGAGAACCTTGATGTCCGGCTTCTTCTCTATAAGCTCATAGGCACAAAATATACCCGAAGGGCCTGCACCTATGATTATCACGTCATATCTGTTGTTATCCATTTTATCTTTCTCCGTTTTGCGTTCAGTCCGCGGTAATATTTGGCGCACACTAATGCGGTCTTGCTAATGCCGTACGCTAATGCAGTCCTGCTACCGCAGCCTCTGCAAGGTCTCACGTGCTCATCCGCAATTTGATTATGCACTTTAATATTATGTGTCCGTCTCTGATATCAGGACATTACTATCTTCTTGTACTGTATGCCAAGCTTATCTAAGAGGCTCTCTTCTCTGTCCTGACAGGTGAATATAAGCATCTGACCTTTGTATTCCTTGGCAAGGAACTCTAATGACGCTTCAAGTCTCTCATCATCATAGAGATTAAAGCTGTCATCAAGTATAAGCGGCAGTGCATCTGCTCCGCCTGTGATGAATCTTATCGTTGCGAGTCTTATTGCCAGATAAACCTGCTCTGCCGTACCTGCACTCATATCACTGACTGATATCATGCCGTCCTTAGAGTTAAGCTCGATATCATAGCTTTGTCCGGCACTGATACTGTCATAGGCATGGTCAGTTATCTCGGAAACCAGCCTTGAGGCTTCCTCATTGATATAGGTGCCTGCTGCGCTCTTGATATCCGCTGCAAGCTCGGTAAGAGTCTCCTCCGCAAGCTGAACTGCCTCAAGCTTCTCACGTATCATCTTGTTGTTTCTGATGACACGCTGCAGGGCTGCCTCTTTCCTGCGAAGCTTAGCCGCATTTTCCAAAAGCTCCTCAACTCCTGCCTTGCGTTTTTGCTGCTCGGTAAGATGGTCTAGGCACACTGCATACTCATCATTTAGCTTATGCTGCTTTTGGCTCAGCACATCCTTACGTGCCCTAAGCTCATTCATCTGACCTGCTATCAGGCTTACGCTGCTGATATATTCATCAAACTGCTTGAGGCTGTCCTCATCAGGTCTCTCTGTCTTGCCGATATAGGGCTCAAGCCTCTCCGAGAGTGCAGCACTATCCTGCTTAAAGCGTTTCCTGAGTGAGCTTATATGTGCGCACATGATGACTGCAATTACAACAAGGACCGCTGCCGTCACATAAGCCGGAATCCTCATTGACGCAGCCGCATACTTGTATCCGAAAAATGCTGCTCCGCCTCCTGCAACAAGGAATATAGCTGCTGCAGTTATCGAGGTGCCGCTAAATGCCTTCTTCGCAGATTCGCTAAGTGCTGCATATTGCTCATGAACGCTGCTGCTTAATCCGTTTATCTCAGCCTCATTTGAAAATCCCTTGCCGAGCAGAGTATCTCTGTAGCCTGCAAGCTCCTTGTCAGCCTCTCCCATGTGCTCTGAGAGCTCATCACTCTCAATACTTAGACGGTTTGACGCCTCTGTGACCTCACTTATCTTATTTTCATTTTCAGGAAGCCTAAGCTGTTCCTCAATGCGTCCAAGCTCTGTCAGCACGCGGTTATATTCCTTAGGTGCTTCGGTATCAAGCTCTGCGTTAAGTGCCGTCTTCTCCTGCTCAAGGTACTTAAGTGCCTTATCAGCATTGAGCTTGGGATTCATAGTACTTCCTATATTGGATGAGTAGCGCCTAAGCTCATTGGCCATATCCTTCTGCGTGGCAGTGCCAAGCTGACCTGCGCTCACCGTGTTGACATAGGCGGTCTCGGTAAGACCGTTCAGTATACGCTTCATGAGCTCAACAGGGTCCTGAACCATCCTTGAGGTTCCGTCAGCTAACTCCCTGATAGTAAGGTCATCCGGTGCCTTATTAAAATCCCTCTCTATCATGTAGCACTGCTGCTCGAACTCAATCTCTGCCCTGCCGCGATATATCTCCGGTCTGTTCCACGGACGCATGCGCTCATATACAGACTTCATTCCTAAGCGGCGCTTGGTTGAAGCTCCGTAGAGTATAGATCTTATGAACAGATGCAGCGTAGACTTACCGGCCTCATTTCTGCCGCCAAAGACAGTAATACCCTCATCTAGCTCAATATCGATATCATGAAGCTTCCCGAAGCCGTCTATATGTATCTTAGTAATCTTCAAATCTACTCCTCTGTGGTGCTTAGCAGCGCGTTAAGTCCGTAATACATAGCCTGCTTCTCTACTGCAGACATCTCATGCTTATCATTGACAATCTTGGCTATATAGAAGCCTATCATATCCTGTGAATGCTCCGCAAATAAGGTTCTGAAATCATATTCAGGCTCTGTCTCATCTATAATCTCACTTATGCGGCATTCTGATTTGAGCTTATCCAGTTCAAAGCTCTCCTCAGGATTACGCTGTCCGGTAAGCTTAAGCCTGTAGATATTGGTGGTGCCTCGCTTGGTTATCTCCGCCTTAACCAAGGCCTCAAGCTCCTCCGCCGTGGTCTTAACATTAGTCTTAATCAAAAGCGGTATATATGAGGCTGAGGCCATGGGCTTAAACTCCAAGGACTCCAATATGCCTGTGCGGTCTGATATCTCGCCGCAGTATAAGCCGTGACTGCCGCTGTCTCCCATAGCATCCGGCTCAAAGCTTCCGGGACAAGCAATATTGTTTGAGAGCTTGTGGCTTCCCTGTTCCGTGCTTCCGACTGCCGCGTAAGAAAGTCCAGCATCCTTAAGTGCAGCTCTTACGCTATCGTCATTATCACTGTAGAGCACAGCTATCCTTATAGGCTCTGTATCTTCCTTAGAATCCTTGATAAGCACGGCAAGCTCTTCAGGTTCTGTACAGCCTGCATCCGTTACCGATGCCGCATAGACCTCCGTGCGAAGTCTGCTTATCACAAGCTTGGCCTTATCTGCTGTCACATAATGCACATTGTTGGCCCAGGCAAAGCTTCGCACCGGCGCACTTCTGCCTACAGGATCACTTACGCCTGCCGTTATAACGACATCTATACCGGGATAGCCTGCAAATACGCTATTGGCCTTATCAAGCTCACTGCTTGCCGGAACATGTGCAAACAGTCCTCCCGATATAAGCACGAGTCCTGCATCGTAATCTGCAGCCTCCTTCATAACGCGTTCAAGACCGCCCTGTAATTCGAGCGATCTTGCCTGTTCCCACAACGTGCCGCTCTCGGCACTGTTGCCTATCCTTATGTCACTAAAGTGTATGAATCTCATAGCTTAATCATTCTGAGTGTCTTACAGCTCGCAGTTGCCTGTTGTGCGCGGGAATGGGATAGCATCACGGATATTCTGCATACCTGTGATGTACATAACTGCTCTCTCAAAGCCAAGTCCAAAGCCGCCGTGTCTGACTGTGCCGTACTTTCTCAAATCAAGATAGAACTCGTATGCCTTAGGATCGAGACCCAGCTCATTCATACGTGCAAGAAGCTTATCATAGTCCTCCTCACGCTGTGAGCCTCCCATAATCTCGCCCACTCCCGGAACAAGGCAGTCAACAGCTGCAACGGTCTTGCCGTCTGGATTCTGCTTCATGTAGAAGGCCTTGATATCCTTAGGATAGTCTGTTACAAATACCGGCTTCTTGTAGATCTGCTCGGTTAAGAATCTCTCATGCTCGGTCTGCAGATCTATGCCCCACTCTACCTTATTCTCGAACTTGTCATTGTACTTAGTCAGTATCTCGACAGCCTCTGTATAGGTTACACGTCCGAAATCACTGCTTACTATATTGTGCAGTCTGTCAAGCAGACCCTTCTCAACAAAGCTGTCGAAGAAAGCCATCTCGTCCGGTGCATTTTCCAGAACATAATTAATGATGTACTTAAGCATAGCCTCCTCGACCTCGATGATGTCGTCAAGGTCTGCAAATGCCATCTCAGGCTCTATCATCCAGAACTCTGCTGCGTGCCTTGTGGTGTTAGAGTTCTCAGCGCGGAAGGTAGGTCCGAAGGTATAGACATTGCGGAAGGCCGGCATATAGGTCTCAACGTTAAGCTGTCCTGATACAGTCAGGAAGGTCTGCTTGCCGAAGAAGTCCTTGGCATAATCCACCTGCTTAGAGTCTCCGCCTGCAATGCGGTCAAGGTCAAGTGTTGTCACCTGGAACATCTCACCTGCACCCTCACAGTCTGATGAGGTGATGAGCGGAGTATGCACATATACAAAGCCTCTCTCGTTATAGAACTTATGTATAGCGTAAGCGAGAAGTGATCTCACTCTGAATACAGCCATAAAGGTGTTGGTTCTCTGTCTCAAATGCGGCATGGTGCGCAGAAACTCAAGAGTATGTCTTTTCTTCTGCAGCGGATAATCCGGTGTGGATGTGCCCTCTATATCGACAGCCTCTGCCTGTATCTCAAATGGCTGCTTAGCCTCTGGAGTTGCTACAAGCTTACCTCTGACTATAACTGCAGAGCCTACATTAAGCTTGGAAATCTCTGCAAAATTCGGCATGGTATCGTGATATACCACCTGCAGTGTGTTAAATGCACTGCCGTCGTTAAGCACGATAAAGCCAAAGGTCTTGGAATCTCTGACTGAACGTATCCATCCGCCTACTGCTACATCCTTGTCGATATAGCTTGCTGTATCCTTAAATAATTCACTGACTGTTACTAATTTCTCCATTTGTATATGTGCCTCTCTGTATACTCTAAAAGTGTTGACGGATAACACAGCAGACTACGTGCTTGCACGTAAGGATGCTGTGTTATTTGGCAACCTGCCCTGTACGGCAAGAAGGGCGGTAGCCCGGATTGCTCGTTACAGGGCAGGATTGCGAGAGCGCTTAAAGCGCGTAGCAATCCGTACTTTTATTATATGTGGTGCCTACGAATATGTAGGCATGGGGTTTATCCTTTGAATGCTTACAGATTATAGTGTATTAATGCTTGACGATACACTGTTTTCGGACTTATCATCGAAGCATGAAGCTGGACATATTACAAAACAACTTTAAAGAGCACAAATTAGAACGACTCAAGGCCAAAAAGGCCCGGGATGCCGCTGTGCTCATACCGCTGGTCGAGGATGAACAGGGCAATACATCGGTATTGTTTGAGGTTCGCAGTCATAAGATTATACAAGGCGGAGAGATTTGCTTTCCGGGAGGAAGAGTCGAGAAGCATGAGAAGCCGGAGGAGGCTGCAATCAGGGAGACCGCAGAGGAGCTTATGATAGATGAAGCAGATATCAGCCTCATTGCACCCATGTTTGCGATGAACGGCATAAGTGATTCATTTATATTCTCGTATCTTGGAAGTATAGCAGACTACAGGCAGACCTATTCTAAGGATGAGGTCGACAGTGTATTTATGCTTGGCATAGATGAGCTGCTTGATATGGAGCCAAAGCACAGTCAGGCGGATTTTGTGTTCGGCATGCCAAATGATTTTCATTATGAGCTGGTTCCGGGCGGCAGGGATTATCATTGGACAAAACGCAGCAAGGATTATTATTTTTATGAAACTGAGCATGGCGTAATCTGGGGCATGACCGGGGAGATACTGCATAGCTTCATAGAACGAGTGCGGGCTCTTTGAGCAGCCGGAGAGTTTGATAATTATCAAGGATGAAAGGACGCTTCTGCGGACTATGCAGTAGGTTTGGCATGAAGAAGGATTATATATATGACAAACGATAAGCTTAAACAGGCAATAGCAGATTATATAGATAAGCATGAGCAGGAGATGCTCGAGGATTTAGTGGGACTTATACGTATTAACTCCGAGAAATCAGAGCCGGAGGAGGGCAAGCCCTACGGTGCAGGACCATATGAGGCCTTGATGGCTGCTGGTAAGCTTTGTGAGAATTACGGCTTTGCGGTTAAGACCTATGACAACAGAGTTATAAGTGCGGACATGACGGATCATGCGCCGCAGCTTGATATACTGGCTCATATGGACGTGGTTCCGGGCGGTACAGGATGGACTATAGGAGCTGCCTACGAGCCGGTGATACAAGACGGAGCCATATACGGCAGAGGAAGCTCAGATGACAAGGGTCCTGCTATAGCAGCACTCTATGCGATGAGGGCAGTTAAGGAGCTTGGCTTACCATTAAGCCGTAACTGTCGTTTGATACTTGGCTCTGACGAGGAATGCGGAAGCAGTGACATTGAGTATTATTACAATGTCGAGCAGGAGGCACCGATGACCTTTAGTCCTGATGCAGAATTTCCGGTTATCAATGTGGAAAAAGGCCGACTGGCAGGCACGCTCAGGTGGATAAACACAGCCAAAAGCAAGCTTTCTGAAACAGAAGCCGGAGTAAGACTTATATCCTGCAGCTCAGGACATACTCTCAACATAGTGCCGGATAAGGCAGAGGCTATTCTTGCAGGAACAAGTGAGACTGAGCTTAGCGAAGTGCTAAGAGCGGTTCAAGCAGAGACAGGAGCTGCATTTACCTACGATATTAAGAACTTAGAGCCGACAGACAATACTGTAAATGCATCAGACAGGTACAAGGATGCGGAGCTGCTTAAGCTTAATATAACAGGCGCAGGTGCGCATGCTTCAACTCCGGATAAAGGTGTCAATGCTTTGACTCTCATGCTTTCTGTGCTTGCAAGGCTTCAATATGCTGACAAAAACCTTGGAGAGGCTTTGACAAGGCTTGCAGCACTGTTTCCGTACGGCGACCATGACGGTAAGAGGATAGCTGCCGCCTGTGAGGATGATATCGCAGGCAAGACAACAGTATCGCCGGATATATTTACAGCAGATGAACAGAAGCTGATACTTAAGTTTGATGCCAGAACCTGCATCAAGGCAGAGGATCCGGATACAGACATCATAGCAAGTATAGGCATAAGGGCAAAGCAGGAAGGCTTCGAGTTTGAACATAGCTTTGTGCATGCTCATGCAGTTGACGGAAGCAGTGATTTTGTCAGAACTCTGCTTGGCTGTTATGAGGCGGTAACAGGCAAGAAGGGAGCCTGCATGGCAGTAGGCGGCGGAACCTATGTGCACGAGCTTAAAAACGGCGTAGCCTTTGGCGCAGTCGGTGAGACTACCGACACACATATGCACGGTAATGATGAATTCATGCTTATAAGCGAGCTAAAGGATGCGGCAATTATATATGCTCTCGCGATAGCAAAGCTGTGCGGATAAGGTAATATTTATGAATACAACAATTACAACTCTTTGCTATATGGAGCGAGATGATAAATATCTCATGCTCCACAGAGTTAAGAAGCAGGTGGATGTCAATAAGGGAAAATGGATAGGAGTCGGAGGCAAATTAGAGCTTGGTGAGAGTCCTGAGGAATGCCTGATTCGTGAGGTAAGAGAGGAAACCGGCTTTAAGCTTACCGGCTTCAGATACAGAGGACTTATAACCTTTGTCTATGCGGATAAGGCTCCTGAGTATATATTTACATATACAAGCAAGGATTTCAGCACTGAGACCGATGAAGCTGCTGCTGTAAATGAAGCAGTGCGGCTTCCGGTTCCTGAGTGCGATGAGGGTATCTTTGCATGGGTCGATAAGAGCAGGATATTAACTGAGCTTGAGCTGTGGGAGGGTGACAGATATATGCTGGATTACCTCCTTAAGGACAGAAGCGATACATTTTCACTTAAGCTTTGCTATGATGAACAGGATAATCTGATTGAAGCATGGGAGCTTTCGGCAAGCCCGGTACGAATCAAATAAATTAAAGTAACGGTTCAGCAATCATCTTATTTTTCTTGTGGAAAATATCGAAACGCTTAACCGTTATAAAATAATACTTATGATTTTAGGGGAAGGGGATGAATCATGGGCATTGATTCAAATATATCAGTCGATAGTACGAATATAGGTATCAAGGACCCTGTAGAACATATTATGAAGGAATATTTTAATTCACCATCTACTACATATAGAAAAGCCACAGATTCATCCGATAAGGATACCGATGCGGCAGATATCGACAGGCAGATCAAAGAATCACAGCAGATGCTTATGGCTCTTACTGCGGATTATGTTGCAGTGTATATGATTGACCCTATAGCAGACCGTGCTGATGTGCTTAAGCTTGACGGCAGGATTAAAGCCAGAGTATCAGAGACTCCTACGAGCTTTAGCTATTCCAAGCTGTTTAAAGCATATGCCGCGAACCGTATTTTAGAGGAGGACAGGGAAGGCTTCTTAAGCGCAGTGATGACTGAGGCATTGATTAGCAGATTCTCCAAGGAAAGGGATAAGCACGAGCTGAATTTTCGTATTTTTGCTGACGGAAGGCAGCAGCATTACAGCGGACTTTTTATACGCATCTCCAAACAAGAGGAACCCCTAAGGCTTATCGCGGGCTTTAGAAATATAGATGACGTTATAGATATACAGAAGCAGACCAGAAACGAAGGTATATACAGTGCCTACACGGCTGTTTCGGATGCATATCTCTCAATGCATCGTGTTAATGTTAAGAAGAATACCTACTCTGAAATCAAGACAACAGATGCCATACGTAGGTTTGAGCTTCAGGATTCAAACTGCTTTGATGACAATGTTAGAAGCATCATTAAGGGCCTGGCTAAGGAAGAAAGCTACAAGACCGCTTTGGATTTTCTGGACATAACGACTCTTAGCGAGAGGATGAAGGGCAGAATTCATATTACAACCAGATTTGAGGGCAGGATAGCAGGCTCATGCAGATTTCATTTCTTTAAGGAAAATGATGATGCAGACGGAAACCTTGAGCACGTTATATTTGCAGTAGAGGTTACGGACGAGGATAAATTTCAGTCAGTATTTGATGTGCTTGCAAGAGGCTTTCAGAATGTATTCTGGATTAATCCCTGTGACGGTACAGCACGTATATTAAAGCTTGACGGATATGTTACCAAGGGTCTTGAAAAGGAGAATCACAAATATAATTCATTCAGCTATGAAGTGCTGCTTAAGCAGTATATTAAGGACAGAGTATACGAGGAAGACAGGCAGTATCTGTATGATAAGCTCAATATAGATAAGCTTCGTGAGATGTTTGCCGACAGAGATGAGTATATCGGCAACTATCGTGTGCTGATTGACGGCAGCATACATCATTATCAGTTCAGCTACAGCAGAATCAGCAATACAGATTATCTTGTGGCAGGCTTTCAGAATATTGATTCCATCATAGAGGAGCATATTGAGGCCGAGAAGAAGGAACGGGCCAAGGAAGAAGCTCATCAGAGGGAAATGCAGAGACAGGCACAGGAGCATCAGCAGCAGTTGGCGTTGGCTCTTGAGGCAGCACAGCAGGCAAGCAGGGCAAAATCAACCTTCCTTAACAGTATGTCCCATGATATCCGTACTCCTATGAATGCCATCATAGGCTTTACTTCACTTGCGCAGGCACATATTGATGAACAGAATAAGGTGCAGGACTATCTGTCCAAGATAAGTACGTCAAGCTCGCATCTCTTAAGTCTGATTAACGATATCCTGGATATGAGCCGCATCGAGAGCGGCACTGTTAAGCTTGATGAGAAGCCTGTGCATATGCCGGAAATGCTGGATGACCTTCATACCATGCTGCAAGGTCTGGTAAATGACAAAAATCAGAATCTTAGCATCGATATGCAGGATGTTGTACATGAGGATGTTATCACTGACAAGCTTCGTTTAAATCAGGTGCTTATCAATATCGCAGGCAATGCGGTTAAATTTACACAGCCGGGAGGCAATATTACCATCCGGCTTACAGAGAAGCCCTGTGATCTTAAGGACTGCACGACCTATCAATTTTCCGTAAGGGATAACGGTATAGGTATGTCTAAGGAATTCCTCGGACATATATTTGATACCTTCTCAAGAGAGCATAACTCTACGGTAAGCGGTATTCAGGGAACAGGTCTTGGCATGGCCATAACCAAGAATATTGTTGATATGATGGGCGGAGATATACAGGTAGAGAGTGAAGAAGGCAAGGGATCAGTGTTTACGGTTACGCTCAATATGCGTCTTGCAGAAGAGCCTGTATCGGCGAAGCCCCTGGATAAAGCATTGACTGCAGATACCGCCGTCAGTCGCTCTACATCAGATGAGGATGCAAAGCAGAAGGACACAAGGAAGTACCTTGATTACAGAGGCAAGAGAGTACTGCTTGCGGAGGATAACGAGCTTAACCGTGAGATTGCAACGGCCCTCTTAGAGGAGATGGGGTTGGAGGTCGATAGTGTCGATGACGGTGATGTGGCAGTTGCTGCAATTGATAAGTCAGCGGCAGGCAGATATGATCTAGTGCTTATGGATATCCAGATGCCTAAGATGGATGGCTATACGGCAACAAGGGAGATACGAACTCTTCGCAATAACAAAAAGGCCAATATCCCTATAGTTGCAATGACTGCCAATGCGTTTTATGAGGACAGGCAGAAGGCATTTGCATCAGGCATGAACGGACACATTATTAAGCCTATTGATATGAAGGCGATAGCGAGGACACTCGATGCGATATTTGGCAGTCAGGCTGGTAAGTAACCACCATGCCTACATATTCGTAGGCACCACATATAATAAAAGTACGGATTGCTTCGCGCTTATGCGCTCGTGCAACACTTTTAGAGTATGCCTCGGTTTGCATTTACATTAATCAGCAGGCTTTCAGGCGGCATTATCAGAACTGGTGATGCTGCCTGATATTTTTTTGCCAAAGACCTGGGCTTGAGGCTTTACGGAAAATGTGTCCTTGGGCTATAATAAGAAAAATCGGGTGTTAAATAACATTGGAAGGGATAGTTAACTTATGCTCTTACAACGTGGTAAGAGAAAAAAAGGATTTACATTGGCAGAGCTGCTTATAATAGTAGCTATAGTTGCTGTGCTTGTAGCTATAGCTATTCCTGTATTTGCAAAGCAGCTTGAAAAGAGTCGCCGCGCCGTAGATATGGCAAATGCAAGGAATATAATTGCGGCACTCAGCACAGGCATTAACTCCGGTGATATACAGTTTGGAGACCAATATGTACCAGCCTCCAGCAGTGGAAGTGATGGAAGAAGTGATTTGTTTGCATGTACGGCTGTTGTAGTAGGCAAGACCGGTATGCAGGCATATGTCAGCGGTGATATTAAAGTTAATGGTAACTCTTATGATGTTGGAGGTATTGGTCATGAACGTTTAACAAACTATCTTTCAGCATCGGGAATTCAGAACTATGTGATTAAATCGAAGAAAATGAGCGAAGACGGCTCAGACGGATGGGGATTCTTTGCAGTATTTATCTACAGTGACGGAACAGTTCGCATAGGCTCCGGCACGAATTATGATGATTTTAATGCATATAATGATGATACCTTTGAAAGACATGCCAATAACTGGAAAACTCAAAGTGCATCTAATATAGAGAAGGACATGGGGCTTCGCAGCTGATATAGACTTACTCCATTTAGTCTTGTATCGTATCATTATTGAACCAAGTCAGGTTGTGAATTTTATAGTTAATTAAGTACATGCCGCAGAGATAAAAGCGGTATATTTAAAGTGTTAGGAAGAACTATGCATCATTTTTTTGTAGATAAAAGCAATATAACTGATACCA
>CAVBGP010000003.1:0-41156 GCA_963595005.1 Acutalibacteraceae bacterium | reverse complement strand
CAAAAGCTGAGGATTCAGCTGCAGCCTCTGTGTCTGGCTGATATGTAAGCTGTTGGCTATGTCACTCATTTTATTTTCCTGCTGTTCATTCTGCTGCGTTTAAATATGCAGCAAACATAAGACCCTGTGAATATCTGTTATATCCAATAGGACTCCCGCCACTTGACATTTAGTGGTGAGAGTCCCCTAAGTCCTATGACTTAATTATGCTGCCGCTAAGCCTTATAATCATAAATTTCCGCCTTAGCAACAATGCTCTGCATGTATAACGAAGGCATACTGCTGCAAAGTCCAAGGTTCGCACTGAGATTATTTGGTTCCGAAGATACGGTCTCCGGCATCTCCGAGACCCGGGCAGATATATGCATTTTCATTAAGCTCTCTGTCAAGATGTCCGACATATACCTCGACATCCGGATGAGTCTCATGCAGCTTCTTAACACCCTCAGGTGCACCGATTATAGCAAGGAACTTAATGCGCTTTCCGCCTCTCTCCTTAATCAGATTGATGGCATCTATAGCTGAGCCGCCTGTTGCAAGCATAGGATCAGTCACAATGATAACTCTCTCATCGATAGGTGAAGGGAGCTTACAGTAATACTCATGAGGAATATGTGTAACCTCATCTCTGTACATACCTATATGACCAACCTTGGCAGTAGGCACAAGTGCAAGTATACCCTGTACGAGACCAAGACCTGCACGAAGTATCGGAACTACGGCAAGCTTACGTCCTGCAATAACCGGACTCATGCATTTCTCAATAGGTGTCTCTACCTCAATGTCTGTAAGCTCAAGATCTGAAAGTGCCTCATAGCCCATGAGCATACCAAGCTCATCAACTATGGCTCTGAATTCATTAGTTCCTGTATTCTTGTCACGAAGTCTTGTAATCTTGTGCTGAATGAGCGGATGTGTGAACTCATAAACATTGTCGTACAATTTCTTCATTTGATTGCTACCACCTTTCCTGTTTTCGTTTCTTGGATTTATAAGCGAATTCGCAGGCGCTCTGCGCATACGGCAATCCGCGCTTTTCTCAGTTTTTCTCAGTTTTTCTCAGCGATCTCGCCCTGCTTCTTGTATATACTGCCTCCGGAAACAGCGCCTCTTACGCTTGAGAGCGGATATACGTTGGTGTCGCTGCCTATGACTGTGCCCGGATTAAGCACTGAACCGCAGCCAATCTCAACTCGGCTTCCCAACATGGCGCCAAACTTCTTGAGACCGGTTTCTGTATCTTCGTCCTCAAAATGCACCTTAACCAGAGCCTTATCACTTTTGACATTGCTTGTTATGCTGCCGGCTCCCATATGGGCCTTGTAGCCCAAAATGGAATCTCCTACATAATTATAATGCGGAACCTGCACATTGTCGAACAGAATTACATTTTTAAGCTCTGTCGAGTTGCCTATTACACAGTTTTCACCTGCCAGCACCGAGCCTCTTATGAAGGCCGAATGACGAACCTCTGTGCCTGCTCCGATTATGCACGGTCCTGCTATATATGCCGACGGAAATACCTTGGCAGCCTTATGTATCCAGACATCCTCGCTCGGATGCTCATATTCATCGGCAGAAAGCGTGCTGCCGTACTCTAGTATGAAGCTCTTGATAAGCGGAAGCACTTCCCACGGATATGCAGTTTCATTAAACAGCTTAACAGCCGCTGTATGCTCTGTCTCAAAGAGCTTGCTGTTTATTGCTTCTTGTTTTTTCATATATTTTCCTTAGCTTGATTTTTGTTTAGTACCGCTGCCGCCTCTTACGCCTGTTCTAAGGGCACTTAGGTGTACATCCTTCTTGCCGAATCTTACAACTGCATCATTTTCCGCAAGCTTAACACCTTGGCACTCATCCTTAGCATGAAGCCTGATTGCCTTGACACCCTTAGCACTCTTCTTGAGTATCGGCACATCATCCAAGGCAAAGCGCAGGAAATATCCTTCCTTTGTCCAGATGACTATAGTACTATCGCCTATGCTTGTTATAGGTACAATTGTAACAAGCTCATCATTCAAGTCAAGCTTGGTCGCAGCAATCTGCTTATTATTTGATTCAAATTCTGCCGTTTCCGTCTGCTTTATAAGACCTGCCTTCGTAAGGAACAACAGATTGACATCCTTTAAGCCGTCCTTGTCGGTAATATACAGTATATCCTCCTCGCTAGCCTTGTACTTGGAGATGTTATCTACCGGCACGCCCTTATCCTTAGGCTTTTTAACAGGTATATCGGCACATTTTATCCTGTAGAGACTGCCCTTGCTGCCAAATATAAGTATAGCACTTAGAGTATTGGTCCTGATAATATATTTATTGTCGGCATCAACTGATTCTCTGGCCTTCTCATACTGACCCTCATCTATAAGCTTGCAATATCCGAGCCTGTCCATGACGAAGATACAGTCTACAGGCTTAGCCTCAGGCTCAGCTATGACAACCTCTGCTATGTCCTCGATAAGAGTCTTGCGGGGATAGCCGTATTTTTTCTTAATTTCTGCAAGGTCAGCCTTGATAAGCTCCTCACGCTTTGCCTTGCCTGCTATTATCGCCTTATACTCCTTGATGGACTTCATCGTTGCCTTATAGGCCTTCTCAAGCTCCATAATCTCAAGACCTATAAGCTTATAAAGCTGCATCTCTAAGATAGCCTTGGCCTGACGTTCAGTAAATCTTAAGTGAGCTGCATCCTCCTCCATTGCTTTATCCTTAAAGCTTATATTGGAGGTATCGCCCTTAGTGAGACAGTTTTCAGCATCCTTACGATTCTTCGCGCCTCTTATAACAGCGATAACCAGGTCTATGATATTGCAGGCAGTGATAAGACCCTCCTGCAGCTCCCTGCGTTCCTCTTCCTTCTCTAAGAGCACCTTATACTTACGCTCAATTATCTCATGCTGGAATTTGAGCCAGGCTCTGAGTATAGCCGGAAGCGTCATAACCTCAGGTCTTCCCTCAGATATAGCGAGCATATTAACTCCGAAGGTATCCTCAAGGCGTGTCTTCTTGTAGAGCACATTGCTGATGCGTTCGATATCCGAGCCCTTCTTTAGCTCTATGAAAATGTTTATGCCGTTTGAATCAGAGGCATTGCCTATGTCTGTCACCTCAGGAAGCTTCTTGGATTCTGCAAGCTCTGCTGTCTCCTGCATGAACTTGCCTATACCCTGACCTATCATGGTATAAGGAATCTCGGTCACTATAAGCTTGTCGTGCTCACCGCGCTTAACCGCAGGCACGTATTCGAGCTTGCCTCTTATCTTAATCTTACCCGCTCCGGTCTCATATATGCTCTTAAGCTCACTCTTATTGGATATGATACCGCCTGTAGGAAAATCCGGACCCGGCATTATCTCAAGCATCTCATCTATGCTCATGTCGTTATTATCGACATAGGCCGAGCACAGATCACAGAGCTCGCTAAGATTATGGCAGGGAGTTGATGTGGTCATGCCGACAGCTATACCCTCTGAGCCGTTAAGCAGGAAATTCGGTATGCGCACAGGCAGAACTACGGGTTCATTTTCCGTATTGGCATAGGTCGGAACAAAGTCTACCGACTTATCTATGTCTCTTAGGAATACCTCATCGGTAAATTCCCGAAGCTTTGCCTCTGTATAACGATATGCGGCTGCTGTATCTCCCTCTATGGAACCAAAGTTGCCTTTGCCGTCTACAAGCGGCACGCTCTTCTTGAAATCCTGTGAGAGCACAACCATGGTCTCGTATATGGAGGAATCTCCGTGCGGATGGAAACGGCCCATGCAGTCTCCGGTAATACGCGCGGACTTCATCTCCTTTTTATCGTGATGTACGTGGAGATTGTCCATGTCATATAGCAGTCGTCTCTGTACCGGCTTAAGTCCGTCACGTATATCCGGAACGGCTCTGGCCGTGATAACAGACATGCTGTAGTCGAGATATGACTTCTGCATCTCCTCGCTGTATTCAGTTCTTAATATCTTTTCAGGCATGGTTATTTATTCTCTGCACAAATGTATGGGCAATGCTTAGTGTTACGCCGCAACACTTTAACACAATATATAATGATAGTGTTGCGGCGATAACAAGGGCGCATTACCTCATACATTTGTGCTCTATATCTTTTTAAATATTCTGACAGTCTTGCCTAAGCTGCATGCTTAAGTATCTATCTCTGCTTCATTTGCATGCTCATATATGAAATCACGGCGAGGTCCTACCTCTGTGCCCATGAGCATCTCCGTAACCTCTGATGCAAGCCTTGCGTCCTCTATCTCAACTCTCTTGAGCACTCTTCTCTCCGGATCTAAGGTTGTTGCCCACAGTTCCTCAGGGTCCATCTCTCCGAGACCCTTAAAGCGCTTAAGATCAAAGCTTGATGCCTCATGGTCCTTCATATAACGGCTTAGCTCTCTGTCATTATAGAGATATTGCGGCTTGCCGTTTCTGGACTTTGGAGTAACCAGGTAGAGCGGCGGCATTGACACATATATATGGCCGTCATATATAAGCTCCGGCATAAATCTATAGAAGAAGGTAAGCAGAAGCGTGTCGATATGGCTTCCGTCAACGTCCGCATCCGTCATTAGTATAATCTTGTTATAGCGCAGCTTTGTGATATCAAAGTCATTGCCGTAGCCCTCGGAGAAGCCGCAGCCAAAGCTGTTGATCATGGTTTTAATCTCGGCATTGGCAAGCACCTTATCGATGGATGCCTTCTCAACGTTTAGTATCTTGCCTCTTATCGGAAGTATAGCCTGATACTCTCTGTTTCTGCCTGAGCCTGCAGAGCCGCCGGCAGAATCTCCCTCGACTATAAATATCTCGCATTTCTCCGGATCCTTAGAGGTACATACCTTAAGCTTGCCGTTTGAATCAAACGAGAATTTGTTCTTGCTTAAGAGATTGGTTTTGGCCTTTTCCTCTGCCTTGCGAATCTTGGCTGACTTCTCGGCACAGGCAACTATAGCCTTAACAGTCTCTATATTTCTGTCAAAATAATGCTCAAGCTTCTCACCTGTGACAGCCGCTACATCTGTAGCAGCCTCAGCACTTGCAAGCTTGGTCTTGGTCTGTCCTTCAAATATAGGCTCTCTGTATTTGATAGCTATGACGCAGGTCATGCCGTTTCTGGTGTCTGCTCCCGTGAAGTTCTGGTCCTTCTCCTTGAGCAGTCCTAACTGTCTGGCATAGCTATTGATGAGCTGAGTATACTTAGTCTTGAAGCCGGTAATATGTGTACCGCCCTCCTGGGTAAATATGTTATTGCAGAAGCCGTGTATATTTTCCTCGAAGGCATCAACATACTGAAAGCAGCATTCAACCTCACAGTCATTGTAGCTGTCCTTAAAATATATGAGCTCTGTAACCTGAGTATCGCCCTTGTTAAGCTCCCTTATATATGCCTTAAGTCCGTCGGGCTCATGATATATGATTTCTCCTGCTGCCTGCGGCTTTTGCGGCTTGCCGCCTGTCTTTGTCTCTGCAGCCTTGTTTGCTTCTGCTGCCTCTGTATTATCGGCGGCATCATTGCCAAATAAGCTTAACTGACCGTCTGCTGATACCGTAAGCTTAAGCTCTTTAGCTTCGTTATCTGCATTAACATTTGCATCAGCAGCTGTATCAGCTTCTAAAGAAATATCTTCAACTAAAGACGAGGCAGCTTCCTTGACATCTCTCAAATCTCTGAAATGAATAGTAAGCTCAGGATTAAGATAGGCTGTTTCATGAAGTCTTGACTTGATCCATTCTGCCTTAAATACCGTCTTCTCGAAAATCTCATCATCCGGCAGGAAATTGATCGTGGTTCCCGTGCTGCGTGACTTGCCGACTACCGGCAGCAAGCCGTCTATAAGCTCGGTTGTTGGTATACCTCTTGCGTAGCTGTCATGATATATCCTGCCGTCACGCGCTACCTCAACTGTCATCTCCTTAGATAGTGCATTGACTACAGAGGAGCCCACGCCATGCAGACCTCCCGAGGTCTTATAGGAGTCTGAATCAAATTTACCGCCTGCATGCAGGGTCGTTAAGATAATACGTTCCGCCGACACGCCCTTTTCATGCATATCCACAGGGAGTCCGCGTCCGTTATCCTTAATTGTACAGGAGCCGTTTTTCTCTAAGGTCACCCATATCTCGGTGCAGTATCCTGCAAGATGCTCATCCACGGAATTATCGAGTATCTCGTAAACCAGATGATTGAGTCCCTTAGAGCCAACTCCACCTATATACATACCGGGTCTCGTTCTTACCGGCTCGAGTCCCTCCAATATCTTAATGCTGTCTGCATTATAGCTCTGTGTTTTCGCCATTATTCGTTTCTTTCCGTTTCTTAAGATGTCTTACTCTGTAATAGATAAGCTCGACTATACAGCAGCTTGCCCAGCCTACCGGGTAGCCCAGTCCTATAACCATCGGGTTGCCTGTAACTATATGCGTTATAATAAACAGATACAGCTGACGCACTCCGACAAAGCATATTATCATTATGAGCATAGGTCCCTTGGAGTCTCCGCGTCCTCTCATAGAGCCTGCCAGGCTGTGGTTTATACCGTTAAACCAGAAGAACATGGCTATTGCCCTGACAAAGCGTATGCCGCTCTCTATAACCTCTGTCTCGTTTGTAAAAAGCTCCACCAAAGGTCTTGCTAAAGCTATCATGATTATGCCGCATACAAAGTTTAGCAATGCCATCATTGATACTGCGATAACCGTACCCTGCTCTGCTCTCTTAACCTTTCCTGCACCAATATTCTGACTTACAAAGGTTGTCGTTGCATGAGCCATGCTCTGCTGCGGAAGCATTATCACCTGATCCAGCTTATTGTAACAGCTCCAGCCGGCCATAACAACAGAGCCGTAGCCATTGATATAGGCCTGTACAAAGCTGTTGGAAAATGCCGTTATCATAGACTGAATTCCTGCCGGAAGTCCTATGGCAAGTATCTTCCTTAGTGTCAGCATATCTATGCCCATATCCCGCCAGGTAAGCTTATATATATCCTCCGAACGGCTAAGCAGTATCAGAACCAAAGCCGCTGATATAAACTGCGAGATAATCGTGGCAATCGATGCTCCTGCTATGCCCAGCTTAAAAACAAGCACGAAGAGCAGGTCAAGTCCGATATTAAGAAAGCTTGATAATATCAGGAAATATAATGGGCGCTTAGAGTCTCCGACTGCACGCAGTATGCCGCTGCCCATATTGTAGACAAGAAGCCCGGATATGCCTGCAAAATAAATCTGCAGATAGGTGGTTGCCGCAGGCATAACATCATCAGGTGTTGATATCAGTCTCAGCATAGACGGTGTAAACAGCACTCCGGCTATCGTAAAGAATATACTGGCTATAAAGGTCATAGCCATGGTTGTTTCTACCGATATATGGAGCTTTTTAAGCTCCTTGGCACCAAAATACTGTCCTATGACAACTCCGGCACCAACAGATATACCGTTAAAGCAGAATACCGCAATATTTATAATCTGATTGGTCGAGCCGACTGCTGCCAGGGCTTCCTTGCCGACAAAATTGCCGACGACCATGGTATCGACTGTATTATACAAAACCTGAAAGAAGTTACCAAGTATCAGCGGTACACAAAAATAAAGCAGCTGCTTAGGTATGAATCCATCCGTCATACTTACTGCCGTACTCTTATGCTCCCCGTTTTGCTCCTTCTTAAATATCATTGCCTAAACACCCCTATTACCCATATTTTGGAAGTCTGACTTCCTTCTATGCTTTCAGCCTGCAGCCAGGTTTGCAGGACTGGCTCATTTATCATCGTTATGCCTATTATCTCATGACCTGTCTATCCCTACAGTCATGAATACTGACGATTTATATACTCTTCACAATAAGCCCTTAAGTCTGCGCACTCCTCCAGCTGCACCAGTTTCTCCGGAAAATCCCTTGCTATACGGTCAACACATCTTAAGCAGAACTTATGTCTTGCCAGCGGCAGTCTGTCCAATGCCTGCTTGAAGCCCCAGGTATGAGTAAGTATTGTCTGCTCCTCTGCCTGACTAAGCTCCATCAAAAATCCGAGGCTCTTATCCATAGCCTTGGCACACATAGGCAGTATACGCTGCTCCGCAAAGCACATCGCCTTGACTGGATTTAAGCCTTCCCTTCTTACATTAGCTGCAAAGCTCTTGGCCTCCGCTATATAATGCTCCTTAAATTCCTCGTCTCTTATACATAAAAATGCCGTATTTGCCGCATCTATAGTCAAATCCCAGCTTTCCGGCAGCATGTATCCGTGCTCAAAGTGCATAGCACCCGGTTCCGGATATACATTAGGATTAAGAGGTTCCGAATGAGCCGCCGTTATATCATAGTTATAGACTATTGCCTCTATACTCTGCCAGACTATGAGGTCTGTGTCCAGCATAACACACGGAGCCTTCATATGCCTTAAGGCTTCAAGCTTGCCGAGAGCCCAGAACAGAAAGGGATCCGCACTCTTGGGAATGTTGTCAAGCTTAGTCTCTATGCTGTTCCAAAACTGAGTAAGTCCCGCCTTATTAAAATAGGCTGCTCCGTCAGTATCAGTAACCATGCATATACTGCCGTTATGCTTTTGCCATTCCAAGGCAGATATTATAGCAGTCAGCTGCTCATAATCTGGAAACACTATGCTTCCTCCGTGTCTTAGCTTATTCGGTTTTGACCAGAAGGAATGAAATGCCTCCACTTATACTCCATTTCTGCACTTTATAAACGTTTTATGTTAGTTTATCTTAATATGCAGGTGTATGAGCAGCCGCTTTTTTTTAAATAAGCTTAAGCCCATACCCAAGTCTTGTAACATCAAAGTCCGCATCACTGCAAGCTGAGCCAAGGCTCTGCAAGCTGCCGACATACGAGCTAAGCTTATATGAGCCTGAGTAATCTAAGCTGCTGCCAAATGAGCCATATCCACAATATGGCTTAATTGCCTGCAGCATAGCTGCTTCCTTGATTACTGCATCACGATATTGCTCCCACGAGGTGAAGCCTTCATCACACCTCAAAGTGTTGCTGTCTAAGATACCTTGTTTTACTGTATTGACATCCATAATAAGCCCCCTCGAAACGCCGAAGGAGCAGACAGGCTTTAAGCCCGTCTGCTGCTTCTTAAAACAATACCTGTATTATCTTGATTCCCAGCGCCAATCTGCAACCTCAGGCAGATCCAGTCCGTATTCGTGGATATACTGCTCATGCTCTATAAGCTTGTCGTTCATAAGCTGATAGAGATAAGCTCCCCTGTTTCCAAGCTGCGGAAGATACTTAAGTGCTTCTATAACAAGATGGAAGCGGTCTATATGATTCTGCACACGCACATCAAACGGAGTTGTGATAGTACCCTCTTCCTTGTAGCCTCTTACATGCATAAGTCTGTTGTTGTGGCGTCTGTATGTAAGCTCATGTACAAGGCTTGCATAGCCGTGGAAGTTAAATATAACCGGCTTGTCCTTAGTGAACAGCAAATCATATTCTGCATCTGAAAGTCCGTGAGGATGCTCACTCGAAGGCTGAAGCTTGAAGAGATCTACTACATTGATAAATCTTATCTTAATCTCCGGAAGCTCCTTATTAAGTATAGATACAGCTGCGAGTGCCTCAAGAGTCGGAGTCTCTCCTGCGCATGCAAATACGATATCCGGCTCCTCGCCTCTGTCATTACTTGCCCAGTCCCATATGCCTATACCCTCAGAACAATGCTTAACGGCCTCAGACATGCTGAGCCACTGCGGTCTAGGATGCTTGCTGGCTATGATAACATTGACATAATTGCGGCTCTTGATGCAATGGTCAAAGGTTGAGAGCAGGCAGTTGGCATCCGGCGGGAGATAGAGTCTTACGACGTCTGCCTTCTTATTGGCTATATGATCCATAAAGCCCGGATCCTGATGTGTAAAGCCGTTATGATCCTGCTGCCATACCGTTGATGACATTATAAGATTAAGGGATGCAATCTCCTCTCTCCACGGAAGAGCATTGCAGGTCTTAATCCACTTGGCATGCTGAGCTGCCATCGAATCTATGATACGTGCAAATGCCTCATAGGTCGCAAAGAAGCCGTGACGTCCGGTAAGCAGATAGCCCTCAAGCCATCCCTCGCACATATGCTCTGAAAGCATTGAATCCATGACCCTTCCGTCATATGACAGATGGTCATCATTGTCATACTTTTCCGAGTTCCATGCACGGTTTTCTGCCTCAAATACAGCGTTCAGTCTGTTGGAATTAGTCTCATCCGGTCCAAAGATACGGAAGTTTTTAAACTCATCGTTAAGCTTGAATACATCTCTTACATACTTGCCAAGCTCAGTCATATCCTGGCCTTCAATTGCACCATGTGACTTGATATCAACGGCATAGTCTCTGAAGTCCGGAAGTCTTAGGTCTCTTAGCAGCAGTCCTCCGTTTGCGTGCGGATTCTTGCCTATACGGGCATTGCCCTCAGGTGACAAGGCTGCTATATCAGGACGCAGTCTGCCGTTATCATCAAACAGCTCCTCCGGATGATAGCTTCTGAGCCACTTATCAAGTATCTCAAGATGTTCAGGCTTATCCATAGATACCGGAACCTGATGAGCAAGGAAGTAGCCTTCTATCTTCTTACCGTCAACCTCCTTAGGACCTGTCCAGCCCTTAGGTGTGCGAAGCACTATCATAGGCCATACCGGTCTTGTAGGATCGTTATTCTCTCTTGCATTTTTCTGGATAGCTCTGATCTTCTCAATTACCGCATCCATAGTCTCAGCCATGAGCTTATGCATGGTCATAGGATCGTCGCCCTCTACGAAATACGGCTCCCATCCGCAGCCCTTAAAGAAAGAAACAATCTCATCATGAGACATTCTGGCAAATATTGTAGGATTAGCTATCTTATATCCGTTAAGATGCAGTATAGGAAGAACTGCTCCGTCACCTATAGGATTAAGGAACTTATTGGACTGCCATGAGGTTGCAAGCGGTCCGGTCTCTGCCTCTCCGTCACCTACGGTTACTGCAGCTATTAAGTCAGGATTATCAAATACTGCTCCAAAGGCATGTGCTATGCCATAGCCTAGCTCTCCGCCCTCATTAATCGAGCCCGGTATCTCCGGAGCACAATGTGACGCCACTCCTCCTGGAAAAGAGAACTGCTTGAAAAGCTTCTGCATGCCGGCCTCATCCTGTGAGATATTAGGGTAGGTCTCGCTGTAGGTGCCGTCAAGATATTCGTTGGCTATAAAGAAATTGCCTCCGTGTCCCGGACCTGACAGTAATATCACATCAAGGTCATATCTCTTGATAACACGATTAAGATGGACGAATACAAAGTTCTGACCCGGTACTGTTCCCCAGTGTCCTACTATCTTCTTCTTAATCATGTCCATCGTCAGCGGAGCCTTAAGCAAAGGATTGCTTAAGAGATATAGCTGTCCTGCAGACAGATAGTTAGCTGCTCTCCACCATTCGTTCATCCTTGTGAGAAGCTCCTCAGTTATCGGTCCCTTCTCAATACAATCATTGTTCATATATTATTTCCCTTCCTAAAATAATCTGTGAAAATGTATCTTAAACTTAAGCTTATATCACATTTCGCAAGGCCCATGTCATTTATAATAAAGGCGCACATGCTTCCTTAAGCCATGCTCTCTCTGCTTCATTCATATCCTGACTAAGCTCCTCATAGACTCTCTGCTGATATGCATTGTACAGACTGATGTCCTCAGCATTCATTATGGAAATGTCTATGCAGTCCCTATCCATAGGCACGAAGGTACAGGTCTCGAAGCTGCAGAAGCTTCCGTATTCATTGGTATAATCCTTCTGCACAAGAAGCATGTTCTCGGTGCGAACACCATACTCCCCGGGCTCATAGTATCCCGGCTCATCAGAAACATACATGCCCTCCTGCATAGGATATGCGCCCTCAAGGGTCGCAGTCTTATATCTGATGCCCACCGGTCCCTCATGTACGTTTAGTACATGGCCTACTCCGTGACCGGTACCATGATTATAATTCATACCGCGTCTCCAAAACGGTTCTCTTGCAGCATAGTCGAGCACTGGAGAAGCACAGCCCTCCATGAATTTCGCATCTGCAAGTCTTAGGTTGGCGATAACTGACAGAGTCACTGCTGTGCGCTCTTTGTCATTTATATTACCACAGCTCCAGGTTCTTGTCACATCTGTCGTGCCCTCATAATACTGTCCGCCGGAATCTACCAGATAGAGTCCTCTTGGTTCTATAGGCACTGCATGCTCCTCATCCGTTATATAATGAGCCATAGCTGCATTTGCCCCATAGGCTGATATCGTCGAGAAGCTTTCCTCAATAAAGTGCTTATTGGCCGCCCTAAGCTCATGAAGCTTAAGTGCACAGCTCCACTCCGTATATTCACTGCCGTCCGAGCTTTTAACAGCTTCATTGACAACAGTCTTGAACCAATGCATGTATCTGGTCACCGCCAGGCTGTCGATATGCTGAGCTATACGTATATTTTTGCGCTCCGCAGCATTTTTGCAGCACTTAGCGATGGTTGTCGGATTCATGCGCTCTATAATATGTGTGCCTGCCGGTATCGTATTGCTTAGCTCATAGCTGCAATGCTTTCTGTCTATAAGCACAGGACCCTCGATATAAGAGATATCCTTAAATACCTCATCATTTGCCTTAAGCCTTACTCCTGCAAACTCAAGATATTCTCTGATTTCTTTATCGAAATGCCTATCATCCGAGTACAGCACTGCTCCCTGTGCCGTAATTATCATATAGGCTGTAAATACAGGATTGCAGGCTATGTCTGAGCCTCTTAGATTTAAAAGCCAGGCTATATCATCCAGTGAAGCCAGAACATGAGTCCTTGCTCCAAGCTTTGCCATGGTCTCTCTAAGCTCAATCAGCTTGATACTGACTGATTTGCCGCAATAGTCCTCATCAAGTATCCAGCACTTGTTTACTGTTTCCTCAGGTCTGTCCTTCCATACCAGTCCGCATACATCGGTATCTGTCTTAATCCGCATGCCTTTGCCAAGCATTCTTCTGTAATTAAAGCCCTCAAGATAGGATACGCATCTTCCGTCAAAGCCCAGGCATCCGCCCTCCGGCAGCTCCTTCTTAATCCACTGCATAAGCGGCATAGTTCCTTCAACGCCTACTCGCATAAGCTCAATTCCGCTTCCCGAAAGCTCCTGCTCTGCCTGAGTAAAATATCTGCCGTCAGTCCATAGAGCTGCATTATTAAGACTTACTGCCAGAGTTCCGTCGCCTCCCATGAAGCCTGAGAACTCTCCCAATGCACAAAAATGAGCATCCGTGTATTCACTTAGATGCTCATCCTTATCGGAAACGATATAAACATCGATTCCGAGCTCCTTCATTTTGCCGCGTAAAGCTGTTATCTGCTGTCTCATTCCGTACCCTTTCACAAAGCTTCTTTTAGATAAGCCCAAGTCTTACACAGGCATTGTATATGCCGTTGTCCGTTATGTTTGTTGTCACGAAATCTGCTGCTTCCTTAACTGCCTGCTCCGCATTGCCCATGGCAACTCCGACCTTTGCCTCCTTAATGATATGAACATCATTCATAGAATCTCCGAAGGCATAGGTTCTATCATACGGCACGCCATAATAATCACACACCTTATGCAGACCGTCCGCCTTGGTATAGCCTTGCTCAATTATATCTGCTCCCGCTCCGGTGTTGAACGGCAGCAGAGTGATATTATCAAAATGCTGTTCAAGCAGTCTGCCCTCAGTCTCAACATTTCCTGCAAATGACATTGCGCAAACCTCAATATCTCTTGTAAACAGCTCCTCGATATTAACAAAATTACGGTTTATATACTTATTGTAAGCATTATCCGCATGTACCTTTTTTGCAAAGTTGACATAGAAATCCTCCTTGCCCACCGAGGTTCCTATGCATATATCATGCGCCTTGCAAAAGTCAATCATACGCCTCAGCAGCTTCTTATCCATAACATGCTTATAAAGCTGTCTGCCTCCTATGGTGATCTTGCTGCCGTTTGAATGAATAATTGCATCCGGCTTAACTATATCAACATACTTTGAGGAATAATGCGTATCCATATCCCTGCCTGTTGAGATGACACGCTTATAGCCTCGTGCTTTTAGAGCATCCAAGGCTTTCAGCGTGGATTCAGGCACTCTGTCGGTATTATTATCCAACAGGGTGCCGTCCAAATCAAAAAAGACTATTCCTTTGATATCATTGTGACTGTTCATACTTAGTTCTTGAAGCTGTGTATCGGTGCCGGGATTCGTCCCGCTCTGTTTACAAAATCAGCACATGAGAATTCATTTACACGCATAATAGGTGCATAACCTAAGAGTCCGCCAAATACAGCCTTATCGCCTAAGCCCTTGCCTATAACAGGGATAACTCTGACTGCTGTGGTTTTCTGATTAATCATACCTATGGCTGACTCATCAGCTATGATACCTGCAATGCTGGTTGCCGGTGTGTCGCCGGGGATTGCTATCATATCAAGACCTACAGAGCATACACAGGTCATAGCCTCAAGCTTCTCTATGGTAAGTGCTCCAGCCTCAACAGCATCTATCATCCTCTGATCCTCACTGACAGGGATGAATGCACCTGAGAGACCTCCTACATAGGATGAAGCCATAACTCCGCCCTTCTTAACCTGATCGTTAAGTATCGCAAGAGCCGCAGTGGTTCCCGGTGCTCCGGTATGCTCAAGTCCCATCTCCTCAAGTATCTCTGCAACAGAATCTCCTATAGCCGGAGTCGGTGCAAGTGAGAGATCCACTATACCGAACGGAACATTAAGTCTTGCTGCTGCCTCCTGTGCTACCAGCTGACCTACTCTTGTAACCTTAAAGGCTGTCTTCTTGATGGTCTCACAGAGAACCTCAAAGCTCTCGCCTCTGACCTTGGATATAGCAGTCTTAACTACGCCCGGTCCGCTGACTCCGACATTAATAACGGCATCTCCCTCTGTTACTCCGTGAAATGCTCCTGCCATAAATGGATTGTCATCCGGTGCATTGCAGAATACAACGAGCTTTGCACAGCCTATGGAATCAGTATCTGCAGTAAGCTCTGCAGTCTTTCTGATGACATCTCCCATGAGTCTTACAGCATCCATGTCTATGCCGGTCTTGGTTGAGCCGACATTTACAGAGGAGCATACAAAATCAGTCTCGCTAAGAGCCTGAGGTATGGACTCTATAAGCAGTCTCTCTGCCTTGGTCATGCCCTTGTTAACCAATGCTGAATAACCGCCGAGGAAGTTAATGCCTATATCCTTGGCTGCCTTATCGAGAGTTTTAGCTATGGCAACAAAATCCTCAGGTGTCTTGCAGGCATTGCCGCCTACCAAGGCTATAGGAGTAACCGATACTCTCTTATTAACTATCGGTATGCCAAAATCCTTGGATATATCCTCACCTGTCCTGACAAGATCCTTGCCAAGCTTGGTTATCTTGTTGTAAATGTTCTGGTTTAGCTTATCAAGATCCGAATCAACGCAGTCCAAAAGGCTTATACCAAGCGTAATGGTTCTCACATCAAGCAGATCCTGCTCTATCATATTATTGGTCTCAAGGACCTCTTTAAGATTAATCATTATGTCTCACCCGTTATTATGTCTGCAGGCTCGTCTTCCTATATTTAAAAATGAATGCAGGAGCAGTTATGTAAATTCCATATGCTTGCCCTGCCCCTCTCTATAAAAATATAGCCCTCACCAGACTGTTATATATGTATATATCAGATGCGGTGCATCTTTGTGAAGATTTCTTCCTTCTGTGCCAGAATCCTTACGCCGATAGTCTCTCCGACAGCCTTAAGCTCATCAGAAACAATTCCGAATTCCTTGTCGCAGGCGCTGATATCTGCAATAAGCATCATATTGAAATAACCGCCGACTATAGTCTGACTTATATCCAATATATTAATCTTGTTATCTGACAGATAGTTGCACACCTTGGCGATGATGCCTATGGTATCCTTGCCTACTACAGTAACTATAACCTTATCCATAAACTGATCCTGTATGGTCCGGGAAATGCCGCTGACCATAATTCCTTTCTCATTATTGATATTCTTAATAACGTAAGCAATCCTGCCTACATTTATACTCGTCATATATATAAAAGGTCAGGCTGCCAAGCGTCCATGCGTGCAAGCACCCAGTTCAAAGTGCTATCACAATTGCGATCTGTAATTGCAATTGTCCATGCGTGCAAGCACGCAGTACACATAGATGTTTGGCAGCACTTTTATAGTTATACCACAATTAATGTTCTAAAGGAAGAAGCCCATGCATCCGCATTGTACGAATGTATGAGCTTCATTGCAAACCAAACTATTTATTTTTATGCAGCCGGAGCTTACTTAGAACTAAGCCTGCCGACTGTCAGGCCTGTGACAATACCAGGCATCACGTCTGCAAATCCTGACTCAGCAATAATCGGTTAAAACCTATGCTGATTAGTCTACCTTAACAGTCCAGCCGTACTTATCCTCAAGCTTGCCCCACTGTATGCCTGTAAGTGTATCATAGAGCATATGTGTAGTCTCGCCAATCTTACCGCCGTTGATTACATAATCAACGCCCTCAATCTGCAGCTCACCAACCGGTGATACTACTGCTGCAGTACCTGTTCCCCAGGCCTCCTCAAGTGTGCCGGCCTTGCAGGCATCGGTGATCTCCTGAACGCTTACCTTGCGCTCCTCAACCTTGTAGCCCTTGTCACGAAGAACCTGAAGCATGCTCTTTCTGGTGATACCCGGAAGAACGGTCTTCTCCTCGATGCTCGGAGTAACAACAGTGCCGTTAATCTTGAACATGATGTTCATGGCACCTACCTCCTCAATATACTTCTGCTCAACGCCGTCAAGCCAAAGTACCTGATTGAAGCCCTTCTTCTCAGCCTCAACCTGTGCTCTCTGAGCAGCTGCATAGTTACCGCCGCACTTAGTATAGCCTGTGCCGCCACGTACCGCACGTACATCATGAGTCTCTATCATGATGTTAACCGGGTTAATGCCATTTGCATAATATGCACCTGAAGGAGCAACAATGATTACGAACTGTGCTGAATGAAGAGTGTGCAGACCTACACTTGCATCAGTACCAAACAGGAATGGTCTGATATAAAGTGAGCATCCGTCTGAATGCGGGCACCAATCCTTATCAACAGAGATAAGTGTCTTAACTGCCTGTACAAAATCATCAACCGGAACCGGAGGAAGACCGATACGCTCTGCAGAATTATACATACGCTTTGCATTTTCATCAGGTCTGAAGAGCTGAACTGTACCGTCTGCTGTACGATATGCCTTAAGTCCCTCAAATACCTCAAGAGCATAATGGAATACAGTTGAAGCAGGATGCAGGTTAAGGTTAGCGAAAGGAACTATCCTTGCATCATGCCAGCCCTGCTTATCATCCCAATCATATATAAACATATGATCTGTAAAAACCTTGCCAAAGCCAAGCTTTGACTCATCCTGCGGCTTCTCAGCCGGATTGGTGGTTTTGGTGATTCTAATCTCCATCGTAATTTTCCTCCTCAAAGAAAAAACCTCGTTTTGGAAACGAGGTTAAAAATTAATCATAAAAATACGCGTAATCATCGTCTCCAAGTATCATAAATTAAAGGTCTCAATCACGACACCCTTCACGACGATAATAATGTTGTCAGCAAAATTATTAAACATTGCTAAACTCCCTGCGCTTTGTTTGAAAACTTGCCTTTTATTATAAATATACAAAATCTATTGTCAAGTACTAAATACAGCTGCTTTAAGACTAGCACATAAGCATTTGAAAAAGTCATACTTGCATCCTGCATTATTAAATGTAAGCTCTAAGCTTAAACGCGCATCAAAGCAATCCGTACTTTTATATCATGTGGTGCCTGCAAAAGCGCAGGCATGGTTGTTTATTTATTTTCCATATACAGTGACTGCTCTCCGAGCACCAGCTGTACTATCAAATCATTGTATGGAGTAGGTACATTAACCCTTCGACCTATCCTTGATACAGCTCCGTTGATGATAAGTATCTCGGTCTGTCTGTGATTAAGCACATCCTGAAGCGTTGAGCTCTTGTTTTCGGCAGTAGCCTGTGCAACCTTATACACATTGGCAAGCTCTGCCTCCTTATCAACCCTGCAGCCGCTTGCAATTGCAACCTCTACTGCCTCCTCTACCAACAGTCTTGCCGCCTCACGCGCATACTTATTGTCTGCAATAAAGCTGTTGGTCTGATTAAGCAGAGCTGTAATCGGATTAATTCCGACATTAACAAAGGCCTTATGCCATATAACGCTCATCACATCATCCTTGACATCAACCTCAAGTCCTGCTGCACGCAGCACCTCTGCGCATCTAAGTATCCTGTCCTTAGGTGCCTTAATACTTCCGATATTGGTTATGCCTGCTCCGGCGTGTCTTACGTGACCTGGTCCCAAGCCAGTTGATGCATGCGTAGTGTTGCCTATGACTATCTGCTCCTCAGGCACCACCTTGGCAATCTCGTCATAATTGCCTATACCGTTTTGCAGAGTCATGACCACCGTATCCTTGCCAATCATAGGCAGGGCATTGCGGCAGGCTGCTTCAAGAAACATATAACGCACAAATACTATGAGTACGTCTACCTCTCCTACCTCCTTTGGCTCAGTTGTTATAAGCCTTGGTCTGAAGCAAACAGTCTCTCCGCTTCCTATACCGGGCACGCACTCATCTATAAGTATACCGTGTGCGCTAACCTCATCAACCACAGTCTTGGCAGTATCAACTATATATACGTCATGCACCTTAGACAAATATCCTGCATAGATACTGCCTATGGCGCCGCAGCCCAAAAATCCTATCTTCATTTACCCTATATCCCCTTTTATAAAACTTAGTCAGTCAATTATTTTGATACTGTAAATGTATCTGTACCGCCAAGCTTCAAATATCACACAGACGACGCCTGCGGATTAACCCTTGACAGCATTGTCTGTGTGTCTTTGTACCTGCAGTTACTGCTTAGTATCACCAGGTCCGTATACTGACGGAATATCAACAGCCTTATTAAAGCTGTACTCAGGTGACGGAAATGCTCCTGACTGAGATTCCTCATGGAAGAGATTAAGTCCCTTGACCATCTCCTCTCTGATATGAGCAAAATGCTTAACAAACTTAGGCTTAAAGTCTCCGTACATACCTAATAGATCCTGAGTTACCAGCACCTGACAATCAACGTCCGGACCTGCTCCAATACCCAGAATCGGAACCTTGACTTCCTCACGCATAGCCTTAGCTACAACACTCGGCACACACTCAACTACTATTGCAAATGCACCTGCAGCCTCAATTGCCTTGGCATCCTCTATAAGCTTTCTTGCTGATTCCGGGGTTCCGCCCTGCACCTTAAAGCCTCCAAAGGATGTTGCTGTCTGCGGAGTCATGCCGATATGTCCCATAACATTGATGCCGGCCTTGACTAAGGCTCTGATAGTATCCGCCATATCTGCGCCGCCCTCAAGCTTGATGCAGTCAACTCCTGTTTCCTTGACGAGGCGGTTCGCATTTCTGATGGCATCCTCTATGCTTACATTATATGTTCCAAACGGCATGTCCCCGACAATGAAGGTATCCGGTGCTCCCTTAACTACAGGTCTTGCATGATGTATAACATCTTCAAGAGTCACAGGCACGGTAGAATCATAACCCAGCATAATCATACCCAGTGAATCGCCTACAAGTATAATCTCAACATCACTGTCATTAATTATTGATGCTGTAGTATAATCGTAGCCTGTTACAAAGCTGAATTTCCTGCCCTCATCCTTATACTTCTGGAAATCCAGCACCGTCATCTTCTTCTTTGCCATGGCAGCTCCTCCTTAATCTATTGCCTGATATCACCTGTCAGGCTTAAACTTTTACCCGATTAATCCGGATAAACTCTCCGTATGTATTATCGCACAAAACAATGTTGTAGTATAATGTTTTTTGAAACGATTATGTCTGCTAATTCGCAGACTCCACATAGTATAAAGGTTACGGATTGCTGCGCGCTTTAAGCGTTCTCGCAATCCTATCCTGTAACGAACAATTCGTGCTTAGAAAAAGAGAGTAATGAGAGTAAGAGATGAAAACTGCAGCGGTTATATGTGAATTCAACCCTTTTCATAACGGTCATGCTTACTTGCTTCGTAAGCTTAGAGAAGAGTATGAGGCTGACTATATCATAGCGATTATGAGCGGCAACTATGTGCAGCGCGGAGAGCCCGCTGTATTCAGTAAGTATACTCGTGCTGAGGCGGCTCTAAAGGGAGACAAAGACAAGGGTCATGCCGATGTGGTTATTGAGCTTCCGACCCTATATTCTACAGCATCTGCAAGAAATTTTGCCAGGTACGGAGTACGGCTTGCAGTTTGGTGCGGAGTCGTTGATATGCTAGGATTTGGAGTTGAGGATGGTGTGTGCCTCGAGGATATAAAAAAACAGGCTCTTCTTAAGGATACGCTAATGACGAATAAGGCTGCCAATACATTAATCAGAGAACTGCTAAGCAGCGGATTAAGCTATCCTGAGGCTGAGGCTGCCTGCTTTGAACAGCTTGGTAAGCAAAGCATAAGCTCTGCCCCAAACAACATACTTGCAACCGAATACCTGCGTGCACTTAATATGTTTGATAGAAAGCATGATATAGAGCCTGTTGCCGTATCAAGAATCGGCGACGGATTTAACACTGTCAATGCAATTGATGCAAATTATTGTTCTGCGACAGCACTCCGCAAGATACTTTTCGATAGCAAATACGGTGATTTGATTTGCGGACATTATATACCTGACAGCACCTATCTTAACAGCTCGAAGCCTATATCTCCGAATATATTAAGCGGACTTTTATCTAAGATTCTGCTCGATGCTAAGTACAGAGGTCTTAAACTTACAGACTATTCTGATGTATCAAGAGAGATAGCTGACAGACTGCTTAAAACTGCTGATAATCCACTGAGCTTCACCGAGCGCATAGAGGCTGTTAAGACAAAGCAATATACTTATACCCGGATCTCAAGGGCATTGCTGCATATAGTACTTGGCATCCGCAAGGCTGATGCCGGAAGTTTGGTGATCCACAGCTCCCTAGCTTCAGTCTCCACGAGAGCCGCTGACAGTACTATCATGACATCTGATACAGATAGCCAAGTACACCATTTTGAGACCTATGGCAGCAGCTTTAGTCTTACAGCCCCCGGTCCCTATATACGTCTCCTTGGCTTTAGGAAATCAGCCTCAGAGCTCCTTAAAAAGCTTAAGGCATGCTCTGCCGTCCCTGTTATTACCAAGGTTGCAGATCATGCCTCATTAATGTCTGACGAGATATATTACAGCGAGCTGCTGTATGCCCTAACGGGCGAGAAAAGTGAGTATGAGCATTCGCCTATTGTGCTGTAACATGTGCTCTACTTGTACTCCTCATAAAGCGCCTTGAATGCCGGCATGGAGTCTTCTATAGTTTTGCGTGATACGCAATAGGATACGCGCACGTAACCCGGGCAGCCAAAATCATCGCTCGGAACCAGCAGCAGCTCGTGCTGCTTTGCCTTATTGCTGAAGGCCTTAGCATCAGGCTCAAGTGCCTTTAAGAAGAGATAGAAGGCTCCATCCGGCTCCTTGTACTCATAGCCAATCTCCTTTAGTCCCTTGCAAAGTACATCTCTATTTATCTTGTACTGATTAACATCAGAGGTCTGTCCTATGCATCTTTCTATAACTCTCTGGAAGAGACTTGGCGGGTTAACAAAGCCTAATGCACGTCCGCTTCCAAGCACTGCGGCATAGACATTTTCCGCATCCCTCATCTTAGAGCTTACAGCTATATAGCCTATACGCTCACCGGGAACTGAGAGCGACTTACTGAAGGAATAGCACATAATCGCATCATCATAGTAATTAAGCGGGCACGGAACTCCTGCCTCGGTATATACTATCTCCCTGTATGGCTCATCGCTTATGAGATATATGGTTTCGCCTGTCTTTGACTCCTGCTCACGCATAGCCTCTGAAAGTGCCCTGATATAAGCTTCGCTGTATACTGCACCTGACGGATTGTTAGGTGAATTGATAATTACAGCCTTGGTCTTGTCTGTAAATGCACTTTTAAGCTTTTCTATATCAGGCTCCAGATTGTCATCCGGCTGTACTGTAATAAGCTTTCCGCCTGCTCCTTCAACGAAAACTCTGTACTCCGGGAAGAACGGCGCATTAACTATAACCTCATCTCCCGGCAGCAATATGGCATTAAGGCTTACTGTAAGGCTTGCAGCTGCTCCGCAGGTGACATACATAAGATTAGGGTCTATGCCTGCACCAAAGCGCTCGTTTAAATCCTCTGCAAGCTTTGTGCGCAGTGACATTAAGCCTGCTGCCGTGGTGTATCCGTGCACCTCAGTGCTGTCGCCCTTTATAATCTCTGCTATTGCTTCATTTACACAGGCCGGTGCAGGCACGTTAGGATTACCCAGACTGAAATCATATACATTTTCAGCTCCTATCTCTGCTTTTCTCTGTGCGCCGTAAGCAGCAAGCTCTCTTATACTGCTGCGGCTTAATCCCCATGCTAGCTTATCTTGTGGCAACATATGTATCCCATCCCTCCGATATAAAAATTCATGCCTACAGATTTGTAGGCTCAACGTAATATAGAAGTTACGGATTGCTTCGCACTTACAGGCTTTCGCAATCCTTGCTAAAAGCAACAGCCCGGCTGATTACGCCAGGCTGTATATTTTAACGCGTTAAATCATTGATATGATGATATCACACCTGTGTTATTATGTCGATACTTGGCATGTACTCGGGCTTTTGCTGCAGTCAATCCAGGAGTCCCGACAAAAGCTCTGCGACTGCTCTGTGTCCTGCAGGCGAGAAATGATCGCCGTCACCGCTAAGCTCAATATCCTCGCTTCCAAGGTCTATATAGGCTATGCCAAGCTCCTTGCACATCAGTCTGTAGAGCACTCCGCCTGCACGTCTTAATTCATCAACCATATACTGATTGGACCATGGTCCTACCTCGGTACGTGCCGGTCCCAGGACTCTCAACTCTACAGTCCCATCCTGTACTGGCTCTGACATAAGCAAATCAAGCAGCAGGCTCTTCATTCGCTTTGCAACATCCTCTGCCGTAAATCCTATGTTGGATTGAATGTCGTTAGCTCCGAGAAGTATCCAAAGCTCAACCGGTGACTTAAACTCGCCTGCAGCTGCTCTTTCGAGGAGACTAAAGATCTCTGCCTTCTCTGCCTCGGTATGAGGTATCTGCCTGCCGTTTAGACCAACATTTACAGTATCCCAGCCTGTCATATCAGCTAACAAATCCACCCATCTGTCCTCGGCAGAATAGCGCTTGCCGCTTGCCGGATCAAAGCCCCAGGTATTAGAATCACCAAAGCATATAATTGTTCCCTTTGCCATATCAGTCTCCATTATATCAGTTGCTCTGCCTTAGGCCTCTCCTCTGTACTTATCAAGCAGCTCCTGCTTGAGGTCATAAAGCTTACGGCTCAAATCTACATGTATGGTGTTTGGATTGACAAGGCGTCTTGACTCATCCCACAGTGTGTCAAGATCCTTTCTGCATATCTCCTGAAGCTCCATAACCGAAGGTCTGTCATTGTATATGCACTTACCGTTTTCAAATACATGTACAAGCAGTGGCTTCATGATATAAGAGCCTCCGCAGAGCTTGGTCTTTTTCCATGTTTCCATAGGATCAAATAAAACGAGCGGTTCATTTTCATCATAAACCTCGTCACTAAGGGCGATAAGATCCGCGATAATCTTGCCGGTATCCTTGCCGTATATACGATAGATGACCTTATCACCAGGATTGGTAATCTTCTCTGTATTCTCGGATATCTTAATCTTAGGCATCATCTCGCCTGTCTTAGGATCCTGAATAGCTGCAAGCTTATATACACCTCCGAAGGATGGCGTATCCTTGGATGTAATCATATTGGTGCCGACTCCCCAGCTGTTGATGGTTGCGCCCTGTGACTTTAGGGATGCAATCAGATGCTCGTCCAAGTCATTGGATGCTGAAATAACTGCATCTGTAAAGCCTTCTGCGTCAAGCATCTCCTTAGCTCTCTTGGAGAGATATGCCAGGTCTCCGGAATCCATACGTATGCCGTATTTCTTAGACTTTATGCCGGCCTCACGCATCTCCTTAAATACCTTGATTGCGTTCGGTATACCTGACTTTAATGTATCGTAGGTATCAACTAACAGCAGGCAGGCATCCGGATACAGCTTAGCATAGGTTCTGAAGGCCTCAAGCTCAGTATCAAAGGACATTATCCAGCTGTGTGCATGCGTACCCATAACCGGTATATTAAACATCTTGCCTGCAAGCACATTAGATGTTCCGACACAGCCTGCAATAACAGCTGCTCTTGCTCCGTATATGCCTGCATCAGGTCCCTGTGCACGGCGAAGTCCGAATTCCATGACTCCGTCTCCCTTGGCAGCATACACAACTCTTGATGCCTTGGTTGCAATAAGTGACTGATGATTAATTATATTCAGCAAAGCTGTCTCTATAAGCTGAGCCTGCATGATAGGTGCCTTGACCTTGACAATCGGCTCTCTCGGGAACATAAGATTGCCCTCAGGTATCGCATATATATCTCCTGTAAATTTGAAGTCCTTAAGATATTCAAGGAAATCCGATTCAAATATATTGAGTGACGCAAGATAATCTATGTCCTCCTTATTGAATCTGAAGTTTTCAATAAGCTCAATCACCTGCTCTAAGCCGCAGCTGATTGCATAGCCGTTGCCGTCCGGATTAACACGATAAAATGCATCGAATATTACATCTACATTTTTATCCTCACGCTTATAGTAGCCCTGCATCATGGTGAGCTCATAGAGATCTGTGAGCAGTGTTAAGTTGCGTCCCTTGCTGAATTCTGTTGTTTCCATTATTGTATATTTCCTTCCTTTCGGAAAATATCTTTATGCCGCTTATTATGCGCTTAAGGCTGCGAAAGCCTTAACCGCTTCGCAGCCTCTTACTATTATCCTATTATCTTATGAACTTGGCAATAAAAAGTTGGCCGCACACGTCTATCTTTAGCTGCGTGCTGTCTGCAATACAGGCTGATGCCGCTTTATTTGCCGAATCCTTCTATGGTATCATCTACCTGCAGATAGTCCCAGGTGCTGTCAGTAATCTTAACTGTCAGACTATTGTCACTGTCTCTGTATATCATACCGCTCATCTTGTTTCCGGCCGGATCTGTCACATCAAAGTACATCTTATGATCAGAAAAGGTACCTACACCGTCGTCAAGGCTGCACAATCTGAATATATCTATATTTACAGCAAAGGTACCGTCATTGTTATCCGTGATAGTTAAGGTGCTTCCGTCATAGCTTTTAGTGTGTTCACCGAGGAAATAATCCTTTAATTCATTGGTGCGATCAGCTTCCGGATCATCTGTTGCTTCACCCTGAAGCGGTGCATAGAGTGCCTCTGCATATGCCTGTATATCCATGCCATCGAGATCCTCTGCCATAGCTGAGAGTGAATAAGTAACTCCGGTCACTGCATCATACCAGTTTACGAGCTGTATGTCCTTATCATTACTGTCGTCTCCTGCTATATATCCGTAGTAAACAGCTTCTCTGCCGGATACTGTTCCTTCAGACTTATCCTCATCTGTCCAATCCTGATATATGCCTGATATGTCTGTAAGCTCATCTGCAGGCTCCATTCTATAGGTCCAGCTTATATCATCTAACACATAGGTCATCTGAGCCATATTGCTTTCCTGCAAATATGAATAATTGACCTCAGCTGCTCCCTCAGGTGCCTTAAGCTCAAAGCCTGTTGCCTCAAGCACTCCCTGTTCATCAGACTCAGTCCAAGGATTAGGCATGCCTATTGCTTCTGCATCTGTGCTTTCCTCTGCTGTACTCTCTTCTGCGGCTGCTGCTTCAGTCTCTGCCTGAGTCTCAGCTTCGGCTGCTGCCTTATCAGAGGTATTGCCGCAGCCTGTCATTGCGGTCACACTTACAGCTACTGCCGCAAGCATTAACTTAAAATTCTTTCTCATAATGTCATCTCCTGTCAGTGCATTACTGCACCTGTATTTTGCTGTTTTTCAGCTTGATATTGAATCCGGATCAAAGTACATTCGTCCCTGCTTCATACCAGACTTAACTGCATCAGTTATACTGATAAAACACTGGAATAATGTTTTAAGACATTCTAGTATGATTAAAGTAATTTATCAAGTTGAATAAAGCGGTAAAAAGAAGTAAGATTTTATTAATTGTTTAGGAATGCAGACATATGGGCGTATACCGGATACTGCTCCGCAAGCATCCTGCAAATAAGATTTAAGAGGATTAAAGCATGAGTATAAATGGTTCTGAGCAGCTTACAAGAGCTGATATCAAGAGAATTGAGGATGAGATTGAGTACAGACGTATGACAGTGCGTCCTGCTGCACTTAAGGCACTTAAGGAAGCTCGCGCACTTGGTGATTTGTCGGAGAACTTTGAGTATCACTGTGCAAAGCGTGACAACAACCAGAATAACAGCCGTATACGCTACTTGGAGAAGCTGCTTCGCTTTGCAACCGTAGTTGAGGAGGAGGCAGATGACAGCAAGGTTGGCATGAATAATACTGTTGAGGTTTATTTTGAGGAGGATGATGAAACCGATACCTACCGTATTGTCACCTCCATTCGTTCTGATTCACGTAAGGGTCTTATCTCCAATGAATCTCCTCTCGGCATGGCACTTATGGGACATGCCGTTGGTGATCGAATTGAAGTAGCAGTAGAAGGCGGTGAGGCTTACCACGTCATCATAAGAGCGCTGGACAAGACCGGAGAGGCTGACTCCGATGCTATCCACCAATACTGACTCTAAAATACAATAAACGCAGTGCATATCCTTACATATACACTGCGTTTATATTCTCTGCATTTCCTCTTATACTTATATTGCCTTATGTCCTACCTGCCATATATCATCCGCATATGTTGCTATGGCTCTGTCAGCTGCAAAGAGTCCTGAACGAGCAATATTGGTTATGCTCATCTTGTTCCACTTTGCTCTGTCAAGATAGGTCTCCTGCATGCATGCCTGTGCCTTCAAATAGCTGTCAAAGTCTGCAAGCAGCATAAATTCATCTGCCGAGCTTCCGTTTCCGCCAACAACCAGACGATTAAATATATCATCATAGCGCTCGCCGTCTGTAAATCCGCTGCGAATATTATCAAGCACTCCTCTTATACGCTCGTCAGAGTTATATATGCCCATTGGGTCATAGCCGTTTCGCCTGACATCTACCACCTCATCAGCATGAAGTCCGAAGAGGAACATATTGTCATCACCAAGCAGCTCGTGCATCTCGACATTTGCACCGTCAAGTGTGCCTATGGTCAGCGCACCGTTCATCATGAACTTCATGTTGCCGGTTCCGCTTGCTTCCTTACCTGCCGTAGATATCTGCTCTGAGACCTCAGCTGCCGGCATAAGACGCTCAGCGAGGGAGACTCTGTAATTCTCCATAAATACGACCTTGAGTCTGTCCTTACATACAGGATCCTCGTCTATAGCGCGTGCCAGTGAATTAATCAGCTTGATTATACGCTTTGCAACAGCATAACCCGGTGCCGCCTTAGCTCCGAAGAGGAAGGTCTGCGGGGTCTTGATGAAATCTCTGTCGTCATGCAGCTTCTGATACAGATAGATTATATGCATGACATTTAAGAGCTGCCTCTTATATTCATGCAGACGCTTAGCCTGTACGTCAAATATCGAAGCCGGATCTATGATTGAGCCCTGTTCCTTGTAGATATATTCTGAAAATGCCTTCTTGTTGGCATTTTTAACAGTCTCAATTCTAAGCTGCGCTTCCTTCTTCGAGGCTGCTGACTCAATCTTGGCAAGCTGTGCTGCATGAGTCAGATATTTGTCATTTCCCGTGTAATCCTTAATAAACTTGTCCAGACCCGGATTAATCTCTGCAAGCCAGCGTCTGTGATCTATGCCGTTTGTGACATTATGGAACTTCTCCGGTGTCATCTCGTAGAAATACTTAAAGACATCAGCCTTTAGTATATCCGAATGCAGTCCGCTGACTCCGTTTACGGCAAAGCCTCCTGCAACGCACAGGTTTGCCATGCGTATCTCGCCGCCCCAGATTATCGCCGTATCACGTACCTTATCCATATCACCATGGAAATATGTCTCGCACTTTTCCTGATGACGTCTTGCTATCTCCTTAATAATCTGCCAGATACGCGGCAATATACGCTCAACCAGCTCCTGTGACCATCTCTCAAGTGCCTCCCACATAACCGTGTGGTTGGTATAAGCTACAGATTTGCTGACTATTGACCAGGCCTTATCCCAGTCCATGCCATAGTCATCCATGAATATACGCATAAGTTCAGGTATGCAGAGTGTAGGATGCGTATCATTTATCTGAATAACATTTTTCTCATGGAAATTGTTAAGCGTGCCGTATACTCCTATATGCTTGCGTACTATGCTCTGCATGGTCGCAGACACAAAGAAATACTGCTGCTTAAGTCTCAGTGACTTACCCTCACTGTGCTTATCCTCAGGATACAGAACCTTAGCTATGCTCTCGGCCATCGCTCTGTCCTCAACGGCCTTAAGATACTCGCCTCTTGAATAATATGACATATCAACAGGCACGCTTGATTTGGCATCCCAGAGCCTGAGTACATTGGTATGCCTCGTGTTGTAGCCTGCAATAATCATATCGCAGGGCACTGCAGTAACTCTTGTTGCACCATCTATAGTGATATGTGCCCTGCCATTATCCCAGGTCTCACTGACTGTACCGCCAAAGAGCACCTCCTCGGCCTCCTCAGGCTTCTGCAATAGCCATGCATCTCCTACGGAGCGCCAGTTATCAGGAAGCTCTACCTGCTCTCCGTCTATAATCTTCTGCTTAAAGATACCAAGCTCATAGCATATCGAATATCCTGTAGCAGGTATCTCCAAGGTGGTCATGGCCTCAAGATAGCAGGCTGCAAGACGACCAAGACCGCCGTTGCCAAGAGCAGCATCAGGCTCTGCCTCGAATATATCCGATGCATTAAAGCCAAGATGAGCAAGTGCGGTCTTGAGCTGTTCAAGCTCATTAAGGTTATAGGCATTCTTCATGAGGCTTCTGCCCATAAGGAACTCAAGTGACATATAGTGAACCTGTTTTTTGTGTTCTCCTACAGCCTTCTTTCTTGTCTCCACCTCCCTCAGCGCCATCTGGTCTCTGATAACAAGAGCACAAGCCTTCAGCATCTCGGTATCACTTGCCTCCTCAGCAGTCTTGCCGAAATGTATCATAAGCTTGTCTGTGAGTGCCTTCTCAAGCTCTGCGGTTGTTGATTTTGCCATGTCCTTTATCCCCTTCAGTCCCGTTATGTTATTCTGTTATGCACTTAACTGCAAAATCTGCCATCTTGTCAATGTCAACGACATCCTTATGCCTTATCTCCTTAGTCTTAAGAGAGCTAAGTGCCTCAGGTGCATGCTCGCCTGTTTTCTCTGATAAAGCACTCATATATGCAAAGCCGTCCTCCTCCTTGCCGGCTGTAAGCGCACCAAAGATAGACTCATAGGCATCCTTTGCAAACTTGAACGGGCTGGCAGTTGAGAGTATAACCTGCTTCCTGTCTGACTTAAGCTCATTGGCTACCTTATATCCGCAGGCAGTATGAGGATCTATCAGTCTGTGGTCCTTGTTGTATGCATCAGCTATTGCCTGCTTGGATTCGTCATTTGTCGCAAAGCCGCAGTCAAATACCTCCTGAAGTACCTTGAGTACAGATGCATTGACAGTAAACTTACCCTGCTCCTTAAGATCCTTCATGAGTCCTGCAACATAATCACAGTCACAGCCTGATGCATAGAAAAGCATACGCTCTAGGTTTGAGGATACGAGTATATCCATGCTTGGAGAGATTGTCTTGATGAAATCTCTGTTCTTATCGTAGGTTCCGGTCTTGATAAAATCGGTAAGAACATTGTTCTCGTTGGATGCAACAACCAGCTTTGCTACAGGAAGTCCGAGAACCTTAGCATAATAGCCTGCAAGTATATCTCCGAAGTTTCCTGTAGGAACTATATAGTCAATCTTCTCGCCATACTCTATGGCACCACGCTGAACAAGCTGCTTATATGCCTCAATGTAATATACAACCTGAGGTACAAGGCGTCCTACGTTGATGGAATTTGCGCTTGAAAGTGAAACATTGTACTTAGACTTGATTTCTTCGGTCATATCCGCAAAAATCTTCTTAACTCCGGTCTGGCAGTCATCAAAGTTTCCTCTTACAGCTGCTACATGGACATTGCCGCCCTCGGCTGTAGCCATCTGCAGATACTGAATATCACTTACCTTGCCGTATGGATAATATACGGTTATTCCTATATTTTCTGCATCCTGGAAGCCTGAAAGAGCAGCCTTTCCTGTGTCTCCGCTGGTAGCAGTAAGTATCATAACCTTCTCACCGCGAAGCGCCTTGCTCATAAGCTGAGGAAGCATGCACAGAGCCATATCCTTAAATGCAGAGGTAGGACCATGATAGAGCTCAAGAAGATACTTGTCTCCTATCTCAGTTACAGGTGTAAGCTCCTTAGTCTCAAACTTGCCCTTATAGGCTCTTGATATACAGAAATCAAGCTCCTCATCAGTGTAATCATCAAGCAGCACCTTAAATACTGCATATACAATCTCCTCATAGCTTTTGTCCATGAGTGACTTCATATCTATTGATGCATTGAGAATGTCATCGCTTACATAGAGTCCGCCGTCAGAGCAGAGTCCCTTAAGTATGGCTTCCTTTGAGCCGCAAAGCTCCTTATTGCTTCTTGTGCTGTGATACTGCATTTTCTCTTACCTCTTAAAATACTAAGTCTGGTTTAACTAAGTTTGTTTCAATCATCGTCATCCGGCTCGAATGCAAGTGCTACGCCTCTGTCTCTTGCTATCTCAGTAAGATGCTCTAACGTGCCTCTTATTGCCTCCTGACCTATATATCCGGTTCCTGTAAGCAGCTCCGGATCATAAATCAATTCATTAGTGAAAATGAATTGTGGTTCTACATTGATTGTCTCAAGGACAGTGTGGCAGTCACGAACCACTGCATCTGCAGTCGGTCTGCCGCCTGCACCCTGACCATAGAGCTTGATGTCTCCGCAATTATCTCCGTGTATGATACCCATATTATAATTAAGCGGTACATTGGCCTCGATTGAACCGGCATTAACCACTACAGGTACAACACCTAATGCATATCGATTGCCATGTCTCTTGGAGATACCCATATACTTTACAGTCTTGCCTGTAACCGCAAATCCGTCCATAAGTCTCTTGGTTATAAGATCCATACCATACACAGGATAATCATTGGTTATATATCCCCTGTAAGCAGTGGCTGAAAGTATGCTTATCTTATTGGCTACATCAAAGCCGCCTACATCAGAGCTTGGATCTGCCTCGGCATAGCCTAAACGCTGTGCTTCCTTCAGCATATCGCCAAATTCAGCTCTCTCCTTGAACATCTTATACAAGATGAAGTTTGTTGTACCGTTTAATATACCGAAAACTGAATCAATCTCATTACAGCGTGAAAGTGATATAAGCTCTGCAACAATAGGTACCGTGCCTCCGCAGGTTGCTTCATATCTAAGCTGAAGCTTACCCTTATCTGCAAGTGTTGTAAGCTCCTTGAAGCCGTAACAGAGCGCTGCCTTGTTGGCAGTCACTACATGCTTACGTGCTCCGAGTGCCTGCTTCATATAATTATAGGAGGCATCAAGTCCCCCAAGGAGATCTACAACTATCATAATCTCATTATCCGTGAGTATGGTGTTGATGTCAGTAATCATTCTAGGCTCAATATCCTTGCCTGGACGCCTTAGGATGTACTTAATCTCAAAGTCTGAATCACGCTCATCTATATACTTACAGAAGGCCTTGGCAACTCCACCGTATCCCAATACTGCTATCTTCATTGATTGTGCTCTCCCTTTATAAGCTCAACATCCTTAATATTTTCAGCGTCCATACGGTCTAAGACCTCCTCTGCCTGCAGCTTTGCGTCATCACTTAAATTCCCGCCCTTGATTCGGCTGATTGCATCCGGTATAGAGTCTAACAATCTGCTCCATATATCCTGGTCCTTGACGCTTACAAGTCTGACTCTGCCGCCCTGTATAACTATCATGGCTACCGGACTAATCCTTGCACTCATAGCACCTGCACCGTTATTGTGAGCATTATTTTTAAGTGAGCCTGATGCAAGACCTGCCGATATCTCCATCAACGGAATCATGACAATGTCTCCGACCTCTATCGGATCTCCAACCACGGTTTTAGACTGAAGGAGACCTTCCATGCCGCCAAACAAGGCCTGCAAGGTCACTCCGAGTCCGTCATTATTAAGTCCCAAATTAATATTAAGCTTGTCTGTAGCCTTAGCCATATACTTCTCCGTTATTATGTCTTAATTCGGATTATACTCCGCTTCCGGTGTACCTGCTGCTTTTATATTCGTTCCAGCTATATGTACGGCTTTTAAAACCTGTTTGCAGCCTGCATAATATACTTAATCTAATTCCAGAATATGTCTGGCTTTCCTATACATGAGCTTTAGCTCTTTGTTAAAGAATATCCTTATTGCTGCTTCTGCCGGTATTATCAGTCTTATCCTTCCTCCTATATCAAGCTCTCCCTCAAGGATGCTTTGATCAAAGTCCGGTATAAGCTCTATGGTTTCAGCATAGAAGGGATATAAAAATGCAGCTGCCTGCATAGCCTGACCCGTGCTGTAGGGATCATCCATTCCTATCCTTACATATCCGTTCCCTTTTCTTGGTTTAAGCTCTGACAGGAGTCTTACAACACGGCTAAGCAATAAGGCCTTGCCGGCGGCAAAACGCTTGTCTTCCCAAAGAGCCTTGAGCTTTTTAAGCTGAGTGCTTCGTTTGGTAAATGCCGCCTTAGCCGCTTTAGCAAGCTCCTTAAGCCTGTCAAATATCTCCTTAAGCTTAGACTCAGCTGCATCTATTTTATTGCTTATCCAATCCGAAGCTTTTCTCAAAATGTTAACAGGCTTCGTTGGCAATTTTGCTCTCATACGACTGTGTAAGCCTGATAAAGGATTGGCTGAGTATACGCTTATCTTGGGTCGATATTCATTAACAGTACTCTGCATTCCTTTGCTGCTGCACAAGGCATCAGTCTGCATGTCTTCAAGCTGTGCGTTATAATCATTGAGCTTAGCAGGAGGACTGTCTTTAATAACTTCCGCTTCGTTCCCTGATTCGTCATCATCTCCGAAGACATCATATACCTTATGCCCAAATACATTGACATAAGCCTCTAAGCCAAGCTCTCCTGTATATATTGCCTTGGCACTCAATACTCCGTGAAGCCACCTTAGCTCTGCTCTCGCATCCGGCACCTCATTAATGAAGCTTCCCTTAAGCTTATAGCTTACCGGAGCAAATAATATAAGTGTGACAAGCACACATGCTATTACAAGCAGCACAATAAGCACTGTCAATATCAGCTTTAATATGCCTAATATTATTGTCAATGTCCTAAAGCCCTCTTAAGCTTAAGTAATCAAATTGCCTTGATTCTTGCCTCGCACTCTCGTATGGCAGCATTGGTTGCCTGTCTGCGTATAGATTCTCTGTCTCCGCTGAAGGTGTGCTCGGTAACTGTAGTTTCGCCGCCAACACATATGGCAGTATATACGCGTCCTACTGGCTTTTCCTCGAGTACATCCGGACCGGCATTGCCTGTGGTAGATATACCGACATCTGTTTTGCCTACACGGCATGCACCCTCAGCCATAGCTTTTGCACATTCTTCTGAGACAACTCCGTATTTATCAATAAGCTCCTCAGGTATGCCCAGTATGCTCTCCTTAGCCTCGGCAGCATAGGTTACAAAGCCGCATTTAAATACAGCCGATGCCCCCGGCACCTTAACTATTGTTGCAGATACCATGCCTGCAGTAAGTGACTCTGCAGTTGAAGCAGTCAGCTTCCTGTCCTTTAACAGCTTGACAAGCTCTTCCTCGCCTACCATATCTGATTACATTCCTCCGTTGGTTATAACACCTATGTTCTTAGCCATATAATCAACAAGCGATACTATCGTAAGCCCAAGTGTAATCAAAGTGATTATACTGATTACCAGACTGCCCAGCATATTGGGAAGTCCCGGCAATATCAGCACTACGCATAAAAGCATCTGTGCCGTAGTCTTGAATTTGCCCCACCAGCTTGCAGCTATAACTATTCCGTTATCTGCTGCTACCAGCCTGAAGCCGCTTATGATAAACTCTCTTGCTATTATAACTATAACTACCACCGCCGAAAGCGAACCCTCAGCCGTGAGCAATATAAGTGCCGTGCAGACTAAAAGCTTATCAGCCAGCGGATCCATGAATTTGCCAAAGTCAGTGACCAGGTGGCATCTTCTGGCTATCTGCCCATCAAAAAAGTCTGTAAGCGATGCCAGGCAAAATACTGCAAATGCAGCATAGCGCCAGGCTTTAAACGTCTGCGGCAGTGTACCTCTTAAGGTCTCTATATCCGATCCGCTTATACTCATGAGCATGAATGCCGCAAAAAACGGTATCATCAATACTCTGAGCATTGTAAGCTTATTAGGCAGATTCATCTTCATGCCTGTCTCCGTTCCGGTAAGAGCTCTCCGATAAGGTCATATTCATTGACACCTGTAACCACAGCATCAACCATGTCACCTGTCATAAACTGCCTGCTTCCGGTATCTATATATATGAGTCCGTCAACATCCGGAGCATCCATATATGTACGTCCTACATAGATATTGCCCTTGGTGTCATCTCCGGTAAGCTCCTTAGCCTCATCAGTCAGTCTGCCCTCTATCATCACCTTATAGATATTGCCTATATGAGACTCGGCCTTTGCGACAGCAACATCATGCTGAAGCTCCATTATCTCATTGCGTCTTAGCTGCTTATTCAGCGCCGAAACCTGATGACTAAATTCGGCAGCTTTGGTGCCTTCTTCTCTCGAATACTCGAAATCACCCAGGCGGTCAAAAGCCATCTCACTAACAAATTCCTTAAGTATCTCATGATCCTTTGCAGTTTCTCCCGGGAAGCCTGATATAAGCGTTGTCCTGATTACAATATCTGGTATCTGCTCTCTTATATATGCTATGCGGTTAATTATCTCATCATGGCTTGTTGCTCTTGCCATACGCTTAAGTATGTGATCTGAGGCATGCTGTATCGGCATATCTATATAGTGACAGACCTTAGGCAGAGTCTTAATCGCCTCTACCAGCTCATCTGTTATCTCCTCAGGATAGCAGTAGAGAAGTCTTATCCACTCTATACCTTCAATGTCATTAAGTCTCCTGAGAAGCTCCGGCAGCTGCTTTTTACCTGTTAAGTCTGTGCCGTAGATGGTTGTCTCCTGTGCCACCAATATGAGCTCCTTAACTCCCTCTGCAGCCAGTCCCTTGGCTTCCTCTATAAGATCATCCATAGGAACTGAGCGGAAGCGTCCCTTAAGCTTCGGTATGATGCAGTAGGTACAGTTCTTGCCGCAGCCCTCTGCTATCTTGAGATAGCTGTAATGACCGCCTGCTGTTATAAGCCTGCGCTTTACCGGATGCTTAATAAACTCATTGTCTGATATCGGCTTAAAGTCATCTGTCTTCTCACCGCTTTGTATAAAGCCGTTAAGTGATGCAATAATATCCTGCCAGGAATTGGTTCCTATAAGCACGTCTACCTCAGGCAGCGTATTGGTTATCTCATCCTTATAGCGCTCTGCCATACAACCCATGACTATAAGTACAGGGGATTTGGCACCCGCCTGTCTCTTTGCCGCCTTAAGGTCTGCCATGTTGATAAGAGTCTCTACGCTCTCGGTTTTGGCATCCTTAATAAAGCAGCAGGTATTAACCACTATTACGTCGGCCTCCTCTGCTGCATCCGTATACTCATAGCCCTCATCAATAAGGAGTCCCAGTGTCTTCTCTGAGTCTGCAAGATTCTTATCGCAGCCCAGAGATATAAGATGTACCTTACCCTTTGATTTATGCATCATACTTACTCTTCGTCTGTATTATTGTTTCTGAGAACCTTGACAGTACCTTCATCAAGCTCATCAATTGCGATAGTAAGTGCCTTCTCATCACCGTGAGTATCACAGGTGACAGGGCTTCCGTCTACTATCTGACGTGCACGCTTAGCGGCTGCTACTACTACCGAGTATCTGCTCTCTATAATCGGCTTGCCATCCTCGCTGGTCTTATTAACTGCCTCAATAATGTCTCTGTATGTCGGATATAACATTGCCATAATAAATATACCTGCTTTCCCTATAACTCTTTATTTATTCATATTCGCGTAATTTGCGCGCAGCTGTCCTCTTATCTCCTCAAGGAACTTAATCTGGTTCGATACCCTCATATGCTGATCCTGAATCAGGTAATTGAGATGCTTAACCGTCTTGTCCAGATTGTCGTTGACAAGGATATAATCATAAGCCTCTATACCCTCTGCCTCCATAGTCGCCTTTTCGAGGCGCTTGGTTATAACTTCCTCTGTCTCTGTGCCCCTGTTGCGAAGTCTGCGTATCAGCTCCTCAACTGTCGGCGGAGTTATAAATACCAATACACTGTCAGGGTACTTAGCCTTTATCTTGAGTGCTCCCTGCATCTCTATCTCGAGTATAACATCCTTGCCATTTTCAAGCTCCTGCTCAACATAGGACTTAGGAGTGCCGTAGTAATTATCAACATAGCGTGCATACTCTAAGAGCTCGCCGTTTTGAATCATGCCAAGGAATTGCTCTTTGTCTACGAAGAAATACTCTCTTCCTTCCTCCTCGCCTGGTCTCGGTGCTCTGGTTGTTGCCGAGATTGATAATGAATAATAATCATAGTTATCCATAAGGCCCTTCATGAGGGTTCCCTTGCCTGATCCTGAGAATCCTGAGATAACTACCAGCATACCCTTGTCTCTGTTAAACGGACGATGTAAATCACTCAATGTTCTGTACCTGCTCTCTTATCTTTTCTATATCTGTTTTAAGTGCAATAGCTGTATCTGCTATCTGCAGATTATTGGCCTTGGACAGAGTCGTATTAGCCTCTCTGTTCATCTCCTGTGCCAGGAAATCCAGTTCTCTGCCGCACGGACCGCCTGCCTCAAGCTTAGCCTTCATCTTGCTTATATGCGTCTTAAGTCGGACCATCTCTTCATCCGTGCATATCTTGTCGGCATATATGGCAACCTCGGTAACTATGCGTCCTTCATCTGCCGTAAGCTCCGAGTCCTGGAGAATCTCCTTAATCTTTGAGTACAGCCTGTTTCTGTATTCATCAACTACAGACGGTGAAAACTCAACTATGGCCTTAACGCAGTCCTCCATACGGGTGAGCTTCTCAAGCAAATCTGCCCTAAGGTGTTCGCCCTCACGCTCTCTTTCAGCCACAAAGCTCTCTGCAGCCTTGGCAAATGCCTGCTCCAATACAGCCTTGTAGCGCTCGTTGTCATCTCCCGCATCCTCCATCATCAGGATATCCGGAAAACGAGCCAGAGAGCCGGCACCTAGATCGTCTCTTAAGCCGAAGCTCTCCTGCATATCATGTATATACTTAACATAGTCTGCAGCAAGTGCCTTATTGTAGATAAGCTTCCTGCCCTGCTCTGTATAATCATCAAAGGATACAAACACATCTGTTTTGCCCCTCTCGATATATTTCTTAAGCAAAGTACGAAGTCCGGATTCCAGCGCATTAAATTGCCTGGGCATCCTTATACTCAGATCCAGGTATCTGTGATTGACCGACTTAATCTCTACAAGTACCCTGTAGTCATCTGTAATAATCTCAGAACGGCCAAAGCCGGTCATGCTTCTGATTGCAGCCATATGTATTCCTTTACATGCATAGTCCAAGGCGCATGAGGCCTATCTGCCGCATGCACATGGTTGTTTAATTTATAATTCCAAGACTCGTATACGTTCAAAATATCATATCAGTCCTGGGTATTTGTATCATTATAGCCAATCTTATTACTCGGTTCAATCATTATCGAGTAATTTGTATGGTAGATAACAAAGCCCGGCGCGGCTCCCGGAACTCGTTTAAGCTCCTTCTTCTTGACATAGTCTACCTCAACCTTCTTCATGTTGCCTGCAGAATCCGCACTGTCATTGCCGGCCTTCGAGTAATATGCAGCAAGCGCTGCCGCCTCGAGGCAGGTCTTATCCGGAAGCTCGGTATTTCCGGTCTTGGCAATGACATGAGAGCCCGGAATATTCTTGGCATGGAACCACCAGTCATTATTATCCGCTATCTTAAAGTCCAGCTCCTCATTTTGGAAATTGTTGCGTCCTACATATATATCTATACCGTCGCTTGATACAAAATGCAGCGGCTTAGACTTAGTCTCAGCCTTGCGGTCCTTCTTGTTTCCGTTATATCCGCCGGCTCTGACATGCTTAGCTATATAACCGCTCTCGCTCATCTCACGTCTAAGCTCATTGAGATCCGCCTCACTCTCTGAAAGCTTCAGAGAATTGGATATGGAATCAAGATGATAAAGCAGGCGTCTGCATTCCTCAAGCTGAGTGCTCACTGCCTCTCTTGTACGCTTAAGCTTTTGATATTTATCAAAATATCTCTTGGCATTTTCCTGAGCAGAAAGAGTCTTATCCAGAGGAATCTTAATCAGACGTCCCTCATCATAATAATTCTCACACTCACAGCTCGCCTCTCCGCCCTTAAGCGAATAGCCATAGGTATTAAGCAGCTCACCGTACACTCTGTAGCGGTCTCTTTTGTCAGTATCCGCATACTGCTTCTCCAACAGCTCAAGCTTCTTGACAGCTCTCTCCGTAAGAGTCTTGATGATATGCCTTATATCCTCTGATTTGGAGTTTATGCGATTCTGCTTGTCCTTCTTGGCATAAAAGAGCCTTATAACCTCGGACATGCTCTCATGGCTCTCTGTAGTGATATCTCCGCCCTCAAGATGCCTTAATCTCACTCCGGAAAGCTCAGATATGCGGCTGCCCTCATATATGATGCAGGGTTCAAAGCTTCCCTCCTCCACAGCAGTCATAAGCTCTGTAAATGCAGCATACAGCTTATCGAGTTCCTCGCTGTTAAGCTCGTTGTTAGGCACATCCTCACGTATTCCCGCCCTGTAGGAAAGCTCAAACGCCATCGACGGACTTAAGCCTGTTATGGACATGTATATCTTCTTATATACAGGGAGCACCGGTGCCGTACTTATTAATTCGGTAAATGCTTTCCTTTCCCCGCTTCTGTACAGCTCTACAGGATCCATCTTGTCGGCAGTCTCCGGTATAAAATACCTTCTTCCCGGAAGCACCTCTCTTACAGAGCTTGTCATATGTGATATATGCTTGATTGAATCGATAATGGTTAAGTCATTTTTAGTAAGTATTATGTTGCTGTGCTTACCCATAAGCTCAGCTATCAGATACTTTTCACTTAAGTCACCCATCTCATCAAGATGCTCAATAACGAAAACTATGATACGCTCAAGTCCGTGACAGGGCTTATATTTTGCTGACGTGTCAGACTCCGCAGTGCCGTTTAACTTCTGTCCGATTTCCGCACCTTGATCTTCGATGGTATGATTGTCAGGCTTAATCGCCTCGTTGCAATCAGCCTCCGTATCAGGTCTTGCAAATGCAGCTGAGGGCTGGAATATCGCTTTAATCCTGCCTCCTCCTATATGCTTTCTTAGTGACATGCAGAAATTAGGTGCTGTCACCGGAGAGAGCGCATTTTCATCCTTAATGTAGACCATGGGATTTGATGCGTTAGCTGAAATCGTAAGTCTAAGCTGCTGTCTGTTGCATTTAAGCGTCAAAAGTAGCTCGTCCCCCTCGGGTTGAGCTACTTTTGTAATACTGCCCATAAGCAGTCTGTCATTAAATTCCTTAACTGCGGCCGCAACCGCTATGCCGTCGTAGGCCATCTATATATCTTATTCCTCTTCCCAGTTTGTATAATACTGCTGAACGTCATCATCCTCATCTAAGAGGTCTAAGGTACGACGCAGGCTCTTAACCATATCCTCATCCGTTACTGATACAGTGTTTTGCGGAATCATGGCAACATTGGCATCCGCAACCGGTATTCCCGCAGCATCAAGTGCTTCTCTTACGGCATCAAAGTCAGACGGAGCAGTAATAATCTCAAAGCTGTCCTCTTCCTCCTTTAAGTCCTCTGCACCTGCATCAAGGGCAATCATCATAAGATCATCTCCGCTGCCCTCATACTCCTCACGGTCAATAATAATCTGACCCTTGTTGTCAAACATAAATGCAACAGAATTAGGTGTGCCGAGTGAGCCGTTGCCCTTAGAGAAGGCTGACTTAACATTGGCTGCTGTACGGTTCTTGTTATCTGTAAGAGTATCTACAATGATAGCAACTCCGCCGACACCATAGCCCTCATAGCGAAGCTGCTGATACTCTGCTCCGTCTCCGCCGCCTGCTGCCTTCTTGATACCTCTCTCAATGGTGTCATTAGGCATGTTAGCTGCCTTAGCCTTCTGGATAACGAATTTCAGCTTGAAGTTATTGTTAGGGTCAGGTCCGCCTTCCTTAACTGCAATAGCAATCTCACGGCCGATGATGGTATAAATCTTACCCTTGGCTGCGTCGTTCTTTTCTTTCTTAGCACGAATGTTGGCAAATTTTGAATGTCCTGACATAAATAACCTCTCTGAAATATAATATTCTAAAAATATATTGTAACTGTTTGGCCCCGCTTTAGGGTGCCCAATGTATAGGTTCAGATGCGCTTAGCGCCTTGTCTGCCATCATGAAAGCCTTAAAATCATTTCCTTACAAGTGTGGCTCAAGATATATTGGTCTTTATGATGGTGCTTAACCGTTGCATTTTAGCACTTATAGTTCTTGCATTCAAGCCTGATATCTGCGCTTTGTCCTGCTTGTTATGGCGCAGATTATCTCATAGCTGATGGTTCCGCATTTTTCTGCAAGCTCATCGACAGTTATCGGCCTGTCAAGGCTGCTCATGTCCTTAGGACAGATGTTATC
>CAVBGP010000002.1:0-49834 GCA_963595005.1 Acutalibacteraceae bacterium | reverse complement strand
GCCTTCGGTATTGCTCTTGTTCAGGGAGTAAAGAGAGGTCTTATGAGCAATGAGGCAGGACAGGGAACTATCACCATGCCAGCTGCTGCATCAGATGCGAAGCATCCTTGTGATCAGGGCTGTGTACAGGCTGTCGGTGTATTTCTTGATACCATAGTTATATGTACGCTCACAGCATTTGTGGTAATAATGGGCAGGGTATGGCTTACCGATGCTGCTGATGCATGGTTTGAGCTCGGCAAGCTTCCAAAGTTCGTTGCATCAGTTGCTGAGCTCACTCCGGGAACTGCCTTTAATGCAGCCATCTCATTGCTTGTATCGGTTTGCTTTGGCTTATTTGCCTTTTCAACTCTGCTGGGCTTCATGTCATTTACAGAGATATGTGCAAACCGTATATCGGAGAGCAAGGCCTTCATCAATACTATACGTGTGCTCTGCCTGATTGTCATCGCCTTCGGATGCATGACCAGCATCGCGGGCATGGACCTTGGCTCACTGTGGGATCTCTCGGATTTTGCCAACATACTTATCGCATACTGCAACATTCCACTGCTCTATATTGGCTTTAAGTATGTCCTCAAGGCCACTGCACATTTTGATAAAAATGACAATACAGCCTTCACCTCTGATGCCGTGGGTATTAATGTTAAGGTTTGGGATGACAAGGCGGCTAAATCAAAGCAGTAAAACTTTTAAATAGGCGGCAGCACCGATATCGGTACTGCCGCCCTTTATTATATATTATACCTTATATCGCCTTATCCTCAGGCTTGCCCTTGCGTCCCGGCTTCATTACTACCTCGCCCTTGCCTATGGCCTTAACAGGACATACAAGCACGCAGAGGTGGCAGCCTACACACTTATCATGGTCGCAGCTTGGCTTACGTGTCTCCTTATCAAAGGTGATAGCCTGATGCGCACCGTCAAAGCATGACAGATAGCAGCGTCCGCATCCGATACATTTATCTGTATCAAACTCAGGATAAACAACATAGTCACGGTCTAAGTTCTCGCAAGGAACCATATTGCCGTTAGCTATACCTATGAGCTCCTTAAGACTGTCTACTCCCTGCTCCTCCATATAATGCTCAAGACCATTCTTAAGGTCGTCTATTATACGGTAGCCGTACTGCATAACAGCTGTAGTAATCTGCAAGGTTGTTGATCCGAGAAGGATAAACTCTGCTGCATCCTCCCAGGTCTCAATACCGCCGATACCGGAAATTGGAACTCCCGGAATACCATCACGAAGCTGCTGAATAAATCTCAAAGCCACAGGCTTAACTGCCTTGCCGGAATAACCGGAGATAGATGACTTGCCGTTAATAATCGGAAGACCAATCTTGCGGTCAAGATCTACATTGGCTATTGACTTAATTGTGTTGATGGCTGCAATACCGTCTGCTCCGCCCTCAAGACAGGCCTTGGCTACCGGTACCATATCTGTGATATTTGGTGTCATCTTAGCCATCATCGGCAGATTTGATCCGCGCTTAACTGCCTGACAGAATGCACGACAGAGCTCAGGATTGGTTCCAACATCAGAGCCCATGGCATGAGAGGTCATCTGCGGACATGAGAGGTTCATCTCTATCATATCAGCGCCTGCCTCAGTTACCAATCTTGCAAGCTCCTCCCAATCCTCTTCAGTCGGTCCCATGATGGAAGCTATAACTACCTTGTTAGGATAATTCTCCTTGAGCTTCTTAAGGTCTGCCAGGTTTTGCTCCAGCGGATGCTCAGCTATCTGCTCAACATTCTTAAAGCCTACGAATGGGGTTCCTTCCTTGGTCAGAGCATCAAAACGAGGTGAAACCTCATCTATAAGGAAATGCTTAGGTCCGATAGTCTTGAATACTACTCCGCCCCAGCCTTCATCGAAACATTTTGCACACATCTCATAGCAGTTGCCTACCGGTGAAGATGACAAGCAAAACGGGTTGTCAAAGTGAACTCCTAAAAACTCTACCGAGAGATCTTTCTTAATCATCTTACTTGCCTCCTAAATAACTATCTACAGCCGCTGCTGCTTCCTTGCCCTTAAGCACCGCATATACAACAGTCTTATCACCCTTAGCTATATCTCCTGTTACAAATACCTTGCCATCTGCCTGATAACCGACAAAATCGACTTCATTTTTATCCATAGAGACACCAAGCTCAGCCGCTGTTGAATGCTGTCCGACTGCGAGAATTATCTTGTCTGCCTCAAGCCTCAGCTCATTATTAAGCTTACCATGCTTGAATACGACCTTCTTGCCGTCTGCCGAAACAGGTGCATAGCCATCTATAATAGTTACACCCTCATCTCTTGCTATCTGCAGCTCCTCCTTAGAAGCTCTGAAGTTTGCAAGCTCCTTACGAGTTACGCAGGTCACACTCGGTACGCCGAGAATCTTAAGTGTGGTTGCAGCATCCATAGCTGAGTCTCCGCCACCGATAACGAGAGCTGACTCCGGAAGCTTAACCTCTCCCTGACTGTCCTTAACCTCCTTAAGGAAGCTTACTGCAGGTACAGCATAGCTGTTATCCTTGAACATATCAAGGCTGCTTGGTTCACTTATACCTACAGCTACTATTACCGCATCATAGTTGCGCTTAAAATCATCGATAGATATATCCTTGCCGACTATGGTGTTGTATATAAACTTTGCACCAAGGTCTGCAATGCGCTTAACCTCTGTATCTACGATTTTATTAGGAAGTCTGTACTCCGGTATGCCTGTTCTTAAGAAGCCACCGGCCTTATCATCCTTCTCATATATATCTACTTCGTAACCCTTGGTAAGCAATGTTGCTGCTGCCTGAAGTGCTGAAGGGCCGCTGCCTATTATGCCGACCTTCTTGCCGTTAGGAGTACCCTTCTTAAGTATCTCCATGCCGGTCTTCTCTTCAAAATCGGTTACGAAACGCTGAATTCCTGCAATATCAATAGGCTTATCTATGCCGCTCCTTGAGCAGCCCTGCTCACAATAGCGCTCTGTAGGACAGACTCTGGCACAAACTGCACCTAAGGCATTGTTCTCCCTGATTGTCTCTGCTGCGCCCTTAAAGTTACGGAATCTCACGCTTCTTATGAAGCGGCCAGGATCCGTGCCTGCCGGACATGAAGCTGTACATGGTGCATCATAACAGAGTAAGCATCTGCCGGCCTCCTCCATGATGGTAAGCATCGTATAAGCCGGCTTTAATTCTTTTGTGTATTTTCCGGTCATAATAGTTCTCTCCTTTTTATCTAAGCTACAAGTGACCTTTTAAAGGAATCCTGCCTATATCTTAACGGAAGCCTTAATGCTCCCTATAAGCCTATTATTATCTGCCGAACAGGTTATGCCTGGCATATCCTATCGGCTTCTTTCTTGCGTTTACTTTACAGAATGCAATTTCCTATTAAGTAGAAACGCAAACTGCCGGGCTTTCATTACTGATTGCCCGGCAGTTTAAAACACTCCTAAATCTATTACCTTTTGTTCCTCTTACGCCGGGGAACCTATGCTGTTGTTAAAACCACTACAAGTCTAACAGCAACGAGTTGCTCTCCGTTCTTAAGCTAAAATGTCTCTGACCGAATTATAATCCGCCCTTCTCATCTAACTTAAGTACTGCATTAAGCATAACTGATGCTGCCTTTGTGCAGAGCTCATCTGAGGTATGCTCCGGCTCACAATGTGAGAGACCTTTCTCAGATGGTGCAAATATCATCGTTGTAGGTATCATATATGAGATGTACTGGGCATCATGTCCTGCACCTGAGTTGATATCCATATGGCTGTAGCCTAACTCCTCAACAGCCTCTCTTACATAGCCTACAAGAGTCTTATTCCAATAAACAGTGTCACGGTTCCATCCAAGTACTACCTCGCAGCGGCATCCGTTCCACTCTCTCTCCTCTAAGGTTGCAAGAATAGCGCGTACCTTATTAAGAACCTCCGGATCCTCATGTCTTACGTCAATTGAGAAATCAAAGAAGTCAGGAATAACAGTGTTGACACAAGGATGTATAACAACCTCTCCTGTTGTATATACAAGTGCGTCATCGTTAAGCTTATCTATCTCCTCATGGAGGTAGCAAAGTGCCTGTGAAGCTGCATAGAATGCGTCATGACGCTTCTTCATCGGGAATGTGCCTGCATGAGCAGCAAATCCATAGAATCTTACTCTGTAGAGCATCTGTCCAAGTACGCATGTTACAACTCCGATGTCCTTCTTAGCATCCTCAAGGATAGGTCCCTGCTCGATATGAGTCTCAAAGAGAGCTGCATACTTATCAGGTGACATACGGTTCTCCTTAACTCCTCTGTACGGGAACTTAGCAAGCTTCTCTCCAAAGGTAACCTCTGTATCGATGATTGAATGTGAAGCCATCATCTTGTCATATGCGAAGTTATCTCTGAATCTCTCAGGCATATAATCATGTGCCATTGTACCTGAACACATCATACAAGGCGGGAACTCTGAACCCTCCTCGTTAGTGAAGATCATAGCTGTGAGCGGATGCTTGTGAGGAATCTTCTCTGCTACAACAGTCTCAAGAACCTCCATGGCACTCATAACGCCAAGTATGCCGTCATAGTTGCCGCCGTTCTTAACTGAGTCGCAGTGTGATCCCATAACTATGCGCTTTGCATTAGGATCTGAGCCGGGAATAGTAGCGTACATGTTGGCAAGGTCATCCATCTCTATTGTGGCACCTATTGCCTCCATGCGCTTAAGCCACTCAGCTCTCGCCATCTTATCTTCCTCTGACAGAGCATATCTGGTTATTCCGCCGTGTCCGGCATCGCCAAACTTGCTGAAGGTATGAATCTTGTCGCTCATTCTCTCCAAACTGCACTTATACATAACTAAACCCCTTTCGAATAAGGATTGCTCCCGGCAGCCGGATGAGCTCCGGGAGCTGTCCTTGTAATTAATTGTTACTGTTTGTGTTTAGTACCGCCATCCAGCCTTGACGTAAAGCTGTTTAAAATGGTGATACTAAACATTTTCCGTTTATTGCTAAACGGTTTGCTGATTCACAGCTTCTTATTCGCTGACAACCTCTGTCATTGCGTCCTCTTCAGCCTGAGTAATGAAGCCCTTCTGCTCCTTTGTTCCGCCGAAGCCTGACTTCATAAGAACAGTGTATACTATGAATGCTACGAAGAAGGAGAACAGATATCCGTTAGCTGCTATCATATCAAGCAGGTTAGGTGTTGTTCTTCCTGAGCTACCAAATGCAAATACTGTATTGCCAAGCAACGGAAGGATGAAGGATGCTACCCAAGCGATGATAGCACACCAGTTCCAGCCGTTAGAGTATGCATAACGTCCGTCTGTGCCCTTATACAGTGCATATACATCGATTCTCTTTTCCTTGCAGATGAAGTAGTCTGCACAAAGGATAGCTGCAACCGGAGCGATGATGGTTCCGTAGTTGTTAAGCCATGTGAAGATGTAAGCTGCGCCTGAACCATAGATGAACCAAGGCTGTGTAACGAATATTGATATTAATACTGTAATTATAACGCCCTTCTTGAAGGTTATCTTCTTAGGTGCAAGGTTTGACCAACCATTAGACGGAGCAACTACGTTAGCTGCTACGCAGGTTGTAAGCTGTGCTGCGATAACTGCAAGTGATGCTACGATGATAGCAATCTTGTTGTCAACCATGAAGAATACGGTTGTAGGATCGTAGTTAGCTGCGCCATACAGATAGTATGTTGCCTGTGCGAATAATGCACCTGCGATTGCACAGATACCCATCGGAATAGGCATACCTATCATCTGTCCATTGAACTGATCCTTCTGTGATCTTGCCATCTTGGAGAAGTCAGGAATGTTAAGAGCTACTGTTGACCAATAAGCAATATTGCCGGTAAGTCCTGCCAGATATACGAATGCAAAACCTCCGTTCTGCTTGATAAGCTCCTCATTGTTGCCTTCCATGAATACATCTATAACAGAGTGGCCTGTTGAATTAAGTGCAATTACACTCCATACAAGCAGTGCCAGGATTGCAAGGATTACAAGCGGACCGCCGATGTTCTGGAGCCACTTAACCTTATCCATACCATTGTAAGCTATCCATCCGCATACAAGCACGAAGATAATGAAGCCAATAAGCTGTCCTACCATAACGCTGTCATTACCAGGCATCGCTATCGTGTTGCTGGTATCTGAAAGTGCCGGAATGATACATCCGAGGAGTGCTGCTACAGCACCGCCTCCTACCCATGACTGAACGGAAGTCCATCCGCATCCGATGATGGAACGCGATACACTTGAGAGCTGTGCTCCGTGTGTACCAAATGACAATCTTGCGTATATAGGATACGGGATACCATACTTAGTACCAACGTGAGAGTTAAGCTGAATCGGTATAAGTACGATTACATTTCCTAAGAATACGTTAATAACTGCGAGTAATGGTGAAACACCAAGTGCAACAAGTGATGATGCAAGCGCAAGTGCTGCAATTGATACTGAAAGTCCGATCCAGAGATCCGCAACATCTCGTGTGGTCCAGGTTCTGTCCTTAATCATTGTAGGTGCAAGATCAGGATTGTAATACTTTGAGTGCATCAGCTCCGAAGCTGCCTGCGGCGACAATTCGTGTAATTCGCCTTTTCTAAACTGTGTTATCATATTTGTCTCCTTTTTCTTCTGACCTAAGGCATTCAATTGAATATTGCCTTAAGCAAAACAACCTTTCGTCCTGCTTGAGCTTAAATCTCTTTAAGCTTAAGCTTTCAGTGCTTCACTTGATTCCTATATTACGGCGGCAGCTGAAGGTAGGTTTTAGTCTTAGGACTGCCGCTGATATATCTTATTGGAGATTTATTCGGATCAATGTGCTCTTGCTGCACACTTTACCAGCTTGCCCCACTTAGCGTCTCCTACGAACTCTCCGTTGTCGTATACAAGACGTCCGCGTGAATAGGTCTGTACCGGATATCCCTTAAGCTCCAAGCCCTCCCAGATTGTATGGTCGGAATCTGAATGCATGTTGCTGTTATGAACTGTGAAGTTCTTGTTCGGATCATAGATTACGATATCTGCATCCTTACCTATAGCGAGGCTTCCCTTATCTGTGCATCCAAAGATCTTAGCCGGATTGAAGGAGCAAAGCTCTACTGCCTTGGTGAACGGGATAACTCCCTCATTAGCCTTGCTGAGCATATATGGATACATATTCTCTATACCTGCACAGCCGTTAGGAATCTTACGGAAATCATCCTTACCCCAATCCTTCTCAGCCTGCTGGAATGGACAGTGGTCTGTTGCTACAGTATCGATATCTCCGCGCTTGATTGCCTCCCAGAGAGCATCCTGTGATGCCTGTCCCTTCATTGGAGGTGAGCAAACGAAGTTGCGGCCGTCTTCTCTCTTGAAGACCTCATCAGTGAAATTAAGGTACTGTGGGCAGGTCTCGGCATAAATCTCAAGACCCTCATCCTTAGCCTCTGTAACAGCCTTTACACCATCTGCATTTGCAAGGTGTACGATGTAAAGCGGTGCCTTAAGAGCTCTTGCCCAGTCAATAGCACGTCTGTCAGCCTCTGCCTCAACGAACTCCGGACGTGATGCGTAATGGTACCATGGGCTAAGCTTGCCCTCCTGTACATACTTCTCTGTAAGAGTAAGCACCATCTCGTTGTTCTCTGCATGAACTGCAACCAGTGCGCCATACTTCTTAGCTGTCTCAAGAACCTTGTAGAATACTCCGTCCTTAACTCCAAAGTCATAAACCATGAATACCTTAAATGAAGATACGCCATAGTCTACTGCTTCCTTCATAGACTCCAAAAGCTCCGGCTTAGGATCCTTTATTCCGATATGCAGTCCAATATCAACTGCAAGTCCCTCCTTGTAAGCCTGAGCCTCTCTGCGCTTAACCGTCTCAAGCATGGTCTCGCCGAAATCCTGGTTGGTATAATCAAATACCATTGTGGTTCCGCCGCATGCAGCTGCACGTGTGCCAGCAAAATAATCATCGGAGGATGTTGTTCCGCCAAATGGGAATGCCAGATGTGTATGTGCATCTATAGCTCCCGGAAGAACAAGCTTGCCTGTGGCATCCACAACCTTGTCGGCAGCAATATCTGAAAGATCAGATCCGATAAGTGCTATCTTGCCGTCCTTAACAGCAATGTCAGCCTTAAACATTTCCTTCTCGGTTACTAAGGTTCCATTTTTAATAAGCAGATCCATAAAAACTCCTTTCTGTATAGATCAAGCGTTAGCTGATATTCAATTGTATAAATAAGCTAAATAGTGGATAAAATGTACTTTGACACTCATCATTGAGTAAGTATAGAAAGGCTCTCGTCCTTGAGAACATAACGTATAACTCGCTGCTGAAGATGCAAAGCTTATACGTTATGTTAAGCAATATATATGCCAGTTTGGTAAATGTCAACAATTCTGAAAAAGTATTTTTTAGGATTTTTGTATTATTTGATGTACGGTTACGATGTGCATGCATTTTTGCATAGTGCTATGGAGAAATAAGGCTGGCAGTGTTATGCATTTTTGCATTGATATGCAGGTTAACATTTCAAATTTGTGTGCAAATTACTTTGTTAAAAAATTAGCATGTGCTAACAAAAATACATAGTACAAGCGTTAGCATGCACTTTTGCATTGATTGTTACGTTTTTGGCAATTGTTGTGGTATGCGTTTTTGCATTGAATGCGGGTTTGCATTGATTTCGTAAAATTTATTTTACAGTTTGCACAAGCCCTTTTAGTCTGATATGCGATGTTTTTGTAGTATTTGTACAATAACTTGATTTGATTAAAATTTGTATGTTCTTATGGTCTGGCTATAAGAGGCCAGAATTATTATTCCGTTGTTTTTGCCTGTTTAAAATCTCCGCGTTTATACTCGACAGCTCTTTGTGCATATTCTGCAGCATCTGAATCAATCTCCTTAAGCAGCGCATCACTTATGGGCTTAATAGTCTTAGCCGGGGCTCCCATAATTACAGAGTTATCCGGCACTATAGTCTTACCTGTAACAAGTGCACCTGCAGCTACAACGCAATTTTTGCCGACAACACAGCCGTTCAGTAATATTGCGCCCATACCGATGAGCGAATTATCTCCGATGGTACAGCCGTGAAGCATAGCCTTATGTCCGACTGTGACATTGTTGCCTATTATAACCGGATTCTCCTCATCCTCATGGATAACTACCCCATCCTGAATATTACTGTTGCAGCCTATCCTGATGAAGTTATTGTCAGAACGCAGTACAGCATTAAACCAGACACTTGAGCCTGCCCCTATCACAACATCACCTATGACTACAGCACCTTCCGCTATAAAGGCTGTCTTATCTATCTTCGGTTCTATGTTGGCTGTTGATTTCATGTCTGTTCCTCTTTTGCCGTAAAGCTGCTGTTATCTATACTTATTGTTGCAAAATGAATATAAGTGTTTATCAACGTATCGCTGCATTCTTAGTAATACGTATACGTGACTGACAACCCGTACATTGCCTTACCCGTCACCTGTGGAAATTCATACAATTATAAGTGAATTACAATCGGATTATGATGCACTGCCGGAAGTATCTTGTCTGTGAGATCCTTGACCGCAATACGCAGACTTGAGGTATTAATGCAGGGATGGCAGCCAAAGAACTCATTTTTCAGCAGATCCTCGTCAATTAAAAGCTGTACGTGATTGTCCTTGTCATTCATGAGTCCCATAACACTTACCGAGCCAGGAGTAATATCAAGAAACTCCTCCATATAGCTCTCCTTGGCAAAGCTAAGTCTCGCAACTCCAAGCTGCGCCGATACCTCCTTGGTGCTGAACTTCTTGGCACCCGGAAGCATCAGCAGATAGAATACGGTTTCCTGTCTGTTGCAGAGAAACAGATTCTTACACACCTCTGTGCCTTCTTTTCCCTCAGCTAATACCTTGTCTACATCTGCGCAGGCATCAATGGTCATAACTGCCTCATGGTCTATACGCGCATACTTAACTCCCAGGCTATCTAACAGATCGTAAGTACGAATCTCTTTATCAAGCCTTCCACTGCAGTCTGCAGGTCTTCCGTTTTCAAGTTTATATTCCATAATTCCTTTGTTGTGCCGGATTTTATACCGATATCAGGAGCAAATTTATCTTGTTCTTGCAAAATTCGGACTGCGGTCACATTACATGTGCTCGCAATCCGAAGAATTCATTAGTTCGTCGCTATATTAGTTAAGCGGATACTTAGCAGTAATCTCTGCAATAATAGCACGTGCCTTATCTACACCGGCTGCACCCTCCTTGATAACTATAGCAATTGCCTCTGCTACCTTATCAAAGTCAGCCTCCTTAAGACCGCGGCTTGTTGCTGCAGGTGTTCCGAGACGCAGACCGCTTGTTACAAACGGGCTCTTAGGATCGTTAGGGATGGTGTTCTTATTAGCTGTTATATGAGCCTCGTCAAGAAGCTTCTCAACCTCCTTGCCTGTAAGTCCGAAAGGTGTAAGATCTACAAGCATCAGGTGATTATCTGTTCCGTCTGATACAATCTTAATGCCTCTGCTCTGCAGTCCCTTGCAAAGTGCCTGTGCATTATCAATAATCTGCTTGGCATAAGTCTTGAATTCCGGCTGCAGTGCCTCCTTGAAGCAAACTGCCTTAGCAGCAATAACATGCATAAGCGGTCCGCCCTGAATTCCAGGGAATACTGCCTTATTGAAATTAAACTTCTCATTAGCTGCTGCGGTAGCCATGATAACTCCGCCTCTAGGTCCTCTGAGGGTCTTGTGAGTTGTAGTTGTAACAATATCAGCATATGGAATCGGGCTCTGGTGAAGTCCTGCCGCTACAAGTCCTGCGATATGAGCCATATCTACCCAGAGTACTGCGCCTACCTTATCTGCTATCTCTCTGAATCTCTTGAAGTCGATAGCTCTTGCATATGCAGATGCACCGGCACATATCATCTTAGGCTTGCACTCAACAGCGATACGCTCAACCTCATCATAATCAATATAGCCCTCTGCATTTACCCCATAAGGAACGATATTGAAATAAATACCGCTGAAGTTAGCAGGTGAGCCGTGGGTCAGATGTCCGCCCATATCGAGGTTTAGACCCATCATGGTATCTCCCGGCTTGAGTACAGCCATCTCTACTGCCATGTTAGCCTGTGCACCTGAATGTGGCTGTACATTAGCATACTCACATCCGAAAAGCTCCTTTAATCTCTCGATTGCAAGATTCTCTGCTATATCTACATCTACACAGCCGCCATAATAACGCTTGCCCGGATATCCCTCTGCATATTTATTGGTAAGTACAGATCCCATTGCTGACATAACTGCCTTGCTTACCCAGTTCTCAGAAGCAATAAGCTCTATATGCTCATTCTGTCTGTTCTGCTCTGCAACAATTACATCTGCAATTTCCGGATCAACCGTTCTGATGTCTTCAAGTGTATACATTCTACTACTCCTCCTGTATCCCAAGCCTCTGGTGTTACTGTTAAGCCTCTTTTAAACTGCTCGTGTTTGTCACATACCTGATGCTTTCCAAAGTCTGATGTCCGGCAAATGCATCAGCTGCGTGACATTTTCAAGCATTCCCAGAAGAAACTTGTAGAGTATTATAATGCAGATTATTTCAAAATTATACAACTATTTTCTGAAAACCTGTTTTTTATCAAGTTCCTTATCATAATCATCGTCATTTAAATGATGATGATTGGCCTTGACATCAATATATTCGATACCTATCTTGGAGTAAAGTATGGTCTGGCTCGAATAAAGGCCTCTGTAGCCCGATAGCATATAACAGATTCCGCATACAACCGCAAAGAAGAGCACACCCTCAGAGCCAAACAGCTCGATTGAGAGTATGATTGATGAAAACATGCAGTTCGTTGCACCGCAAAATACTCCTACCAATCCCAGGGCTGCCCCAAAGCCTGCCGGTACATTAAGCAGTGGAGCCAATACACAGCCGAAGGTTGCGCCAACAAAAAACGAGGGAACAACCTCACCTCCCTTAAAGCCTGCTCCAAGTGTTATGGCTGTAAGCAGCAGCTTAAATGCAAATGCAGTCGGCGCAGCTTTTCCTTCCTCGATTGCAGCTCTCACTATATTCATACCGGCGCCATTGTAATCGGTAGTGCCTATCATGAGAGTAATGGCAATGACGATAAGTCCTCCGACTATAGCTCTGAGCCATTTATTTTCAAAAGGGCCTTGCTTCAATAGTTTTTCAGTCAGATGAATCACCTCGCAGAATATAACCGAGAGCCCGGCAAAGCATATCGCAAGCAGTACAACCTTGCCAAACATTGGCACTGTTGCCTCCGGTACCACTATGGCAAAGCGCGTCGGCTCCACTCCGATTGCTACTGATATCATGTAGGCTGTAACCGCTGCAGTAAGACAAGGCAAAAACGCCATATGCACAAATGAGCCTACTGATATAACCATTATCGCAAACACTGCCGCGGTAAGCGGAGTGCCAAACAACGCTGAGAAGAAGGCTGCCATACCGCACATGGTTGCAATCTTTAAGTCATTTTCATCTAGCTTATAAACCGTGCCAACATAGTTGCCTATAGCACCGCCCATCTGAAGCGCAGCTCCCTCTCGTCCGGCACTTCCTCCTACAAGATGCGTGAGTATGGTGCCTATATATATAGAAGGAAGCAGCCATATTGACAGGTCATTGCCGGTTTGCACCGCGTCTATAATATCATTTGTTCCGAGTCCCTCAGTACGAAACAGCTTATAGACAGCAATTATGGCAATGCCTGCTATAGGCATGCACCAAAGAAGCCACGGATGCTCCATTCTGCACTCCGTTGCGGCATCAATACCTATATGAAAGGCTGAACCTACTGCGCCGCATAAGGCTCCGATGACTATGGCTATCATCATCCAGCTAATTATGACAACCATATATGTTCCCGCCCTTCTCAGGAAACGTAATATGCCGTCCTTAATCTTGTTCATATATCCCCTTTAACCCAATAGCTTAATCAGTCGCCGACAACATTTCTGTATGCTGTAAATGCAGACGACTTATTGTATATGGCAACGCTGTCAGTTATAACTCCGCTTGATGACTCTGCAGCATGCACAAAATATCCGTCTCCTATATATATGCCGACATGTCCGGAGCGGCCTACTATATCTCCCGGACGCAGTCCGTTAATGCCTGCTTCTCTTCCGTTCTGGCATATCTCCGTAGAATTGCGCGCTACCTTGATGCCGTTTGTACTCATTACATGATTAACAAAGCCTGAGCAGTCAAATACGTCAGGACCGTTGCCTGCATATTGATAGCCCTTGCCAAGGAGGCTTAGAGCATATTTAACTATGGCCTGCCTCTTGGTATTAGAGGTATTGAGCTCTATATAATTTCTGGCAATACAGTCGGATTTCTTGAGCCAAAGCTCCGTAATTGTACTTCCGTCAGGCGTTGCGTAGTTGCCTATACGCCTAGCATTGACTTGTACTACATACCAGTCGCCTTCCTCTCTGAGAAGTTTGTAATAAGGCTGTCTGATGTATTTATCATGACCGATAGTATCCCAGCTTCCGTCCTTAAGCTGTACACTTCCCTCGGCTACCTTAAAGCCGTTGTAGTCAACGTTTGGCGAGATTAGAGTATATCCAAGCTCTACCTTAACCTTAGCGTCTGAGGAGTATGTACTTCCAACCTCCGCTTCTGACAAGGTTGTGCTTTGTCCCGGCGCAGTTATGATTACACTCTGTCCGGTGCTGCTAGTACTGCTGCCTGTGCTTGTTCCGGGACCTATGCTTTTAACTGCCGGAAGATCCGGTGCTGAGCCCGGTACATCAACTATAACAGTCTCTCCGTTTCCGACATTTACAGCAATATCCTCTGATGAGATTGCTGTTCCCTGCGATGATGAGCTGCCTGTTGTTGGCGGTGCAGTATTGGACACAGTTCCTCCGACAGTTACGGAGGCAGTGCCTGACGAGCCCGAAGTACCTGATGATGCACTGCTGCCTGTACCTGCAGCCGCAGAGCTTTCAAGCTGCGACGGCACATCACTAATCACATCCGCATAGCTCGCAAAGCCTACGGTGCCGATTGATGCCGCAAGCATCAAAGCAATGACGCTCTTCTTCATTTTCATCTCCTCCTTATATCTCATCCTGTACGAGATACTGTTCTTGCGCTACTTATAGTGCAGCACCTTGTCTGAGTACTCCTTAAAATACCTGTACATCTTGATTGTATAATCTGAAAACTCTACGCCGAGTGACTCCTTATAGAGTCCCCACAGTGACCATAATAAGCCGCCTAAGGCCATGTATGCATATACAAGCTGACGTTCCATGTGCTCTGGTTCTCTTCCAAAGTAATACTGCATCAGCTGCTCTGTCCTGCGCTCATCCATATATGAGTAAATTGCGCACATGCCAAGATCCATCAATGGATCACACATGCCGGAATACTCCCAGTCTATTAGCCTGATGAGCCTTAAGTCTCTCTCATCCTCCGAGATGTCTGCCCCCTTAAGCAGCAGAAAATTATCCTGTACCGGGTCAATGTGCGCAAGCACCTTAGGCAGGTGATGCTCGTCTGCCCAACGAAGCAGCTCATCTCTTTTGGGCTTCATCGCCTCATAATCATTAAATGAGACTTCACCGCAAAGTTTCTCATAGAAGAGTATCATGCTGCGTATATCAAAGTTATGCTCAACCTCGATGCCTGACTCATGAAGTTCACGAAGCTTGAGCATGCAATACTTCAAATCTGTCTCATTATTAAAATCCGCATTGCGCGAATCATCATAAAACTCTGATATCTTGTATCCATTATCCTCTGTAAATGCATCAACTGTCTCAGTAAGCTTGAGCGGCTCAACTGCTCTGTATACAGCTGCTTCATTATGCCTGTTAATCAGCTTATCCGTACCCTCTCCCGGTATACGGCATATATAGGATTTGTCGTTTAAGCTAAAAAGCCAGGAATTATTGGTCATGCCTGCCTTAAGACGGCGTATATTATGTATCTCTGATTCCTTAACCTTAAATACACCCGCTACAAACTGCATGGCGCATGAGCCTGAGTCATCCTTATACTTAGGATCAAAGTCCCTGAGCTCCTCAAGATTTTCAAACTCATAAACATTATCCTCAGGCTGACGATTAATATACATCTCTATGTTATCGCAGAGCGCAAGCTCGGCTGTGCGCCCAAAATATGCATTAATGCGCTTTTTTGCCTCGCCGTTAAGCATCTGCATGAGAACATGCTCCCAGTAATAATCCTCTGTCCCCGGAAGCTCACAGTATTTTTTAAGTACCGGCAGAAAGCTCTCGCTGAATTCCCTTGAGAAATAGGCCGGACCAAACATGTAGTCGCAGTCCGTTCCTCCAGGATATGTATCCTTAATCCTGCCCTTCTTATCCGTTATAAGCGTCCACTCTGAGGTTCTGCCCTCAGCGTGCTTACTCGAATACCACGCACAAGGCTCATAGCCGTGATACATATTATTGCGTATCCAGTTGTCGGAGCTTAATATATAAGCATTTCTGCCATACAGATAATCATAGGCATACTCTATACTGCCGATATTATTTCTTCTTGAATAATCAGGATTATATATAAGCTTAAGACCGAACTTATCGGTCAGATATTCAAATTTTTCCTTCATATAGCCTACTACTATGGCTATATCATCTATGCCGACTTCTTTAAGCTGACGTATCTGCCGCTCAACCATAGGCTCTCCAAATACCTCCAGGAGTCCTTTTGGCTTCTCGAATGACAGCGGTACAAATCTTGAGCCAAAGCCTGCGGCCATTATAAGTGCACAGTCCACCTTGTAAGGCTTAAGTGCAGCCATGCCCTTATCCGTAAGCTTATAGCCCGTTTTATCGTGCACTATAAGCTCATCTGCCGTCATCTCGTTGATAAGGCTGTTAACCGTTCCCAAAGCAAGCCCTGTGCTCTTGCACAGGGCCCTCTGAGTTATATTATTACTGCTGTAAATGTCTCTCAACAGAACTATCTGTCTGTTCATTCTATATCTTCCGTATTTTTATAATATGTGGTGCCTGTAAATATTCAGGCATTGCTCTTAATTAGAATTTTCTTCCGCCGCCTCCGTGGAAACTGCCGCCTCTGCCTATGGAGCCGCTTGAGATGCCTCCTCCATTGCTGTGTCCTCCGCCGCCTCCAGAAGGCTGTGGTCTTGGTATAGGCATACTTGATACACGCTTAGATAGAAGCTTTGCTGCCGCTAAAGGCGTGCTGAATGCATATACCGCATCTGCCCTGTATGACAGGTTAAAGCGTTCGGCCAATGCCTTTTCCTTCTTCATAGCATACTTTCTCTTAGTGGCATTAACAGGAATTATGCCTATAATACCGCTGATAACCAAGGCAGCAATAACTTCCGTAGGACTCAGACTGTGCTTCCTCGCTGCTCTGTAAGGATCATATTCACCTGTCTGGGTATTATAATTTTGCTGATCGGAGCTTATGCCTCCCTTATAGGCCGCAAGTACTCCGTCCGCATATATATCGAAGGCCTTGGCATAATCAGCGTCCCCGAGACTGTTATAGAGCCCGCCGTTTAAGTCATCATAGATATAGTTAATCATCGAGTCCGTGATGTATCTCGTTGCAATGCCATGTGTATATATGTATGCTTCTCTTGCCTCCATATCTATAACCAATATGGTGCCGTCTTTATCTTCGCCTGTTCCGAGATTGCCGTAATAAAATATCATATCGGCAAAGTCATCTGCATTAGCAGCTCCCGAGCTGCCCTCACTTGTAAATACTGCGGAGGTAAAGCCTGTGTCTGCCTCGACTAAACTAAGCTTATCCTCTAATGAAGACTTCTCTTCATCGTCAAGCAGCCCTGCCGTATCGAATACATGCACACCTTCACTGTAGAGAGACTCAATCTCTGGTCCCGCACTCTCAGCATTATTTGATATATCGACCGAATCAGCTGCTAACCTGTTCTCAGTTGTAACATCGGCAAATGAGGCAAAGGCCAAAGTAACCATAGTCACCGCACAAATTAATGCAGCAGTTATTTTCTTCATCTCCTGCCTCCTTTAGAATATTAACCAGCATATCGCAAGAATAATTATAAGTACCGGGATAAATACCATAATGAAGAGCTTCATAAGCTTTGAATTATCAACCGGAAGCTCTCCGCAGGTCTTGCCATTCTGACCATTGATAGAGAAATAATACATCTTGCCGCCCTTCGCCTTGTAGGTAACAGTCCATACAGGCATCAGTGCATAATTGTAATGTTCATCTCTTGCACTAGTCTCAAGCTTCTCAATATCAACCTTGCTGTAGCCTGACCCTATTCCGTATCTGACTGCGGCCTCTGCATAGCTCTTAAGCTCATCTGATATCTCGGATTTGATATCATCCTTGCCGATATCCCTGACCTCTGCAATATAACCCTGCAGATAGCCTGCCTGAAACGGCTTAAGCTTTGAATAATCAAATGGCATAACACTCTCGCACAGCACCTTGCTTGCCTTGTTAAGCGCAATGCGTGACATATTCTTAATCGGAGCATCTCCTGAGTTGCTAATATCGTATACGCTGGTCTCAGTATGTCTCATGCCTGCTGAATCCCAGGTTCGCACCTTTGTGCCCTTTGCCACAACATCTGTATGCAGCGTACAGTCATATACCCAATACGGGAAATATACACCGCTTAAAAGTTCAATCTGATGCTTATCGTAAAACGCACTCGGTATGTACTTATGTTTTTCTACCCAGGATGTAAATATCTCTTCAGCCTTCTTGCGGTCAATCTTAAACGGAATGATATAGTCCGGTGTAAGATCCTCCTGGAATTTATCATTTAACACAATAGGATTATGACAGTAGAAACAGCTTGTTGCCGCGGTTGTATCGTCAGCTGTAACCTGTGCTCCGCATGAAGGGCACATATACACCTTCATCTTAGCAGGCTTCGGTGATTTTACCTTGTTCTTTTGCTCCTGTCCCTGCTCTACAGCATCACGCAGCTGCTTTCCATCTGCTGAATCTGATGCATTTGCATATTCAGCATCAATCTCTTCGGGCTTAGACTGCGCCGGAGCAAGTGCAGCAAGCTCTGACTCTGTAAATATACCTCTACAGTAATCACAGACAAAGGCACCCTTCTCTCCATTCCAGGTAAGCGGTCCGTCGCAATTAGGACACTTATAGGTTATCGCTGCCATAGTATTAATACTCCTTTGTCATAAAAGCAATAACCCGCCGTATGTATCCACACGACGGGTCTGATAATCTGTCTGTATCAGCTTCTCTTTGTTCCGCAGTTCGTACAGAAATTACCCGTATTAACTGTTCCGCATGAGCAGGTCCAGCTTGCAGGAGCCGGTCTCTTCGTTCCGCAATTTGTGCAGAAGTTTCCTGTATTAACAGCACCGCATGAACAGGTCCAGGCTGCTGAACTTACTGCGCCTGCTGCTGACTGTGGCTGCATCTGAGACGGAGCTGCCTGTGCTTGCTGCTGCATCTGCATCTGAGCCATATTGGTCTGAGAAGCTGCTCCCATAAATGAGCCTGCCGCACCCATACCCATGCCGACACCCATAAATGCTGTGCCTGCTCCTGCTGTATTGGAGCCGGCCGCCTGAATACCGGATGCAATTGCGGACTGAGTGAAGCCCTCCCTGATAGAAGGATCTGCCATCATAGCGCCCTGATTGCGCATATTAATTAGCTTCTGGCTGTCATCAGTATACGATACGCTTGCCACGCCGACGTGGTCAACCTCAAAGCCTCTGCTCTGGTTCCAGTCCTCATCAAGACTGGTCTGCATATGCTTGGCAAGCTCCGGAGCCTTAGAAGGCAGGAAGGATATCCGTATACCCTCAGCACTCATAGCATTAAGTGCTGCAGAAAAGCCCTGCAGGAACTCACTTAAATACTGCTCATTAACATCATCTATATCTACGTGATCAGTATTCTTAGGTATAACCTGCTCAAAGAACAGAAGCGGATTAGTTACCTTAATTGAATAATCACCGTGAGCTCTTACAAAAAGCTCAGCATTGTAGAAGGAATCAAAGTAATTAACCGGTGCAGGAGTGCCAAATTTAATGCCCTTAATCTCCTGAAGATTAATATAGAAGGCCTGCTGCTTCTGTGGATTGGTTCCTCCGTACTGAATTCTGCCCAGTACATCCTTCATTGTATCCTTGAACTCTCCGTTAAAGAGAGAAGGTGCCGAGGAATTATTGACAGTATAGTAGCCCTCCTCCGCGGTATAGTCTACAACCTTGCCTCCGTCAAGGATAAACATAAACTGACCAGGAAGAACATGTATTGTTGATCCATTAGTGATAATATCACTGCTTCCCTTGCCATTGCTTCCATCAGATCTGACAGCTACGCCCTTGGTAAATACTGTCTTGTCGCTCATATCGGCTGCTTCAATAACTTCCTTCCATTGATCGCCGAGACCTCTTCCAACTGCTGTGCCTATCGCCTTAATAAGTCCCATCGCTGCCTCCTACTTATAATAAATCTGTTTACAGTTACAATGCTGTCAGGTTTTTCATTTCTGCAATATCTATTAATTGACCTCTTGTCTGCGTCTCCTTATGATGAAAATGAATCATACGCAGTATTATAGTATGATTGTATCAGACCATAGTTATTACCGCTACAATTATAATTATTTCCAGACACCATTTTCATCAAAAGTGAAGCCCTGAACTGTAGTATTGGCTGCCATATATCCAAAGGTGCCGGTCGTTGTGGAACCTTCAGGATAAAAATATCTGTATGTGCCGTTCACATTATACCAGCCTGTAACCATGATACCGCTTGTATTGAAGTAATACCATTTATCATTCCACTTAAGCCAGCCAACTCTCATGCATCCAAGACTGTCTCCCTCTGTAGTATCAAGGAAATACCAGTTATTGTTATCCTTGAACCAACCCGTCTTCATGACGCCTGTAGAAGGGTTAAGGTAGAACCATTTGCCATACTTGTTCTTCTGCCAACCTGTAAGCATACGTCCGTTATCATCGAACATGTACCATTTATTGTCGAGCTTCATCCAGCCTGACTTAGCATAGTTTCCGTCCGGATAAAGAAAGTAATAATAACCGCCCTGCTGCATCCATCCTACCGTCGTCGCATTGCCTGTTCCGTTTGGATACTGTTGGTTGCCGATAATAGGATTGCTTTGTCCCGCACCATTCTCATCAGCAGTCGTCTGACCTGTTCCGTCTGAAACCTCATTGGCGGAGATGTATAATTCACCTGACTCTAACCACTCTGAAGACTTTCCGACTCCGGTTGTTGGGTCAGCTACTGTCCTTATCTTATACTTATAGCTTCCTTCCTTTGTCATATATGGGAAGAAATTATAGCTAGTGCCCTTATAATTATTAAGCTTCTTAACCTGTGAAGAGCCTCTGTAACAGATTATCTCATGTACACCTGAATCAATATCATTAACGGTCCAGACAGCTGTTCCCTTAGCAGCCTCTGACCAGTCTGCACTCTGTGGTGTATCAAATGAGCCTGAAAGTGCATTCATCTTGATAGTAATCTCAATGAAGTATCCCGAATCCTGTACGGTTGCAGATTCAAAGGTTCCCTTTGTTACGCTTACATTGGATGCTGAATATGAACCCCTAAACAGATATATAACATCATAGTTATTATGGCTTGTCTCTTTTGGCAGAGCCTCAAGTCTAACCTTAATTCTTGGTGTGCTGCCCGGCTTCAAGGTACTGATATCATCAAGCCACTCACAGCTGTCAAGCTCATAGTACTGATTGTCCGGTACCTTCACATATTCATCCGGTGTGTCCTCGAGAGCAGATGTAAAATCTATGCCACCAGTTGTTAGTGTAATACGCGCACTGGGTATAGAACGAGTAATAGTACTCGCATATGATGATATACAATATAACAGTATTAAACTAAAGGCTGCCAAAAGCAGTGAAAATCTCTTCTTCATATTGCGCCTCTATTGATAGTCGTGGTTATTATGTTAATTATATTTTAGGGGTGTAGGTTAGTCAAATTACTTTATTCTTTCTTTTATGTTAATACCTATTTTGTCCGCAGTTCATCTCCTAATCGCGAAGCGATTACTCTGTACACGGCATTCGCCGTGTACCATCCGTCGTAAGTGTAACTGTCTGCGAGCTGCCAGTTACACTTACATCCGTCTGATGTACTGCTCATTGCTAACGCGATAAATTACTTCATTCTTTCTTTTATGTTAATCATTAAGTTGCAGAAACCCCGCAGGAAATCCTGCGGGGTTAGTGAATACGAATGTATTATGATGGCTTATACAAGCTCGATGAGCACTTCCATAGCTGCATCGCCCTTACGCTGACCGATCTTGATGATACGTGTGTATCCACCATTACGGTTAGCATACTTTGTGCCGTACTCGTCGAAAATCTTGTTTGTAAGGTCTGCCTGCTTAGTGTTAGCCTTGCGACCCTGAGCCTTTGTAGGAACCTCAGTTACATCGTAGAGAACTGAAAGCATCTTACGTCTTGCATTAAGCTTTGACGGCTTGTCCTTCTTGATTATCTTCTCTACTTCGTCATAAACGGTAACTCTCTTCTGTACACCGTTAATCTCCTTGGTCTCCTTAATACGCTTGCCATTGGCATCCTTCTTAGCTACCTTAGCCTTAACAGTAACCTCTTCGAAGTTATCCTTCTCCTTTACGCCGAGAGCTATAAGCTTCTCTGCGATCTTGCGGATTTCCTTAGCTCTAGCCTCAGTAGTCTTAATCTTGCCATGATAAAGCAGAGCTGTAACCTGGTTTCTGAGAAGTGCCTTTCTCTGTGAGGCAGTCTTGCCTAACTTTCTATACATTGCCATTATATTGTCCTCCTATTGTGCCTGTGGTCTTATCAATGGGATAAGCCTATTGAATAATCTTAAAACTAAGATTATATCTCTTCCTGATCCTTAAGTGACAGGCCAAGCTCCTTAAGCTTTGCAAGAACCTCCTCAAGAGACTTGCGTCCTAAGTTCCTAACCTTCATCATATCGTCAGGAGTCTTAGCACAAAGCTCCTGAACGGTATTAATGCCTGCGCGCTTTAAGCAGTTGTACGAACGTACAGAAAGCTCAAGCTCGTCAATATTCATCTCAAGAACCTTATTCTTCTCGTCATCTTCCTTCTCACTGATAATCTCAATATTCTGAGTATCCTCTGAAAGATCAACGAAGAGCTTAAGATGCTCGCTTAGAACCTTCGCTGCAAGGCTTACAGCCTTGTCAGGCTCTATTGTTCCGTTTGTAAGAACCTCAAGTGTGAGTTTATCGTAGTCAGTCTGCTGACCAACACGAGTATTCTCAACTTTCATGTTGACACGTTCAACCGGTGTGAAGATAGAATCAACAGCTATGCTGCCTATCGGTGCATCTTCAGACTTGTTCTTATCTGCACCAACGTATCCTCTGCCGTTAACTATGGTTATCTCCATGTTGAACTTAGTATCATTACCACTAAGTGTAGCAATAACCTGTTCAGGATTAACAACCTCAATGTCACCGTCAACATGTATATCGGCTGCTGTAACCACACCTGAACCAGATGCCTCGATGTATGCAGTTCTAGGCTCGTCATCAGAACTATTGTTCTTGAACTTGACTTCCTTGATATTCATAACTATCTCGGCAACATCCTCCTTGACGCCAGGCATGCAGGTAAACTCATGCACAACACCGTCAATCTTGATGCGGCTTGCAGCAGTTCCGGGAAGAGATGAAAGCATAATTCTCCTCAGTGAGTTGCCCAAGGTGATGCCATATCCTCTCTCAAGCGGCTCACATACGAACTTGCCGTATTTCTTGTCTTCTGAGATCTCAACTATCTCAATATTTGGTTTCTCAAAATCAAACATGCATTTATAAGCGGCTTAGTCTAACGATTTAAGCACACTTTAGCCTCCTTCCCTCGGAAATATAAAAATGTATGAGGTACATTACTTTGAGTACAACTCGACGATAAGCATCTCGTCAACCGGTACATCAATTGCCTCTCTCTTAGGAAGCTCAATAACGCGGCCCTTAAGGTTCTCCTTATCAGACTCAAGCCACTCAGGAACAAGTCTGGCACCAGCCTGCTCCATTACATCCTTATATCTCTGTGATGACTTCTTGCCTTCCTTAACCTCTACGGTATCTCCTGCCTTAACAAGATATGAAGGAACATTTACAAGCTTGCCGTTAACAAGGATGTGCTTATGGTCAACTATCTGACGAGCCTCTCTTCTGGTACGAGCCCAACCGAGACGGAAAACAACATTGTCAAGACGAGTCTCAAGCATGGTCATAAGATTCTCACCTGTCTGACCCTCCATACGCTCAGCCTTAGCATAATAGTTGCGGAAAGGCTTCTCAAGCACGCCGTAGATGAACTTAGCCTTCTGCTTCTCACGAAGCTGCATGCCGTACTCTGAAAGCTTTCTCTGCTGTCTCTTAGACTTTCTGTTTGACTTTTTATCTATTCCGAGAAATACAGGATCCAAGTCAAGGGATCTGCATCTTTTAAGAACAGGAACTCTATCTACTGCCATTTTCTATCCTCCAAATCAGACTCTTCTACGCTTTGGCGGGCGACAACCATTATGCGGAACAGGAGTCACATCCTTAATGCTGGTAACCTGAAGTCCTGCAGCCTGAAGAGCACGAATTGCTGCTTCACGACCTGAACCCGGTCCCTTAACCATAACATCTACTGTCTTTAAACCATGCACTAAGGCTGCCTTAACAGCAGTCTCTGCAGCCATCTGAGCTGCGTATGGAGTAGATTTTCTTGAACCTCTGAAGCCCAATCCGCCGGCACTTGCCCATGATAAAGCATTGCCTGCAGCATCTGTCAAAGTAACTATTGTGTTATTGAAAGATGCCTGAATATGAGCCTGTCCGTGTTCAACGTTCTTCTTAACGCGCTTTTTTGTTATCTTTTTAGCGCCGGCTGACACTTTCTTTGCCATATCAAACTAACCTACTTTCTGTAATAATCTCCGACAAACCTTATTGCCGGACTTAGACCTAGTATGTCTGCATGTCACATAGCTGTGCATATCATAGACACAACAAACATAAGCAGCATACTCCTGCTCGTAAAAGATACAGATCTCTTACTTCTTCTTGTTTGCTACTGTCTTCTTAGGACCCTTGCGTGTACGAGCGTTAGTCTTAGTCTTCTGACCGCGAACCGGAAGTCCCTTTCTGTGACGAATACCGCGATAGCAACCGATCTCCTGAAGTCTCTTGATGTTCATGGCGATTTCTCTTCTTAAATCACCCTCAACAACCTGAGACTCAGCGATAACCTCTGCCAATCTCTTAACCTCGTCATCGGTAAGATCCTTGACGCGAGTATCAGGACTAACATTTGCCTCCTTAAGGATACGCTGTGATGACGGAAGACCTATACCATAGATGTAGGTAAGTCCAATCTCAACGCGCTTCTCTCTTGGAAGGTCAACACCTGCAATACGTGCCATGTTTTTCCTCCTTCTTAACCCTGTCTCTGTTTGTGCTTAGGGTTCTCACAGATAATTCTGATTACACCCTTTCTCTTAATAACCTTACACTTTTCGCATATAGGTTTTACTGAAGATCTGACTTTCATTGTTAATCTCCTTTTAACTACAACCAATTCTCTTTGGAGCGAAATCCACCGGATAAAGTTGCCATAGCATTATACCAATGATTTTGATATAGTGCAAGGGCTTTAGCCCAGCTCCTTAGAGAATTTTATTCTTATAATCCTATACAGGCTTATTTATCTCTCCAGATAATTCTTGCCTTTGATAAATCATAAGGACTCATTTCGATGGTAACCTTGTCACCCGGCAGTATTCTGATATAGTTCATACGCAGCTTACCGCTTATGTGAGCAAGCACCTGATGTCCGTTTTCAAGCTCAACTCGGAACATTGCATTCGGTAATTTCTCGATAACAGTTCCTTCAAGTTCGATGACATCTGCCTTAGACAATGCAAACCTCCCTATAAAACTCCGTACATCTTCTTCTCTTCCGGAAGAAGTGACAGCACCTCAGGCTGACCTTCCCTAATGAGAATTGTATTTTCATAATGTGCTGATGGCTGACCATCGGTTGTCACAAAGGTCCATCCGTTGTCAGTCTCTTCCACATCCCAGGTTCCCATGTTGATCATCGGTTCAACTGCTATAGTCATGTTTTTGCGAAGCTTCATGCCTCTTCTTGTGCAAGTAAAGTTCGGAACCTCCGGTTCCTCATGCATCTCCTTGCCTATACCATGACCAACAAGAGCTTCAACTATTCCATAGCCCTTCGGGAGGATAAAGTCCTCAATTGCTCGTCCGATATCGTTAACGTGGTTTCCTGCCACTGCCTGCTTAATGCCTGTGAAGAAGCTCTCTCTTGTAGCATCTACAAGATCCTGAACCTCTCCGGAAACCTTACCGACTGTATGTGTACGGGCAGCATCCGACTGCCAGCCCTTCCATATGGTTCCTGTATCTATAGAAACTATATCGCCTTCAACCAGCTTGCGGTCGTGACTCGGTATGCCATGCACTACCTCTTCGTTTACGGAAACACACGCAGCTGCCGGGAATCCTTCATAACCTTTAAATGACGGCAGACAGCCGTGACTTCTGATAAGCTTTTCGCATATAGCACTTAGTTCGTAAGTGCTTATGCCGGGCTTGACATATTGCTCAAGCTCAGCGTGAACCTTAGCAAGTGCCAGCCCGGCTTCTCTCATTAATTGAATTTCATGATCTGACTTGATAGTAACCATTATCTAAGAGCCTCAAGTATATCTTTAAGAACCTCATCCGGCTTCTTAGTGCCGTCCACCTCAGTCAGCACACCTTCATTTTTATAGAAATCTATAAGTGGCTGTGTCTGCTCATGATAAGTCTTAAGTCTCTCTAAAACAGTCTCCGGCTTATCATCAGCTCTCTGTACAAGCTCTGTACCACAGTTGTCACAGATGCCTTCCTTCTTCGGTGCGTTGAAAACTATATGATAGGTTCCGCCGCACTTAGGGCAGCTGCGTCTGCCTCCCATACGCTTGGTAATAGCCTCATCCGGAACCTCAATGTCAACCGCATGATCAATCTTGGTATCCTGAAGTGAGAGTGCAGCCTTAAGTGACTCTGCCTGCGGAATTGTTCTCGGGAATCCATCCAAAACAAAACCATTCTTGCAATCATTATCAACGATACGGTCAAGAAGCATTCCGATTGTGATATCATCCGGAACAAGTGCTCCCTTATCCATATAAGACTTTGCCTTCATACCAAGCTCAGTCTCATTCTTGATATTAGCTCTGAATATATCGCCAGTGCTTATATGCGGAATACCGAACTCCTTGGCAATATTAACAGCCTGTGTTCCTTTTCCTGCGCCCGGAGCGCCTAACATAACAATCTTCATAAGCCTTTAAACCTCTTAATCGTTAAGGAAGCCCTTATAATTTCTAACAAGCAGCTGTGACTCTATCTGCTTAACCGTCTCAATAACAACTGCAACAATGATGAGCAGTGATGTACCGAGGAATGACAAATGTCCAAGTCCGAACAAACCTGAAACCAAAATCGGTACAAATGCAATTATGCAAAGTCCTGCAGCGCCAATAAAGATTATATAGCTAAGCAATCTGTTTAGATAATCACTGGTCTGCTTACCTGGTCTGAGTCCCGGAATAAATCCGCCGCTCTTTTTCATATTGTTCGCAACCTCAAGCGGATTAAATGTTATGCTTGTGTAGAAATATGCAAACAGTATGATTAATACGAGATAAATCACAAGTCCTATATTTGCCCAAGCATATCCGCCTGTTCTGCACCAGTTACCTGAATTAAGAGTCAGCAAAATTTTGCCGCCTATAGTCGAATAGTCGACATTAAGGAACTGAGCAATCAGTGTAGGCATTGACATAATTGATGATGCGAAGATTACCGGTATTACTCCTGCAGTATTAACCTTAAGCGGTATAACTGACTGACCGTTTCCTACAAGTCTTCTTCCCTGCATCTTTCTGGAATACTGAACCGGGATATTTCTTGTTGCTGCATTAAGCACTATAGCATATACAACCATTGCAGCTATGCAGGCAATGATGATGATAGCCATAACCACTCCGACTGCAACATTTTCATTTCTAATAAATGTAGAATAGAGTGAGCCTAAATCATCAGGAAGTGATGAAAGAATGTTAAACAACAGAACAACCGATATACCGTTTCCGACTCCGTTCTCTGTTATTCTCTCTCCGATCCACATAAGAAGAGCTGAACCTGTAGTCATGGTCACGATACAAACGATGATGCTGGCAACATTATAGTTGAGCAGCAAACCGCTGCCGCCGAAGCCGATAGCCATAGCAGCAGACTCGATGAGTGACAATGCAACAGTTACGTACCTTGTGTACTCTGCAATCTTCTTGCGTCCCTCCTGTCCATCTCTCTGCAGCTCCTCCATCTTCGGTATAGCTACCGTAAGAAGCTGCATTATGATGGATGAAGTGATGTACGGTGTTATGCTTAATGCAAAGACAGAAAGATCGGTAAACGATCCTCCCGTCATTGTATTGAACCATCCAAATGCATCAGTGCCGCTTAATGAGCTAAGCAGCTCTGAGAAGTATGAGGTGTTTACTCCCGGAATCGGAAGAACCGAACCAAATCTGATAACAAGAAGCATCAGAAATGTATATATCAGCTTCTTCCTGACTTCCACTACCTTCCAAGCATTTTTCAGAAGCTTAAACATATCAGATTACCTCGCAGCTACCGCCACATGCCTCAATCTTCTGCTTTGCAGACTCTGAGAAAGCGTTAGCCTTAACCGTAAGCTTCTTGTTAAGCTCTCCTCTGCCTAAAATCTTAACGCCGCCAAGTACTTCCTTGATAACCTTAGCCTCAAGAAGAGTCTTAACGTCAACGGTTGCACCGTCGTCAAATCTATTAAGTGTGCTTAAGTTAACCTCAGCATACTCAACTCTGTTAATATTTGTGAAGCCTCTCTTGGGAAGTCTTCTGTACAGAGGCATCTGTCCACCTTCGAAGCCCGGTCTCGGTGCTCCTGAACGAGCCTTCTGACCCTTGTGACCATAGCCGGCAGTCTTGCCGTTTCCTGAACCATGACCGCGACCTTTTCTGAAGTTTGACTTATGCTTTGAACCCTCTGCAGGTCTTAAGTTTGATAATTCCATTTTTTACCTCCCTACATCAAAGCTCTTCAACCTTAACCATGTGTGCAACCTGTCTAAGCATGCCTCTTACAGCATCATTGTCAGGATACTCCTTGGTCTGATTGATCTTGCGAAGGCCTAATGCTGCTACTGTCTTAGCGTTCTTCGGTACAGCAGCGATAGGAGACTTGATAAGAGTTACCTTTAATTTGTTAGCCATCTTAAAATCCTCCTATTAACCAAGTATCTCGCCAACGGTCTTGCCTCTGAGTGCTGCAAACTGCTCAGGTGACTTCATTGACTTAAGTCCCTCAAGTGTTGCAAGTACGCAGTTAACCTTATTGTTAGAGCCAAGAGCCTTTGTACGGATATTCTTAATGCCTGCAAGCTCAAGAACGTTACGAGCCGGACCTCCGGCGATAACACCGGTACCTTCCGGAGCTCTCTTCAGAAGAACTGTAGCACTTCCGAATACGCCCATGTAGTCATGCGGTACTGAATTATTCTTGTCAAGTGTGATGGTAATAAGGTTCTTAGTAGCAGCCTCCTTACCCTTTCTGATAGCCTCCGGAACCTCGGCAGCCTTACCGATGCCTGCTCCTACATGACCATTCATATCTCCTACAACTACAAGAGCCTGGAAACGCATAGTACGTCCGCCCTTAACAGTCTTGGATACACGCTTGATGGCAACAACCTTATCACTTAATTCTAATGACTTAGGATCAATTATCTCTCTCTTCATTTTTCCTTCCTCCCTTAGAACTTAAGTCCGGCCTCTCTTGCTGCCTCAGCAAGAGCCTGAACCTTACCATGATAAATGAATCCGCCTCTGTCGAATACAACCTCGCTGATGCCCTTTGCAAGTGCTCTCTCAGCTATAGTCTTACCAACAAATGCTGCTGCTTCAGTGTTGTCTGTATACTCAAGATCCTTTGCTGCCTTATCCAATGTTGAAGCTGAGCAAAGTGTATTGCCGACAGTATCGTCAATAATCTGAGCATACATATGATTATTACTTCTGAACACGCTAAGACGCGGCTTCTCTGCAGTACCTGAGATACGATTACGAAGTCTTGCGTGCTTCTTCTGACGAATTTCGCTTTTTGACGCTTTGTTAATCATCTTATACTCTCCTTAGATTACTTCTTACCTGTCTTGCCGGCCTTGCGGATGATATGCTCATCCTCGTACTTGATACCCTTGCCCTTATATGGCTCCGGCGGACGCTTTGTCCTAATCTCTGCTGCGTACTGACCAACCTTTTCCTTTGAGATGCCCTTAACAATAATCTTGTTCTGACCATCGCAAACAGTTTCAATTCCATCCGGATCAGTCATCTCTACCGGATGTGAGTAACCAAGGTTAAGTGTAAGAACCTTGCCCTGCTTAGCAGCTCTGTAGCCGACACCGTTGATCTCAAGAACCTTCTGATATCCCTCAGATGTTCCTACAACCATGTTGTGAAGAAGAGATCTTGTGAGGCCGTGAAGTGCCTTAATTCTCTTTAAATCATTCGGGCGTGATACAACAAGCTGTCCGTCCTTCTGCTCAATTGTAAGCTCAGGAGCGAAAGTGCGTGTAAGCTCACCCTTTGGTCCCTTGACTGTCACTACGTTGCCGTCATTGATTGTTACAGTAACGCCTGCCGGAACTGCAACCGGCATTCTGCCTATACGTGACATAATTTCCTCCTTCTTAAATTGTCGTGTTCTGATGACACGTTTTCAGATGTTACCAGATGTAGCAGAGAACTTCTCCGCCAACACCCTGCTTGCGTGCTTCCTTATCGGTAATAACGCCAGCATTTGTTGAAACGATAGCAGTGCCGAGACCGCCAAGTACCTTAGGCATGTTCTCTTTACCTGCATATACTCGAAGACCCGGCTTAGAGATTCTCTTAAGTCCTGAGATAACTCTCTCTGACTTGCCGGCTGTATACTTAAGTGTAACAACGATAGTCTTCTGAGCACCCTCTCCGGTAAGCTCGTACTTCTCAATATATCCCTCGTTAACAAGGATATTTGCGATAGCAACCTTCATCTTGGATGCAGGTATTTCTACTGTGTCATGCTTACGCATGTTTGCATTACGAATTCTCGTAAGCATATCAGCAATCGGATCACTCATTTTTTTAACTCCTTTTTTGTTATTGAATGTGATATCCATTAGTTCGGCAACATGCGGGAATTATGTGTGACATATCCGTGAGTTTACTTACGGATATGTTATTCATAATTTCCGTATGGCGGGCAAGGCGCGAAGCGCCTTCGAACCGCCAGAGCGACTAGCCGGAACGGCTAGGAGCTCATGTTGCCGAACCTTATAATTTGTCAACTAATTGATTATACTATATAAATACAATCCAATATAGTTGAAATTTAACATATTTTACCAGCTGGCCTTCTTAACACCCGGAATCTCGCCCTTGTAAGCAAGCTCTCTGAAGCAAATACGGCAGATACCGTACTTTCTGAGGTAAGAATGTGGTCTTCCGCAGATTCTGCATCTGTTATAAGCTCTTGTTGAGAACTTAGCCGGACGCTGCTGCTTTACCTTCATGGAAGTCTTTGCCATGTCTTATATTCCTCCTTATTACTTCGCGAAAGGCATATTGAACAGTCTGAGCAGTTCTCTTGCCTCTTCGTCTGTCTTAGCTGTTGTTACAAAGATGATATCCATACCTCTGGTCTTATCAACCTTATCGTACTCAATCTCAGGGAATATAAGCTGCTCCTTAAGGCCGAGTGCATAATTGCCTCTTCCGTCGAATGCGTTAGGATTAACGCCTCTGAAGTCACGTACACGAGGAAGTGAGAGGTTGATGAGACGATCTGCGAAGTCGTACATCTTCTCACCGCGAAGTGTTACCTTGCATCCAATCGGCATACCCTCACGAATCTTGAAGTTAGCTACTGAATGCTTAGCCTTGGTTACTACTGCATGCTGTCCTGAGATGGCCTCAAGATCCTTAACAGCTGAGTCTAAAACCTTGGCGTTCTCCTTAGCCTCGCCGACACCCATATTAATGACTATCTTCTCGAGCTTCGGAATCTCCATGACGTTCTTATAGCCGAATTTCTTCTGCATAGCGTCTTTAATCTCTGAATTGTAGATATCCTTTAATCTTGCCATGATTTCTCCTCCTTTCCGTTAAGCTATAACCTTGCCGGTCTTCTTGGCAACACGAACCTTCTTGCCATCCTCAATCTTGAAGCCAACCTTAGTAGGCTGTCCGTCTGCAAGAAGCATAACATTTGATATATCCATAGCGGCCTCAACCTTAACGATTCCGCCCTGAGGATTACCAGCGCCTGGCTTAGTGTGCTTAGTTACAACATTGCAGCCTTCTACTACAACCTTGTGCTTAGCTGTATCAACGCTCAGAACCTTACCGTCCTTGCCCTTGTCCTTGCCGGCGATGATTCTTACCATATCGTCCTTTTTAATCTTTAACATAGGGCTCCTCCTTATAATACTTCCGGAGCAAGTGATATGATCTTCATAAACTGATGATCACGAAGCTCTCTTGCTACGGGTCCGAAAATACGGGTTCCTCTCGGTGTCTTATCATCCTTGATGATAACTGCTGCATTCTCATCGAAACGGATATATGCGCCGTTAGATCTGCGGGTCTTCTGAACAGTACGTACAACTACCGCCTTAACAACGTCGCCCTTCTTAACAACACCACCGGGTGTTGCGTCTTTAACAGAAGCAACAATTACATCACCGATACGTGCATATCTTCTTGTTGAGCCGCCGCACACACGGATGCAAAGGAGTTCCTTAGCACCTGTATTGTCAGCAACCTTAAGTCTGGTTTCCTGCTGTACCATAGTAATACTCCTTTCTCCTTATTTAGCCTTCTCAACTATTCTTACGAGTCTCCATCTCTTAGTCTTAGACTGAGGTCTGGTCTCCATAACTTCTACTGTATCGCCCTCGTTGCACTCGTTGTTCTCGTCGTGCGCCTTGAGCTTGTAGGTCTTTTTAACAATTTTACCGATCAAAGGATGCTTAACATTGTCCTGAATAGCAACTGTGATTGTCTTATCCATCTTGTTGCTTATTACCTTACCGGTACGTGTCTTTCTAAGATTTCTTTCCACGATAAATGTTCTCCTTTCCTTTGATTATTCTGCCTTCTGCTTCTGAGCAATAACAGTCTGAATACGAGCGATGTTCTTACGAACCTCGCCGATTCTTGCTGTATTGTCAAGCTGGTTTGTTGCGTTCTGGAATCTGAGATTGAAAAGCTCCTTCTTAGCTGATACGAGATCTTCATTCAAAGCCTGAACGTCCTTAGCAATAAGCTCTTCTATATATTTCTTGGATTTCATTTCGTATCACCGCCTTCTAAGTCTGCTTTTGCTGCTATCTTGCAAGTAAGCGGTAACTTATGCATTGCAAGACGAAGTGCTTCACGTGCTGTCTCCTCAGGTACGCCTGCAATCTCGAAGAGTACACGACCTGGCTTGATTGCTGCTACATAGAAATCAACAGCACCCTTTCCTGATCCCATACGTACTCCGATAGGCTTTGATGTAACCGGCTTATCCGGGAATACCTTGATCCAAACCTGACCGCCACGCTTGATGTAACGTGTCATGGCAACTCTGGCTGCCTCTATCTGATTAGCCTTGAGCCAGCATGATTCGAGAGCAACAAGACCAAACTCACCATTAGAGATCTTGTTTCCTCTGTGAGCCTCGCCCTTCATAGAACCACGCTGCTGCTTACGATATTTTGTTCTCTTTGGCATTAACATGATTATTTATCGCTCCCTTCCTTTTTTCTCTGAGGAAGAACCTCTCCCTTGTAGATCCAGACCTTAACGCCCAGCTTACCATAGGTTGTATCAGCCTCTGCAAAGCCGTAGTCAATGTCTGCTCTAATAGTCTGAAGCGGAATTGTTCCCTCTGAATAGAACTCTGTACGAGCTATATCTGCACCTGAAAGACGTCCGCCAACAGAAGCCTTGATACCAAGTGCTCCAGCTCTCATTGTTCTCTGAATAGCCTGCTTAACAGCACGTCTGAATGATACACGATTCTCAAGCTGCTGAGCAATAGACTCTGCAACAAGCTGAGCGTCCTTATCAGGTCTCTTGATTTCCTTGATATCAACAAGAATAGTCTTGCTTGTAAACTTCTGAATCTCTGCCTTAAGCTTATCAATCTCAGCGCCGCCCTTACCGATAACTACGCCCGGCTTAGCTGTGTAGATGATAACTCTAAGTCTGTCAGTTGTTCTCTCAAGCTCAATCTTAGAGATTGCAGCAGCCTCCAGCTTCTTCTTGAGGAATTTTCTGATGTTATGGTCTTCTACAAGATTGTCAGCAAAGTCTTTGCCTTCTGCATACCATCTGGAATCCCAGTCTTTGATAACACCGACTCTGAGTCCGTGTGGATTAACTTTCTGTCCCATGCTTTCCTCCCTTAATTCTTCTCGTCAAGAACAACAGTGATGTGGCTTGAGCGCTTAAGAATCCTGTAAGCTCTGCCCTGTGCTCTCGGATGTACTCTCTTCATTACAGGAGCATCACTTGCGTAACACTCTGCAACATACAGTGTACTTCTGTCCATATTGTTGTTGTTCTCTGCATTAGCTGCTGCAGACTCAAGTAACTTCTTGATTAAGGTTGAAGCATATCTCGGATTGTAAGTAACAATACCGATTGCAGTCTCTAAATCCTTGCCTCTGATAGCATCCAAAACGAAGCATGCCTTCTGTACGGAAACTCTTGCGTAAGAAAGCTTAGCGCTAGGTCTCAAATCCTTAACGGCATTACGTTCTCTCTTTATTTGTGCTCTATGTCCTTTTGCCATTTTAGAATCCTCCTTTCACGCCCTGCTTATCTTGAACCTGTCTTCTTCTCATCCTTACCGTGACCTCTGTAGGTTCTGGTAGCAACGAACTCGCCAAGCTTGTGTCCAACCATATCCTCGGTAACAAATACCGGAACATGCTTTCTGCCGTCATGTACGGCAATTGTAAGGCCTACCATCTGCGGGAAGATAGTAGAACGTCTTGACCATGTCTTGATTACTGACTTCTGTCCAGAAGCGTTCATAGCATCTACTTTTTTAAGAAGAGATGCGTCAGCGAATGGTCCCTTTTTCAATGAACGATGTGACATTATCCTTTATCCTCCTCAATTACTTAATAGCTCTGCCGTCACGTCTTCTGACGATAAGCTTGTTGGAAGCCTTCTTCTTCTTACGAGTCTTAAGACCCATAGCCGGCTTGCCCCAAGGTGTAGACGGACCCGGACGACCGATAGGTGCACGTCCTTCTCCACCACCATGTGGGTGATCGTTCGGGTTCATGACTGAACCACGGACTGTAGGTCTGATACCCATATGTCTCTTGCGGCCTGCCTTACCGTAATTGATAAGGTTGTGCTCACCGTTACCGATGATACCCATTGTTGCACGGCACTCAATCGGAACCATACGCATCTCGCCAGACGGAAGTCTAAGTGTTGCGTACTTTCCTTCCTTAGCCATAAGCTGTGCAGAGTTTCCTGCTGAACGAACCATCTGTCCGCCCTTGCCAGGAAGAAGCTCAATGTTGTGTACATTTGAACCAACCGGAATAGCGCTTAACGGAAGGCAGTTTCCTACTCTTGCCTCAGCCTCAGCTCCGCTCATAACGGTCATGCCGTCTGTAAGTCCCTGAGGTGCAAGTATGTATGCCTTCTCTCCATCTGCATAGCAGATAAGAGCGATGTTGGCTGTTCTGTTCGGATCGTACTCAATACCGATTACCTTAGCCGGAATTCCGTCCTTAGAATTTCTCTTAAAATCGATGATTCTGTACTTCTGTCTGTTTCCGCCGCCATGATGTCTAACGGTGATCTTGCCATTATTATTACGTCCGGCTGTCTTCTTCTTGCCGGCAAGAAGTGATCTCTCCGGTGTTGTCTTTGTGATTTCACTGAAATCAGAACCGGTCATCTGTCTTCTTGAAGGTGTATAAGGTTTGTATGTCTTAATACCCATGACTTAGTCTTTCTCCTTTATCTTTTTTGTCGCAGTTTGATCTGCATAATTGCATTAGAGACCCTGATATATCTGAATCTGCTCAGAATCCTTGGTAAGTGTAACAACAGCCTTCTTTGTCTTAGCTGTCTTGCCAAATACCATACCGCGTCTCTTCTGCTTGCCCGGCTTGTTCATGGTGTTGACTGACTCAACCTTTGTTCCCGGGAAAAGCTTCTCTACAGCTTCCTTAATCTGGCTCTTGTTTGCTTCCGGAGCAACAAGGAAGGTGTACTTGTTCTCAGCCATAGCTGTCATTGAAGCCTCTGAAACAACCGGCTTCAGTATGATGTCGTAATATCCCATAGCCATTATGCGTATACCTCCTCGATGTCGGAAACCGCCTTCTTGGTTACAACTACTGTGTCGTACTTCATAACATCATAGGTGTTAAGTGTTCCAACCTGAGTTGTCTTAACCTGCGGAATATTTCTAGCTGAAATAATAACATTCTGATCAAGTGAATCAAGAACGATGAGTGCCTTCTGAGTCTTAAGAGCCTCAAGAACTTTAACCATCTCCTTGGTCTTGATTGCATCAAGCTTAAGCTCATCAAGAACTATAAGCTTGTTATCCTGAACACGGCTGGTAAGTGCTGACTTAAGAGCAGCTCTTCTCTCCTTCTTGTTCATTGATACAGAGTAATCTCTAGGTGTAGGTGCGAATACAACTCCGCCGCCTGTCCACTGTGGTGATCTTGTAGATCCCTGTCTTGCGTGGCCTGTGCCCTTCTGTCTCCATGGCTTCTTGCCGCCGCCTGAAACCTCAGATCTTGTCTTGGCCTTCTGTGTGCCCTGACGCTGATTAGCAAGATGTGCTACTACAGCCTCGTGTACAAGGTTCTCGTTAACCTCAACTCCGAATACATTGTCGTTGAGCTCTAATGAGCCAACCTCAGCACCCTGCATGTTGTATACTGATACATTTGCCATTGTCTAGTCCTCCTTTCTCTCCACCAAATTACTTTGCTGACTTTACAGTCTCTTTGATGGTTATAAGGGAATTCTTAGGTCCCGGAACTGAGCCCTTAACCAACAGCAGATTGTTCTCAACATCAACTCTAACAACTTCAAGGTTCTCAATAGTTCTCTGTACAGAGCCCATATGTCCAGGCATGCCCTTACCAGGTGTAACTCTACCCGGAGTGGTTGCAGGTCCGTTAGAACCCTGATGTCTGTGGAACTTAGAACCGTGCTTCATAGGTCCTCTGTGCTGACCAAGTCTCTTGATTGCACCCTGGAAGCCCTTACCCTTGGTAACTGCAGTAGCATCTACCTTGTCTCCTGCCTCGAAGATGTCAGCCTTGATCTCATCCTTAACCTTGTAGTCAGCCGCATTCTCAAATCTGAACTCGCGAAGGTATCTCTTAACAGATACGCCTGCCTTGTCGAACTGACCCTTTACCGGCTTATTCACAAGCTTCTCTCTGATATCAGAGAATCCAACCTGAACTGCATCATATCCGTCGTTCTCAGTTGTCTTAACCTGAGTAACTACACACGGACCTGCAAGCAGAACTGTTACCGGAATAAGCATGCCGGATTCGTCAAAAATCTGAGTCATTCCGACCTTGGTAGCAAGTATTGCCTTTTTCATTATTTGTCCTCCTTAATTAATCTACAGCGGAATGCCGTTTGGCATTCATAAAAGACCAGCGCATCGCGAACGTTGCCGTGATGAAAGGTTCTTTCTTGACGAATTATTATAGAAGATAATTCGAGGTTTTACGCCTCTGTCTTCTCAGCTGCCTTAGCTGCAGGCTTCTTAGCAGGAGCCTTTCTAGCCGGTGCCTTTCTGTTTGAAGCAGGCTTTGTAACAAGCTGCTTTCTCGGTGCACTCTTCTTATCTCCCTCATTCTTCATCTGAACATCGATATATACGCCTGCAGGCATATCAAGTCTCTGAAGTGTATCCATTGTCTTTGGACCCGGGTTGATAACATCGATGAGTCTCTTGTGTGTTCTCTGCTCGAACTGCTCACGGCTGTCCTTATACTTATGAACAGCACGAAGGATAGTAACAACCTCCTTCTTAGTAGGAAGCGGAACCGGTCCGCTTACCTCTGAGCCTGTCTTCTTGCAGCTCTCAACGATCTTAGCGGCTGACTGATCAACAAGCTGGTGATCATAAGCCTTGAGTGTAATACGCATAATCTGATTTGCCATAAAAAAAGTCGCCTCCTGGTTCGTACTTTTAATGTAGTACGACAAGTGGTGACTGTACACTTTGTCGGGTGTGTCGTGATTATTCACGCTCTCCACCCCGCTATCCGAACTAAATCGGAGCTTCAATTACGGTACAGTGACTTGTCGCCAATAATATGACTTGACATTCGCTCCTCATGAAAACCCATACTTACTTATGATTTTGCAAGTATGGCAACCTCACGTATCATTGCTATCATGCCACAGCTTGCTTAGAATAACATAAAAGCGCCTGCGGTTGCAAGCGCTTTTTATATAGCATTGTATAAAAATTGTATTTTTTAAGAAACTCATGCTATGTCTGTAACATTAAATTCAGGCACAAGGCATTCCTCTATTGCTGCAGAGCCTCCATTCCACATACCGCTTGAATCCGACTTATACTCCACTTCACCGGAATCCTTCTTGCTGTTATGGTTCTTGACTATGGCGCCGCTCTTATTGACAAGGTAGGTAAGACCATTAACCGTGTAATAAGCATAGGTATTGTCTATTGCCTTCTGAAGCTTACCCATGTAATAGAGCTTACCGTTTCTTACTCCGTTAGTACCATAGCCGTTTGATTCATAATGGTACGGCCAAACTGTTCCGTCAGCCTCTGTTATGCTTTTCTCCCCAAGCTGTAAGCAGGACTGCTCCTTGGTTCCGAAATACATACTGGTCAAGGTTCCGTCCGAGCGCTGTACCTTACGCAGTCCGTATACCGGATTGCCGTACTGATTAAATAGGAAGGTATTAGTCTTGCCGCTCTTTGTAATCCTCTTAAACTTAGCTACAAGAGTCTCATCATTGTCACTTGTTGATACATCACTTCCATAATACGGTGTGCCCTTGGTATCAAAATAATACCATACTACGTCACTGCCGAGGTTTTCTCCCTCCGGAGGTGCTATTGAGAGCCAGCCTGTATGTGCTGCACCAAACGGTCCTATATCTGCTGAATCATTATAATACTTATATCCCGCTATATCAGGTGTAGTATCATTAAGCTTAACCCAGCCTGTCTGCATGCGTCCGTACTCATCAAAGGCATATCTGTTGTTGTTGATGACATATTCCTTATATGTTGAACTTGTTGCTGCCGCCAGCTTACCGGACGACTGGAAATAGAACCAATAAGTACCGTCAGATATTACTGTATTGCTGTTGTTATCATCTGATACATTCATATCGGCTGACGGTTCAAGATTCTTCCACGCGTTGGTATAAGCATGCCCGTCTGAGGTATCACAATAGTACCAATTGCCGCTTCCATCCTGCACCCAGCCTGTAGACATAGCGCCTTGATAATCAAAATAGTAGTAAGTGCCGTTAATCTGTCTTAGCTTCTCCCTGACCAGCTTGCCGCTGTTATCGAAGTAATACCACTTTGAGCCAATCTGTCTCCAGCAGCTTGAGAGCATACGTCCGTCTGATCCAACATATCTCTCATCATCTATAAAGCTGTCAGTTGTCATGTTGCCGTTGGAGCCAAGGTAATAATAACCGCCATCCCTACTGGTCTTCCATGTACTAGTCACCTTGCTGCCGTTCTCATAGTAAACCCAGTATCCGTTCTCCTGCGTCCATCCATCTGCAAATGACACCATGCTCATTGCTGCTGATATAAATGCAGCTGCAAGCATTGTCTTAAACAACTTCTTCATTATAAACTCCTGCCGTCAATCAACTCGTAGATGCCGAAATATCTATAATTCGACTTACAATGAAGTATAACAATATGAATTGCCATAAACAATACCATTTTGATAACATATTGTTTACAAATCTCTTATGACTTTGTCTTTGCTGTTTTTTACAATGGCATATAGTCATTCGCTTAGTGTTGTGCTACTATAGTTCATAAAATTGCTTAATTGAAAGCAGCAGAATATAAAGGCGGAATATATATGCGAATTGCAGATAAATGGACTGAATATAAGGTATTGGATGTGTCAGACGGCGAGAAGCTTGAGAATTGGGGCGGCTATACGCTCATAAGACCCGATCCACAGGTTATATGGAGCTCGGATAAGCATCTTAGAGCATGGCGCAGCCCAAACGCTCATTACCTGCGTTCTGCTAAGGGCGGCGGTGAATGGCAGTTTTTTGATCTGCCTGAGACCTGGGAGCTTCACTATACACTGGGAACCAAGCAGGAGGACGTACTGCCAAGTGATATAACCTTTCATCTCAAGCCCTTCGCTTTTAAGCACACAGGTGTATTTCCGGAGCAGGCTGCAAACTGGGATCTAAGTTATTATCTTATAAAGAAACGCATTGCAGCTCAGCCGGACCGTCCTGTTAAAGTGCTTAATCTATTTGCTTATACCGGCGGCGCAACGCTTGCCGCCGCTGCAGCCGGTGCAGATGTAACCCATGTGGACGCTTCTAAAGGCATGGTCGCCTGGGCTAAGGAAAATGCCGCATCCTCTAATCTTCAGGATGCCCACATAAGATGGCTGGTTGATGACTGCAGAAAATTTGTAGAGCGTGAGCTGCGTCGCGGCAACAGCTATGACGCGATTATAATGGATCCTCCATCCTACGGCAGAGGCCCTAAGGGCGAAATATGGAAAATTGAGGAAAGCATATATCCCTTTGTGCGCCTGTGTGCTGAGCTTCTATCGGATAATCCTCTGTTTTTCCTTATCAACAGCTACACCACAGGACTTCAGGCCGGAGTCCTTACTGCCATGCTTAAGCTCGCTGTAGCCTCACGCTTTGGCGGTCATTGTGATGCTGATGAGCTTGGCCTTAATATTGAAGGCTCAGATCTGGTGCTTCCTGCAGGTGCCTCCGGTATATGGACAGCAAACTAAGGCCTGCTTTTATCAATATATTAAGTTCATCCTCTTCCTCCGGTGAGGAGTGCATAAACCGCCGGAGGCATTTTCCTGAGGATATGTCCTATCAGCACTGCCAACGCAATACACATAAGCGGCATGAAAATGTATACTGCAGCTGCCATCATATCATTATCAAACAATCCAAGCCCGCTTGTTTTTAGTGATATCACATTAAATATAGTCTGAAACAGCCTTATCTCAAGATAATGCAGCGCATATATAAAGAAATTGTATTCTGTAAATGACGGAAGCCTTTGTTCCCTTCTCACCGACACGCTGACAGTCGCAAAAACCGCTATAAGACCCGCCAGGCGTCCGCCTATGATTGCCGCCATGTAACCGTATCCCGTAACTGCCGCCTTAAGCTCAGTACATATCACAAATATCAAGAAACAAGCCGCGCCTAATCTTCCTACGCACTCAAGTCTCTGCTCATAGCTTTTAAGATGCAAGGCTGCCGCCGCTCCTGTGCAAAAATACAGTAAAGCATCCTCATTGACATAGTGAATCGGTACACGCTCATAAAATACAGCTAAAGCATATATTGCAGCAAGCACCGATACAACCGCCGCCTTGTTTCTTAGCAGTACATATATCACCGGAGTTATAACCATAATCAATATAAGCTCATGCAGATACCAAAACACCGGGTTGTATCCGTAATTAATCAGCGCATCAAGCAGCTCCGATATGCCGATTACAGCACGTCCTGCCAGCAGATATATAATATAGTAGATAAAATTCCACAGCACATACGGCAAAGCCAGGCTGTATATGCGTTTGGTAAGCTTATCCCTAAAGAATGAAAATGCATCCGCCATGCTCATATCCAATGAACAGCTTCTGAAAAACAGATATCCGCTCATACAAAAAAAGCCCGGGACCGCCAATTGTCCCAGGACGTTGCCCAGAAGCTCCTCTGCAGTCCTTAAGGCAGAGTAATCAGATAGAGGCAGAGAGCCTTGGACAAAGCCAGGCTCCACTGCATGTATCCATATAACTGCTGCGGTCAGTATAAAGCCGTACAGTGATATCCTTATATTGAATAAATTATTGCTGTTGTGCATTGCCGTTGACACGTTCCCTGTACCTCTTAAGCAGTCTGTTGATACGCTCAATAGGATTAAGCAGGTCGCTTATCGAATAGTCATGATTAAGAGAGTCCATGATGAGTGCCAGGAACTTGCCCATTCTTACATCCGCATGCCATGGTCTCTTTGTAAGCTCCTCAGACTGATATACCAGATTAGTGGTAAATATCTTATCGATTATACCTTCCTTATAAGCCTCATCAAACTTCTCAAGCCCCTTGGTGAACAGTCCGAAGGCAACGCATACAAATACTCTCTTTGCCTTGCGTGCCTTAAGCATCCTTGCTGCATCAAGCACGCTAAAGCCTGAAGAAATCATGTCATCTACTATTATAATATCCTTACCCTCAACATCTGCTCCGAGGAATTCATTAGCAACTACAGGATTATCTTCGCCAACCTTAACTGAATAGTCCCTTCTGGCGTAAAACATACCCATATCAACTCCGAGAACGCTTGCAAAGTATATAGCTCTCGGCATACCTGCTTCGTCAGGGCTTACAACCATCATATGCTCATTATCGAAATGCAGATCCTTGTATTCGCGGCACAAAGCCTTGATATACTGATATGTAGGTGTGAAATTATCAAAACCATGCAGCGGAATAGCATTCTGAACTCTAGGGTCATTGGCATCAAAGGTAACTATGTTAGTTACGCCCATGCTTACAAGCTCCTTGAGCATCTGCGCACAATCAAGCGACTGTCTGCCGTCACGATTGTGTATCCTTCCCTCATATAAGAACGGCATGATTACCGTCATACGCTTTGCTCGGCCTGCTGCCGCAGCTATGAGTCTCTTAAGATCCTGATAGTGGTCATCCGGAGAATAATGATTAACCTTATCTCCCACCTTATATGTTATGGAATAATTAGTCACATCCACAAAGAAATACAGGTCATGTCCTCTTGTGGTGCTCATAATGACGCCCTTGCCCTCACCGGAGCCAAATCTCGGGCAATCAGATTCCACTATAAAGGTCTCCTTGTCATAGCCCTTGAAAAGTATACTGTTTTGTTCAACTATACCTCTCTCATGGCGCCACTCGACAAGGAAGTTATCGACGGTCTTGGCCATCTCATCCATCCCCTTGAGTGCAACTATGCCTATAGGTCCGTACGGAACTATCTCTTCCTCAATGTCACTCTTGTTCGTAAACTGTCCTGACAGCTTGCTCATCCGATCTCTCCCCCTACTTTCTTGATCCTAAGGTCCGTTCCATAGAACGGGAGCAGCTTGTATCCGCCTATAAATCTTGATGCTATGCGAGATCCATAAACTGCACTAAGCTGGTTTAACGATAGATTCGTTGATATTATAGTTGATTTTCCGCGCGTAAGTCTACCCTCAATTACCTCATAAAGCCTTGATTTTGAATAATCATTGGTGAATTCCGTTCCAAGGTCATCTATAATCAGCAATTCCGAATCATGCACGCGTTCTATCCTTCCGCTAAGCTGCTGCTCTCTTTCCTCACCGCCTCGTTTAAAATCTCGGTTTGAAAATGCATCTATCAGATCTCCGGCTCTCTCATACAGCACCGTATGCTGCCTGTCTATAAGAGTCTTGGCTATGCAGTTACTCAGGAAGGTCTTGCCGGTTCCGGGTGCACCCATCATAAGTAAGCTTGCTCCCTTAGCTGTTCCGAATTGTTCTATAAATTCCTGAACCGCAGGCATAATCCTCTTAAGCATATATTGATACTGCGTCATATGATGCGGAAGCAGCTCCTTGATGTCATTGCTGTCATCAAATACGTGCTTATCAAAGGTTCCGAAATTCTCCCTCGCGAGCAATGCCGGAAGCCCGGATTCACGATTAAGCAGCTCCGTCTCAAGTCTCTTAAGGCAGCCGCATTTCTCATTGCCGATATAACCTGTGTCCTTGCACTTATCACAATAAAAATGCAAATCAAGGTAATCAGCTGAGAACCCTATATCCTCCAGCAGCTTACGCTTCTTCTCTATAAGCTCCTTACGTTTAGCTTTGAGCTCTTCTATATTCGTACCGCTTCGATGGAACCCAGCTCTTACTTCTTCCATCTGAAGCTTCGAGAGTTCCTCATTATAGACACGAATAGCAGGAAGCTGTCCATCGACCTCCTCCTGCCTCATTCTCTGGCGATTGAAGGCATCGCTTCTGCGTCGGCTTATAACACGCATTATCTCATTGTACTGTTCTCTGCTTAACGGCATTACTGTATGTTCCTCTGTATAACCTCGTTAAGCCAGCTGTCAAGGTCCCTGGTCTCGCCCTGTATACCATTCTTCTGCTTATTGAGTATACTCTTAGACTTGCTCTCATTCTTGAGCTTATCAAATTCCTTGGTGCGGCGCTTTGCCTCATTGACAGTGCGTATGCCTATTGTCGCCCAATCAAGTCCGGTTTTCTCTATGTAGCGCATGTTATTGTGATTATTCTCAACACAATACTGCACAAGATAATCCATAACATCAAAAGGCAAATGCAGTCCGTCATAGAGATACGCCAATACCTGTTCTTCCGACTCTGTTAGTATCTTAGAACGATATTTTTGCACCATAAAAAGAAGCTGTTTGAACTCGGCATCCTCGCTAAGCTTATTAAGCATAGCCTTGCCTTCTGTGCGCTTATAGCGATTGCGTATCTCACCATCAGCATCTGCAGACTGCACGTGGTTATCATTATCAGCTGTATACTCTTCGTCCTTAGCCTCAGCTTCAGTCTCATAAGCCTTGCTTCGGCTTATCACACGAACATTGCCATCTGCAGCCTCGCTCTTAGACTTGGCTTCAGTTTTGCCATTAAGAGATAAAATGCCGCACTTCTCCCAGTATCTGACTGCACGGCGGACATCTCCCTCCGTAAGCTCAAGTGCTTCAGCAATAGACTCCACGTCTATAGTCTCTGTTCTATTCCTGAGAAGGTAGAGATATACCTTAACATAATCACCGTTGGCTGACGGCATATATTTATCTAAAAATTCGTTGGCTACCATAGTAGCATCAATGCGAAAAACATCATTACAGCTCATATCAAACCCATCCTTCATTCACGCAATATATTACCATAGTTGATGTGAGTTTTGAACCGTCATTTGGTTGTCATAATTATGTTGTTAATAAAGTTGATAAGCCACTGCGAGACCTTCGAAAGCCTTATTTTTCGGCAAAAAAGAATCCACACGGATAAATTGCCAAAATGTGCAAATCCGTGTGGATAATGTGGATAACTAGTCTCTTGTAAGCTGATTTGCAATATCTACAACGTTTCCAGCGCCCATAGTTATCAACAAATCGCCCTCTCCGACCTTATCTAAGATATATTTTTTAATTTGTTCAAAATCCGGAATATAGATTGCCTTGCCGCCTGCTGCATTAACAAGATCCGCTATGTCGGCAGAGCTTATGCCAATGGTATTGACCTCTCTTGCCGCGTATATATCAGCAAGAATAAGCTCATCCGCATCCATAAGTGCCTTGGCAAAATCCGGAAGCAAAGCTTTGGTTCTTGTATAGGTATGCGGCTGAAATACCACATAAAGCTTATTGTGACGGCATTGCTTGGCAGCCTTAAGTGTAGCCTCAATTTCCTGCGGATGATGAGCATAATCATCAATTATCTCGCATCCGTTAACAACTCCCTTATGCTCAAATCGTCTCTCAACTCCCTCAAAGCTGTTAAGAGCTGTCTTAATGTCACTTAGACTTACTCCAACTCTCTCTGCCGCAGCTATTGCCGCAAGCGAGTCAATCACATTGTGCTTACCGTGAACCTTAAGTGTAATCCTTCCAAGCTCTTCACCGTGTTTCACCAGGGTGTAGCTTGGTCTCGCCAGCTCATCGAAGCTTATATCACGTGCGCTATAATCATTGCCTTCGCCCAGGCCAAAGGTTGTAAAGCTGCAGCCTATGCCGTCTGTAAAGAAATTAATATCCTTAATGTCTCCGTTGATGACCAGAAATCCTCTCTCGTCCTGCGGAAGAGTAAGAACAAAGCGTCTGAAGCTCTGTCTGATGTCATCTATATCCTTGAAGAAGTCCAGATGATCTGCCTCTACATTAAGTATAACTGCTACAGTCGGATGAAAGCTGAGAAAGCTGTTGGTGTACTCACAGGCCTCAGCTACAAAATAATCCTGAGCTCCGTTTCTTAGGTTGCCTCCTATTGCATCAAGCATACCTCCAACTGATACAGTCGGGTCCTTGTCTGCCTCAATAAGTATCTCCGAAAGCATTGAGGTTGTTGTAGTCTTGCCGTGAGTTCCGGCAATATTAACAGCCTCCTTATAGTTTGTCATAATCTCGCCCAGAAGATCAGCACGGCTCAGCATCGGAATACCGCGTCTTACAGCCTCAGCAAATTCCTCATTATCAGTATGAATTGCCGCTGTGTAAACCACCAGATCCGGATCCTTAATATTAGCTGCGCATTGACCTATTGCAATCTCGGCGCCATTCGCCTTAAGCTTATCGGTAAGCGCAGACTGCTTCAGATCTGAACCACTTACCTTGAAGCCTTTTTCAAGCAGTATCTCAGCAAGACCGGACATGCTGATTCCGCCTATGCCTATAAAATGAACCTTAATAGGTGTATTAAACTTGACCTGATACATATTTACTTAGCCGTTGCAGTGACTCTGGTCTCACGGATAACACTTACCTTAATCTGACCTGGATATGTCATCTCATTCTCAATCCTCTTAGCTATATCTCTTGACAATATAACCATATCAGCCTCACTGATTTCCTGAGGAACAACCATTATGCGGACCTCACGACCCGCCTGTACTGCATATGACTTCTCAACTCCCTTATATGAATTAGTAATCTCTTCAAGCTGCTTAAGTCTCTGTGTATATGTCTCAAGCGACTCTCTTCTTGCTCCCGGACGGGATGCAGAGATAGCATCTGCTGCTGCAACGATAAATGATATCGGATTATTTGCCGGAACATCCCCGTGGTGGGACTCAACTGCGTTGATTACAACAGGTGACTCCTTGTACTTGCGACAGAGCTCTGCTCCAAGAGACACGTGTGTGCCCTCCTGCTCATGGTCAACAGACTTGCCTATATCATGGAGAAGACCTGCTCGCTTAGCAAGACGCACATCATATCCAAGCTCTGCGGCCAGAAGTCCTGAAAGCTGTGCAACCTCGATACTGTGCTTAAGTCCGTTCTGTCCGTATGAGGTTCTGAACTTCATACGTCCGAGCAGCTTAACAAGCTCAGGATTAAGTCCGTGAACTCCTACCTCAAGAACTGCAGCCTCACCTTCCTCGCGAATGGTGTTGTCAACTTCCTTTCTTGCCTTCTCAACAGTCTCCTCAATCCTTGACGGATGTATACGACCGTCCACGATAAGCTTCTCAAGAGCAACTCTTGCAACCTCACGTCTTACCGGATCAAAGCCGGAAAGAACTACAGCCTCCGGAGTATCATCAATAATAAGCTCGACTCCGGTAAGCGTCTCAAGTGTTCTGATATTACGGCCCTCACGTCCTATGATGCGTCCCTTCATATCATCATTAGGAAGCTGCACAACCGATACTGTTGATTCTGCGACATGATCTGCGGCGCAGCGCTGAATAGCCGTAACTATATAGTCCTTAGCCTTCTTGTCAGCCTCCTCCTTGGCAATATTGTCATACTCCTTGATGATACGCGCTGTATCAAGCTTAATGTCTTCTTTTACAGAGTTAAGCAGCTCCTCTCTTGCCTGATCTGCTGTAAGTCCTGATATACGTTCAAGCTCAGCAACAACCTCGGCATGCTTCTGCTTAATCTCCTCAGCCTTGCGATTCAGGGTGTTGTCCTTAGTATTAAGTTCCTTCTCCTTCTTCGTGAGCTCTGTCTGGAGACGTTCTGCACTCTCCTCTCTCTTAACCAGGCGCTGTTCCTGCTGCTGCAGCTCCTTGCGGCGTTCTCTCTGTTCCTTCTCGAACTCCGCCTTGTTCTTTATTGACTCCTCTTTTGCTTCAAGAAGAGCCTCCCTCTTCTTCGTTTCTGCTGTCTTAACTGCGTCATCTATTATGGAACGTGCACGCGTTTCCGCTGAACCGACTTTATGTTCATATTCGCTTATACCCTTATTCTTACCTACGGCAAAGCCCGCAAATGCGGCTATAATAGCTACCACAATAAGCACAAGCATGACTATTAAATAAGGCATCTTGTACCCCCTCCTAAAAATCTCGTGCAGTACATAAGACCGCACATTAACCTGTAAAATATATGACAGTAATCGTCCGCTGCCTTTATTCATGCATTGATGTACACCTTCGAATCAAGGCTTAGACAATTAATGATATATCTCTGCGATTTATGTAAACCTCATTATCAGAATACAAAAAAACACGCGTATATTTTACCTTTTTTCAATGTCGATGTCAAAGTAAACTTGATTTAAATAAAGTCCGCTTTCCCACCGGTTTATTAAACTCAAGCGATACTTTTGTTTCAGAAAAAAGCATTTTTATGTTGATATTTTACAGTCTTGAGTGTATGATACAAAGCAAGTTTTTGAAACGACGGTGTTTCCCCTTAGGGAAATGCCGTCATTTTCTGTATGATAGCATTGACCCGGACTGATTTGTTCCTCTGCTATCAGCAATCTTCTACTTATTTAATAGAAATAACAGCACGGAGGACAACTAATATGTGCGGATTCGTGGGAATGTTTGATATTGCTCTTGGTGATGCTGAAGCTTTCAGAGACAGCGTTATATCAATGAGCAGAAAGATACGTCACAGAGGACCGGACTGGTCAGGCGTATACACAGGCAAGGATACGGTTATATGTCATGAGAGACTTTCTATTGTAGACCCACTCTCAGGCAAGCAGCCTCTCTACAGCCCGGACGGCAAGCTGGTGCTTGCTGCAAACGGTGAGATCTACAATCACATGGAGATCAGAGAGCGCTATAAGGGCAAGTATGATTTCCAGACTATGTCTGACTGTGAGGTTATACTTGCACTCTATAAGGATAAGGGCGAGGACTTCCTTGAGGATCTTAACGGTATCTTTGCTTTCTGTCTCTATGACAGCGATCGTGACTGCTATATAGTAGCTCGTGACCACATCGGTATTATTCCGTTATATCAGGGCTGGGATCAGGACGGTCACTACTATGTAGCAAGTGAGCTCAAGGCCCTTGAGGGAGTTTGCTCTACTATTACAGAGTTCATGCCCGGCACCGTATATTCATCAGAGACCGGCAAGACTACCAGATGGTATAACAGAGACTGGGAGTCCTATGATGCAGTTAAGGATAATGATTGGAGCGTTGAGGCTGTTAAGGAGGGTCTTGAGGCTGCAGTTAAGCGTCAGATGATGAGTGATGTTCCTTACGGTGTGCTGCTTTCAGGCGGACTTGACAGCTCAGTCATTGCTGCTATCACAGCTAAGTATGCTAAGAATCGTATTGAGTCAGATGACCAGGAGGCTGCTTGGTGGCCAAGGCTTCATTCATTTGCAGTAGGTCTTAAGGGTGCACCGGACTTAATTGCTGCAAGAAAGGCTGCTGATTATATCGGAACCGTACACCATGAGGTTAACTTCACCATACAGGAGGCTCTTGATGCCATAGATGATGTTATCTATCATCTTGAAACCTATGATATCACTACTGTAAGAGCAGCTACACCTATGTTCCTACTTGCAAGAGTTATCAAGAGCATGGGCATTAAGATGGTTCTCTCAGGTGAGGGCTCAGATGAGCTCTTTGGCGGATATCTCTATTTCCATAAGGCACCAAATGCTCAGGAATTCCATGATGAGACTGTACGTAAGCTTTCAAAGCTTCACCTCTATGACTGCTTAAGAGCTAACAAGGCTCTTGCTGCTTGGGGAGTTGAGGGACGTGTTCCTTTCCTTGACAAGGAGTTCATCGATATAGCAATGCGTACCAATCCTAAGGCTAAGATGAGCGTTGACGAGAACGGTAAGCCGCGCATCGAGAAGTGGATAGTCCGTGAGGCATTTAAGGATTATCTGCCGGATGAGATAGTTTGGAGACAGAAGGAGCAGTTCTCTGACGGTGTCGGCTATTCATGGATTGACACACTTAAGGAGACCACCAATAAGCTTATCAGCGACCATCAGTTTGCACTTGCAGATAAGCGCTTCCCGATTAATACTCCGGCTACCAAGGAGGAGTATTATTACAGAACCATATTCAGTAAGCATTTCCCGTCAGAAAGTGCTGCAAAGTGTGTGCCGCATGAGGCATCAGTTGCATGCTCAACAGCTAAGGCACTTGAGTGGGACGAGGCATTCAAGAAGATGAATGAGCCTTCAGGTCGTGCTGTTGCAGGCGTACACGAGCACGCAAACGAAGGTGTATAAGCTGCCTAATTTAAAAATTCAAGATTTTAAACCCGCAGGATACATGCAGCAAATGCAGCGTCCTGCGGGTTTTGTTTACATTGCTGCCCAAATGCTAATTCATGCAAAATTGGTTTGGGTGTCAAAACACCCAAACCTTTGGTTACACGGATTGTTCCGTGCTA
>CAVBGP010000001.1:0-59959 GCA_963595005.1 Acutalibacteraceae bacterium | reverse complement strand
ACATGGCACAGATGAAACTGTCTGTGCCGTTACATATTTTTGTGGCCTTCCTCTTGACATCGTGGTGTTTGGCAAGCGGGTACGGTAAAATGAAGATGAAAAGAAAAACGAAGGGGTGAAATCCATGAAGATCGTATGTTTTTTGTTGAAGCTGGTGCTGAAAATTCTGTTGCTGCCGGTTGCGTTTCTGCTGCGATTTCTATGCTTTATCTGGAATCTGCTGATGCAGCTATCCCTGTGGGTACTTTCGCCGGTTATGCTTTTCGTTCTTGGCTGCGGCATCTATTCGGTGGTTCGGGGGAGCTGGACGGATGTGTTCTTGCTGACCCTGATTGAGATGGGGCTGTTCGCAGCTGCGGTTGGTGCGGGCGGCATCATGGAACTGATGGAAAGGCTGTGCGAGTGTGTAGAGGATGTTTTGACAATTTGAGTTGGAGTGGAGGAATATGAAATGGCGGCTACAAGACTAATTGCGCTGCATATCAATAAAGGAAAGACGGTAGCGCAGTGTCTGGCTGACCGTACTGATTATTCTGAGAATGCAGCAAAGACGGAAGATGGAAAATACATCAGCGCGTATGCCTGTGACGCAAAGACCTGTGATGAAGAATTTCTGCTTTCTAAACGGCAGTATGAGCATATCACGGGAAGAACCCAGGCGCATGATGTGATTGCATATCAGATTCGGCAATCCTTTAAGCCCGGAGAAATTACGCCGGAGGAAGCGAACAAGGTTGGGTATGAGACAGCCATGCGATTCACCAAGGGGAAACACGCCTTTATCGTGGCTACCCATGTTGATCGTGCGCACATTCATAATCACATTATTTTTAATTCGACTACATTAGACTGCACCAGAAAATTCCGAGATTTTCGCTTATCCGGTCTTGCACTGGCGAGGCTCAGTGATATCGTCTGTCTGGAACATCGGTTGTCGGTTATTATTCGGAAGCCCTATGGGGAGCGGCAGAAGAGAACGGAATACCCGGAGAAAAAATCGCAGCGGGATGAAATCTGCGAGGCCATTGATGCAGCATTGGCAAGTAAACCGAAAGACTTCCGGGAACTGATTGGGATTTTGCAAGAGCCAGGATACGAGTATAAAGATGGAAAACAGCCTGCCCTGCGGGGGAAAGGTCACGCCAGATTTGCTCGTTTCCGCTCTCTCGGCAAGGGCTATTCAGTTGAAGAACTTTGCGAGGTGCTTGCTGGGAATGCGATTCACAAAAGCAAATTTGCGGAGAAAACCCGTACAAGCGCACGGTCAGCACAGGTGCATCAGAAAGCAGAGCTGTCGTTCCTTATTGATGTGCGAGCCAAAATGCAGGCGGGCAAAGGCGCGGGATATGCGCGTTGGGCGAAAGTCTTTAACCTGAAGCAGATGGCAAAAACTATGATGTTTATGGAAGAACATGGAATCAAGAGCTATGCAGAGTTAAAGGAAAAGGCAGATGGAATTTCTGAAAAATGCGATGCGCTGCTGGAATCTGTAAAGGCAGATGAGGCACGGATGTCGGAAGTGTCAGTGCTGCGGAAGCATCTAATCAATTATGCCAAGACAAAAGATGTTTTTGCCGCGTATAAAGCATCCGGCTACAATCGAGATTTCTATGAAGCTCATCGGGATATGCTGACCTTGCGCAGCGCAGCGAAAAAGGCGTTTGATGCCTATAAGAAAGAAAACGGTTCTGACAAAAAGCTACCACGCATCAGCGAGCTGAACGCAGAGTATGCGATGCTTCTGGAACGAAAGAAAAGCTCCTATGCAGAGTACCGCAAGGTTAAATCGGAAATACAGGATTGGCTTGTGGCACAGAAGATTGTGCAGGAAATTCTGAAAGAGGACGAACAGAAAAAAGAGCAGTTGCATGAGCAGGAAGTGCAGCAGGAAGAAGAAAATAGGGAAAGCAGTCGATGATGGAATGTCCGGCGCAGTGTGGGTGTAATGCTCATGCTACACCGGGCTTTTTTCTTTGAAAATGATTTTTTGTAATGTAGATTTTTGACTATTCTTAACTCAAATATTGCGTCTTAACTTAAAAAGAGTTATAATACAGAAAAAGAGTTAAGATTGCAGGTGATGACATGGAATATCTCGATAAAGTTCTTGGAGTCAAGGTTACCTATGAGGATGTAGAGTTTAAGCATTTGCCCAATTTTATAGACACAAGGTATCGCTTACAGATGGTGTCTATGAGTGAACAGAAGATGATTTTTCTTTATCCTAAGACAGAACTGGAGCAGATTGAAGTGCTGAAAAAGCATATTGCTCGGATACAGAAAAATGAGAACTTGCCCGTTGTGCTGGTGCTGAAAGAACTTAGCTTTCGCCAGAAAGAATATTTGATTCGTGAGAAGATTCCATTTATTGTAGATGGCAAGCAAATTTATTTGCCCTTTATGGCAGTGTATTTGCAGGAACGATGCAGTGCGGAAAAAATGCCACGGGAGGAAATACTTCCATCGGCACAGATGCTTCTACTGCATTTCATTTATGGAGGCGCACAGGAACTATCTACAAGTCAAGCTGCGAAGGACTTGGAACTGACACCTACTTCTATATCAAGGGCATCGAGACAGCTTGAAGAAATGGGATTGCTGCATATCAGGAAAGTAGGTGTGCAGAGGATCATGCAATCTGAGGATTCTCCGAAAACTCTGTTCCAAAAAGCAGGAGATAAGTTACTGAACCCAATAAAACGAACGATTTATATTCCGAAAAAATACGTGGGAACAGAGTTGCTGGAAAGCGGATATTCGGCATTGGCAGAGTATTCCATGCTGAACGCACCGAATGTCAGATGTTACGCGGCAGAAAGAATCTCTCAATGGAAAGATGTTATGACAAATAGCTTGTATGATTCGCAGGTGCAAGTGGCCGTAGAGATGTGGAGATACAATCCAAGAAAATTGTCCACACGAAATACTGTAGACGAGCTTTCTTTGGCTTTGGCATTGAGAGAAGATGCAGATGAACGGGTTGAAGAAGCAGTAGAAGAAATGCTGAATGAACTGTGGAGGAAGATAGATGGTTACAGGAATTGATAGTTTTAAGGCATGGTTCAAGAACAGTGAAGAACAATATGCTATCATTGGAGGAACGGCGTGTGACATTCTGATGACGGAAGAAGGCTTGGACTTTCGAGCAACAAAGGATATTGACCTTGTTCTGATTATAGAAGCAGTCGATGCGAATTTCGGAAAGAAATTTTGGGAATATGTAAGACAAGCTGGATATAAACATTGTAATAAAAGTCTGGGTGTACCGCAGTTTTATCGTTTTAGCAACCCAATCTCAAATAAGTATCCTGCGATGATTGAACTATTTACACGAAGGCTAGATGCTATTCAGCTTCCAGAAGATGCTGTGCTAACACCGTTGCCGATGGACGAAGATATTTCAAGTCTGTCTGCGATTCTTTTGAACGATGATTACTACGAATTTTTGAAGAAGGGAAAAGTCACCGTTGATGGAGTGAGTGTCTTGGATGCGGCATATTTGATTCCATTTAAGGCAAAAGCATGGATGGATTTGACAGATTGTAAGGTTGCAGGAAAACACGTTGATAGCAAAAATATTAAGAAACATAAGAATGATGTTTTCCGTCTGACGGAGTTGATTGATCCCAATGCCAAGATAGTTGCTCCAGAAGGAGTTTATGCCGATATTCAAGAGTTTGTCCAGCGTATGAAAAATGAAACTGTGGATGTTAAGCAGTTGGGTTTGGTTGGCAGAACAAAGGAGATAATTCTGGAAGAAATAAAAACAATGTATGAGATTCTTAAATAGATATTTGAATAGACACTGTTATACGTTGCAGAATGTATGATGAATAAAGCTTTTATTGGCTTATGTCAGATAAAGTGCTTGCATCACTCAAGTAATTGTGTTATAAAATAAGGCAGTGCAATTATACCCCGCACTGAGTGGCATGTAAGTTATTACATAATCGGCCACCGGAGGGAGGTAAGGGGTCTTTGTCAAACGTTATCGTTAAAGAGAACGAATCACTTGATTCAGCTCTTCGCAGATTCAAGAGAAACTGCGCTAAAGCAGGAATCCAGCAGGAGATTCGCAAGAGAGAACATTACGAGAAGCCTAGCGTAAGACGTAAGAAGAAGTCTGAAGCTGCTAGAAAGCGTAAGTATAATTAATGAGTGGTAGCCTCAATTCCTGTGGAGTTGGGGCTATTATTGCGTTAAGATTAAAGAAACACATAGTGCAAAGGAGTTTGCAGGAACCGGATAAGTATAGAGTATGTTTGAGACGCAGAAGAGTATTCCGACCGAGCACGAAATTAATATATTCGGAAGCTGTGATGTCTTCCTTAAGAAGATAGAGCGCAGCCTTAATGTAGATATAACAGAGCATAACGGTGCACTTCATATAGCAGGCACCGAGGATAAGGTTAAGAAGGCAGGAGCTGTCATAGACAGTCTCCTTAGTTTGAGTATGCAGAATAATCAGGTGACAGAGCAGCAGGTTGATTATGCTATATCGCTTTCGATGGAGGGCGAGGGCAGAGAAAAGGACATCGCGGAGATTGATAAGGATATAATCTGCAGGACAGTCAGCGGCCGTCCGGTTAAGCCCAAAACCTTGGGTCAGAAGCATTATGTTGATTATATACGCACCAAGATGATAACCTTTGCTACAGGACCAGCCGGCACCGGCAAAACCTATCTTGCCATGGCACTTGCTATCAAGGCCTTTAAGGAACAAGAGGTACAGCGTATTATACTCACAAGACCTGCTATAGAGGCAGGCGAGAAGTTAGGATTCCTGCCGGGAGATCTGCAGCAGAAGATTGATCCCTATCTCAGACCGCTGTATGACGCACTTTACAGTATAATGGGTGCTGATTCATTTACAGTAAATCAGGAAAAGGGCCTTATAGAGGTTGCTCCGCTCGCATACATGAGAGGACGTACGCTTGATAATGCGTTCATCATACTTGACGAGGCACAGAATACTACACCGGCACAGATGAAGATGTTCCTGACACGTATAGGCTTTGGTTCAAAGGTGGTGGTCACAGGTGACCTTACACAGAAGGACCTGGATAAGGATCAGGCGTCAGGACTTGAGAATGCACTGAAGGTGCTTAAAAATATAGATGATATTGGCTTTGCGGAGCTTACGGCAAGTGACGTGGTAAGACATCCGCTCGTTCAAAAGATAGTCATGGCATATGATGCGTATGAGACTAAGCTCAGTGAACGGAGACATAAGAGATGACGATTAATATTGAAAATGAATATGACGGCAGTCTTAAAAAGCTTGAAGATAATTTCTTCGAGGGCTTTTTGAGTCCGAAGGAGTATACGGATATAGCTCACAAGGTTATAGCTGCAGCTGTCGAGCATGAGAACTGCCCATATGATATAGATGTAAGCCTGTTGCTTACAGATGATAAGGCGATTGAGGAGCTTAATACCGAATACCGCAATATAGAGCGCAGCACCGATGTGCTTAGCTTTCCTCTGATAGAATATGACAGCCCTGCCTGCTTTGACGGCTTTGACGATGAGGAGGATTTGTTCAATCCTGAGACCGGTGAGCTGATGCTCGGAGACATTATTATCTCAATAGATCATGCAATTGCACAGGCGACAGAGTATGGTCATGACGTAGTCAGAGAATATGCTTTTCTCATAGCACACAGCATGCTGCATCTTATGGGCTATGACCACATGACAGAGGCAGATGCTGCAGATATGGAGAAGCGTCAGGAGGAGATACTTACGGGGCTGGGAATACTGAGGTAAACATTCGTTTCTCCGCATTGTTAGGCACTACATAGTATAAAAGTAACGGATTGCTTTGTGCTCCCGTGCTCTCGCAATCCTGCCATGTATGCACAGTCCGGGACTTTTAGAGCATATAACTGTAATTCATGATTAATAACTCAAAAGCACACAATTTTATAGCTCAGGGAAGTATACTGGCCGCAACCGGTATACTTTGTCGTATCATAGGAATGCTTTACCGCATTCCTCTTGTTGAAATTATAGGAACAATTGGCAACGGCTACTACACCTCGGCCTACAGCATTTACAATATATTGCTTATCATAAGCTCGTATTCCTTGCCTACGGCTGTGTCCAAGGTAGTGTCAACAAGGCTTGCTAAGGGACGCTATGACGATGTACGCACAGCTCTCAGAGTGACCTTTGTATATGCCACAATTATCGGCGGCTTGGCCTGTGCGGTTATGTATTTTGGCAGTGGCTTTATCGCTGATTTTCTTGAGAAACCGTTTTGCCGCTATGCACTGCGCACGCTTGCACCGACAGTCTGGATTATGGCATATCTTGGCATAATGAGAGGATATTTCCAGGGCTCAGGAAACATGGTGCCGACAGCTGTATCACAGGTGTTTGAGCAGATAGCAAATGCAGCGGTATCTATAATAATGGCAATATTGCTCTTTAATTACGGAGCTAAGGCCAATCTCTTATATGCAGGAACAGATTACAGCTATGCTTACGGAGCGGCAGGAGCAACTATAGGTACAGGCATGGGCGCACTTATAGCTCTGCTTTTCTTTATGTTGCTTTTTTTGCTCTATGGAAGGATGCCTGAGGGAAATGGAACCTTCAGACCAAAGTATCCTGACGGTAGTGTCGGCAATACCCGTGCAAGACGAAAGGAGTCTGCAGGACAGCTTGCGAAGGTGCTGCTGCTTACGCTTATTCCGATATTACTTAGCTCTACTGTGTATAACATAAGCACGGTGCTGGATGACTTTATATTCAGCAGAACTATGAATACTATAGGACTTGGAGCTTCCTGCGTATTCCTGTGGGGAGTTTTTGGAGAGTACAGGATACTCTTCAACATACCGGTTGCTATATCAAACAGCTTAAGCTCATCCGTAATACCGTCACTTACCAATGCGGTTGCTGACAAAAACAGGAAGCTTATAGTTATGAAGCTTAAGCTTAGCATGCAGTTTGTTATGCTTATATCCATCCCTGCCGCAGTAGGCTTATTTGCCTTGGCAGAGCCTATATGCAATCTGCTCTTTGCCTCTGAGGATAATTCCATGCTTATAAGCGTGCTGAGACATGGCTCAATAACTATTATCCTGTATGCGCTCTCAACCATCACCAATGCCCTGCTTCAGGGACTTGGGCATCTGTCAGCGCCTCTAAAAAATGCTGTGCTTGCGCTTATTGTGCATGTGATTTCATTGGTTGCTTTGATTTTTGCTGCAAAGAGTCTGCTGGCAGTAATCTATGCGAACTCAATATTTGCATTAATGGTGTGCATACTTAACATCAGTAAAATGCATAGGCATGTAAGATTCAGGATAAATAAGCACAACACTTTCGTTGTGCCATTTATATCCTCGGTAATTATGGGAGCTGCCTCCTTTGGATTATATAAGCTTTTGAGCTTTGTGCTGCCGGATACATTTGCAGAGGGACGCGTAGGACTGATTATAATCGTCACTATATGCGTGGTTGTGGCACTGGTGGTATATGCTGTGAGCCTTGCTTTGCTGCATGCCTTCACCAAGGAGGAGCTTATCGAGATGCCGATGGGACTAAGGCTATATCGCTTCCTTAATGCGATGAGGCTCATGTGATGGAGCGTACAGATAACAAGCGTGATATTACTGGAAATGTCTCAGCTGTTGTGGATGATGATGTATTGAACAAGCCTGAATTTGATAAATCAGAAGACTGCGATACTTTTGCAAATGCTGCAGCAGGTCAATCAGATAAGAGCAAAAAAAAGGTTTTGATAATCGGAGCCGGTGCGGCAGGAATGATGGCAGCAATAAGTGCGGCAGAATGTGGTGCCAGGGTAACGGTGCTAGAGCATAAGGATAGACCCGGCATAAAGCTTGCTGTCACAGGTAACGGACGCTGTAACTATACTAATACTCATGTCTCGGCAGCAAAATATCACTGCGGCAGTGAGGCTTTACAAAGCTTTATTGAAGCAGTGCTGGAGCAATTTGGATATGAGGAGTGCATAAGCTTCTTTAAGTCTATAGGTATAAATCCTCTGATACGTCATTACAGCTATGATGACAGTGGCTATGTTTATCCTGAGGATATGAATGCGCAGGATTTTCGGGATACGATGTACAAGGCAGCAATTAAGCGAGGCATAAATTTTCGCTTTGGCGTAAGTGATACGAAGGTTATAGAGACAGTATTAAGTGCTGTGGCTTCGTCTGGCTTAACTAATATAGCCGACACCAAGGAGACAGTTGATAAGCTATATGCTGATAATTCAACTTGTCTGGATGGTGTTAAGGCTAATGCACAACAAAGCTTGATAAGCAGCAATACAGACGAAACAGCATATGTCATGTCAGAATATGCTGCTGTGATAATAGCTGCAGGCTCAAATGCATATCCTGTGACAGGCTCGGACAGTTCGATATACCCGCTGCTAAAGCAGCTTGGAATTAAGCAGGAGCGTTTTCTGCCTGCACTATGTGCCTTATACTCTAAGGATGAGTATCTAAAGACTATGAAGGGCAAGCGTGTTAAGACGGAGGCTAAGCTTAAGATATATGAGGCTTCTGTAAGGTCAGGCGAAGATAATACAGCTAATAAAGATAAAGCGTGCACCTGCAGCGAGTATTATGCTGCAGGTGAGATACAGTTCAATGAACACAGTATATCAGGTATACCGGTCATGCAGCTTTCCCGATATGCAGCTAAGGCACTTAACGAAGGCAGAAAAGCCGTGCTTAGCATAGACGGACATGATTACGTGATACACAGGACCGCAGGCTTTGACAGAGCACAGACCTGTACAGGGGGAATATCCGCAGGAGAACTAGATCCTCATACTATGAGACATAGCAGCGGCCTATATTTTTGCGGGGAGATAATAGATATAGACGGTGAATGCGGAGGCTATAATCTGCAATTTGCGTGGAGCACAGGATATATTGCAGGCAGAGCTGCTGCATCTAACAGGTTATAATTTATGATAAGAATAAATCAGATTAAGATATCCATATTTGAAGCAGGAACAGATAAGGAGCAGGAAAATCGCCTCCTTAAGAGAAAGACGGCACAGCTTCTTGGCTGCAGAACAGACGATATACGTAAGCTTAAGCTTCATAAGCGCTCTGTAGATGCAAGAGAAAAGTCAGACATACAATTTGTCTATACAGTAGATGTGCGTCTCCATGATTCTGTGGTGGGACCAAGCTCAGAGACTGAGAGCCGCTACGTAGAGAAGCTTAAGAATAATAATATCAGACAGCTGACAGAGGCTCCGCTTACGCTTCCTGTTATGGAAGTCAGTGACAAAACAGATCGCCCTGTAGTTGTAGGTTCCGGTCCCTGCGGATTATTTGCAGCATATGTACTTGCAGAATGCGGCTTTAGGCCGATAGTACTAGAGCGTGGAGCGGATGTCGATAAGCGTACAGCCAAGGCAGAGCGCTTCTTTGAGACCGGCAAGCTGGATCCGGAGTGCAATATACAGTTTGGAGAAGGTGGTGCCGGAGCATTTTCCGATGGCAAGCTCAACACCTCAATCAAGGACAGAGGTGGTTATATAGATTTTGTCCTGAGGACCTTCGTGCGTTTTGGTGCAGACCCGGATATACTTGCAGACCAGAAGCCTCATGTCGGAACCGATGTTCTTGTGGACGTAGTTAAAAATATGCGTAAGTACATCATATCAAAGGGCGGAGAGTATATATTTAACGCTCGCTTTGATGACTTTGAGGCAGATGACGGCATATTAACAGCTGTAAGCTATACTGATACACATAAGGGCGATAAGCATTTACTTAAATGCAGTAAGCTCGTGCTTGCGGCAGGTCACAGTGCAAGAGATACGTTTTACCTGCTTCGTGATAAGGGACTTGAGCTTGAAGCAAAGCCGTTTGCGATAGGTGTACGTATTCAGCATCCACAGGAGCTTATTGATAAGGCACTGTACGGTGAGGACAGACTTAAGGAGAAGCAGCAGATACTCGGACCTGCTTCATATAAGCTTACCCGTAAGGCAGCAAACGGCAGGAGCTGCTTTAGCTTCTGTATGTGTCCCGGAGGCTATGTGGTCAATTCCTCATCAGAGGAAGGGCGACTTTGCATAAACGGTATGAGCTATAATGACAGAGCCTCAGGTACGGCTAACGCCGCACTTATTGTAAATGTCACACCGGAGGATTATAAGGAAGCTACCGGAAGCAGCGATGTGCTTAACGGAGTTGAGTTCCAGCGTGAGCTTGAAGCAGCTGCCTATAAGCTGTGTGACGGAGTTATACCGTATGAGACCTTCGGTGAGTTTAAAGAGAGACAGACTAATCCGCTTGGAAATAGTTCCTATGATACTAAATTCCTAGGCTTTGCCGCTGCTGCGGATGTGAGAAGTGCGCTTCCGGCTTATGTCGGGGATGCGATAGCAGACTGCATGAGCGGATTTGCAAGAGTTATAGCAGGTTACGATGCAGATGATGCGATTATTGCAGGCATAGAGGCAAGAACCTCAAGTCCGGTAAGAATTGTTCGGGACGAGACACGTCAGGCGCCTACGGTACGCGGATTATATCCGGCAGGTGAGGGCGCTGGTTATGCGGGCGGCATCACAAGTGCCGCAGCTGACGGTATCAAGACTGCACTTGCAGTGATGGGCTTAGATGCAGCCAAACTATAATAGGCATTTTTATAATTCAAACATGGATACAAGAGCAAATGATACTAAACAGGGCAAGACACCGGCAAAAAGCGAGGTTTTGCTTATAATCCCTGCATATAATGAAGCAGGCAACATAGAGAGGGTGGTCGATGAGCTTATAGCTGATTACCCTCAGTTTGACTATGTTGTTGTCACGGATGGTCCGACTGACGGAACAGACCGTATATGTGCATACAGAGGCTATAATACGGTTAATCTCCCGGAAAATATGGGACTTACCATGTGCTTTCATAACGGCATGAAATATGCTGACGACATGGATTATAAGTATGCTGTGCAGTTTGACGGAGACGGTCAGCACAGACCTGAATATATAGAGGCTATGAAGCGCAAGGCTGACGAGGGCTATGACCTTGTTATGGGTTCTCGCTTTATCGGACTTGATAACCATATGAATGCAGTAAGAAGCCTTGGCTCCCATATAATAAGGCTTGTCATATTGCTTAGAACCGGAGTACGTGTAACAGATCCTACCTGTGGTCTGAGACTTTATAACAGGAAGCTAATCAAGCTTTTTGCTAAGCACACGGATCTCGCACCCGAGCCTGATACGGTTGCAAGGCTTATAAAGTCAGGAGCAAGAGTGGCAGAGGTGTCGGTTAAAGTTGCAGACAGGGAAGCTGGTGAGTCATATCTTAAGCCTGTTAAGGCTGCTAAGTACATGCTCAGGATGGTTCGTGGCTGTCTTAAAGCATAAGCTTTCGATAAATGTTTTAAAGTATAAGCTGCAGGCAGTTGCTCTAAAGCGGAATACATCTGCATCGAGCTCTTATACAGAGGGCTCTCATTTCGAGAACCACAAACTATGTATGCCCTAGGCGCAGGAAAAACAGGAGAACTAAGCAAATATGCCGTCAGAGCATAATACAATAAAAAAAGACTTTTTCTGGAACACCGTGGGAAGCGGCATATATGCTCTTTCTTCGATGTTTTTGGCATTTGCTGCTATGCATATAGCAGGGGCTGATGACGGAGGCATATTTGGCTTTGGCTTTTCTACCTTCGGACAGCAGATGTTTATAATTGCATATTTTGGCATCAGACCCTTTCATATCACGGATTCATCATTCGAGTACAGATTTGAAGATTACAGAGGTTTAAGACGGATAACGGTACTGACTGCTATTGCAGCATCCTTAGCTTATCTTGGCTTTATGTGTGCATCAGGAAGCTATAGTCTGCATAAATCAGCGATAGTGCTGCTGCTTGCACTATACAAGATAGCAGACGGTGCTGCTGATCTATATGAATGTGAATGTCAGAGAGTAGGTTTGCTGTGGCTTGGCGGCAAGGAACTTGCAATTCGTACAGTATTAGCTTCAGCGATGCTTATAGCAGTTATGGCTTTAAGCCGTTCAGTGCTTATTGCCTGCGCGGCAGCTGTTGCGGCTCAGCTTCTCTGTATTATAGTTTTCAAGTACTATACTGAGCGAAGCGTTTTTAGGGCTTATGCTGATACAAAAGCATCGGGCGTAGAAACAGCTCTGGCAGGCAGCACCGCACTTTTGTTCCTGTCCGTGTTCGTGGATTTCTATATATTTTCTGCGGCTAAATATGCAGTAGACAGGTATCTCAATGATGCGGCAAACGGGATTTTCAACATCCTTTTCATGCCAACCTCGGTAATATATCTCGTTGCAAATTTCATAATTAAGCCGTACATGACTAGACTTTCAGCAATCTATGAAGCTAAAAGCTTTGACGAGTTTGAGGCTGTGCTAAGGCGTCTGCTCATCGCTGTTGCAGCTCTGTCAGCAGCTGCCGTAATCGGGGCCTTGCTGCTTGGCAGGATAGTGCTGATAGTGCTCGAGTATCTCCTTGGCTCAGGCTATGAGGGTATGCTTAGCTCGAAGCACATGATATTTGTATGCATCATACTTGGCGGCTGCTTCTATGCCATATCCAATCTTTATTATTATATCCTTGTAATTATGCGAAGACAGAAGCTTATATTTGCGATATATTGTGTAGTAGCGGTGATTGCATTTATATTAAGCTCGTTCGCCGTAAGAAACTGCGGAATCACAGGTGCAGCAGTTGTATATCCCTGTTACATGCTTATTGCAGCCATAAGCTTTGCGTTAAGCTGCAGACATTTGCTTAATGCCGCAAAGAAATCATATGAGAGAGATTAAAAGCTTTGACATCATAATACCGACCTATAAACCGGGAGAACGCTTCCTGCGGCTTTTTGACATGCTTAAAAGACAGGCACTTCCGTATCAAAAGCTCATACTTATCAATACCGAGCACGAGCTTATGAGCGAGGATATCAGAGCAAAAGTAAGTGCAGATGAACGTACCGTGCTTAAGGACATAAGTGCAGATGAGTTTGACCACGCAGCAACAAGAGCAATGGCGGTGCAAATGTCGACTGCGGATGCATTTATATGCATGACTGATGACGCAGTGCCGGCAGACGAATATCTGACAGAGAGGCTGATAGCAGGACTCAAAGCAGGCTCAGACTATATTAATGTAAATGAATCAGCCGGCAGTGACGCACCGGTTGGAGTCGATACCATTAATAATCAAGATGAAACATCCGGTACGATAGATCCGCATCAAGAAGATATCACCATCGCCATGTGCTATGCGAGGCAGCTTGCGGCAGCTGATGCTGATGAGGCTGAGAGATACGTAAGGCGCTTTAATTATCCGGATGAGAGTCGTCTTAAATCAGCCAGGGACTTTGATAAGCTTGGCATCAAGACCTATTTTGCTTCGGATGTATGCTGCGCATATAACAGAGAGATATTTGATAAGCTCGGTGGCTTTATTGATAATGCGGTATTTAATGAGGACATGATATATGCTGCAAAGGCAGTAAAGGCAGGCTATGCCGTAATGTACGAGGCTAAGGCCGGGGTAGTGCACTCGCACAACTATACAGCTATGCAGCAGCTGCACCGCAACTTTGACCTAGGCTTAAGTCAGCGTCAGCATCCGGAGGTGTTTGAGGGGCTTAGCTCTGAGGGCGAGGGCCTGAGACTTGTTAAGGCTGTAGTAAAGCATCTTACGGCAAGCGGACATATGACGGAGATACCGACATTTATATGGCGGACAGGCTTTAGATATCTGGGCTACAGAGCCGGTAAGCGCTATGATAAGCTGCCGAAATCTATAGTAAGGGCCTTGGCTATGAATAAGCGCTATATAGATAAGCATATAAGCTGATTAAGAGTATGAAGGAGGAGAAATAAGTGAAGGCAGTCATAATGGCAGGGGGCAAGGGAACAAGGATAAGGAGCGTTGCTTCTGATATCCCAAAGCCTATGATACCGGTACTGGATAAGCCTGTATTGCAATATCAGATAGAGAATCTGCTTCATTGCGGCATCACAGATATCATACTTGTTACAGGATATCTTAGTGAAGCCGTAAGAGCTTATTTTGGTGACGGCAGCAGCTTTGGCGTCAGGATAAGCTACTTTAACGAGGACAGCCCTATGGGCACAGCCGGTGCCCTGTATTATCTCTATCGTGACGGTCTTTTGGATGATGACTTTCTCCTAATCATGGGAGACCTCATGCTTTCTGTCGATTTTAAGCGCTTCATGGAGGCTCACAAGGCATCAGGAGCCTATGCAACTCTCTTTGTACATCCTAATTCTCACCCCTTTGATTCAGATATAATTGTGACGGACGAGGTCGGAAGACTAGAGGACTTTACCGAGGATAAGTGCGGTATTGATGCTACGGCTAAAGCGGCATTATATACGAAGTCCGCTCATGCAATGAGCAAGCCTGTTATCGGAGTTATCAGTAAGAAGGCAGAGAGACCTGATGATTATTATTACCATAATCAGGTAAATGCAGGCATATATGCGCTTTCGTCTAAAGCAGCAGCTCTTGTAGCTGAGCCTATAGAGAAGATTGACTTGGATAAGGATATAATCAGACCGCTTATATCTGAGGATAAGGTTTATGCATATCGCTCAACAGAATATGTCAAGGATATGGGTACACCGGAGCGCTATAACGAGGTCTCCGAGGCTGTACGCACAGGAGCTGCAGAGAATCGTAATCTGAGCAACAGACAACGCTGTATTTTTTTAGACAGAGATGGTACTATTAATGTTGAAAAGGGCTTTCTCAATAATCCGGAAGAATTAGAGCTGCTGCCAGGAGCAGCTGAGGCAATAAGAAGTATTAATGCCTCGGAGTACCTTGCAGTGCTTATAACAAATCAGCCGGTTATTGCCAGGGGAGAATGCAGCTTTGAGGGTCTTGATGAGATACAGAAAAAGCTTGATACCCTGCTTGGCAGAGAAGGCGCATATATAGACGCTGTATATTATTGTCCGCATCATCCGCACTCCGGCTTTGAGGGGGAGCTTAAGGCTCTTAAATTCAAATGCCGCTGCCGAAAAGGGGCTCCGGGCATGATACTTGAAGCAGCTCGGGAGCTTAATATAGATACGGCTGCCTCTTGGATGATAGGAGATAAAACCTCTGATGTTGAATGCGGTAAGCGTGCAGGCTGCAGGACAGTGCTGCTGCATACCGGAGCCGACGGAACAGACGGACGATTTAATGAGCCTGCCGATATTAATGCGGCAGACCTTGCAGAAGCCACCAATGTTATTTTGCTGAACGAGGAAAATGCGCATGAAGAAACTGATTAAGAGAGCATTATCATGGCTGCTTATATCCGGAATGGTGCTTGCAGAGCCTATGCAGGTTCTTGCAGACAATATGCCGGAGGAAAAGGAGATAAGCGGACAGCAGCTCGAGGATGTTCCGGAGGATGGCAATTATGTATATCTTGGTACCTCAAGCGTCAATATAAGCGAGGGTGACGGTGTATTCAGCCTGCCCATATATCGTACCGGTGATATTGACAAGAAGGCATCTGTGACCATCCGTGCCATAAGTCTTACTGCCGAGTACAATAAGGATTATACGCTTGTAGGAAGCAAAAAGAGTGTAGGCTTAACAAGTGCCAATATTATGCAGCTTGTTGCAGATCCCTCTCTTGCAGGCAATGCTTCCGTGGATACTGATTCGACAATCAGACATTATGAGGGTACGATTGACGTAGCATCTCCAAGTGAGCTTAACGATCAGTCACAATATACTCTTACTGATCTGACACAGACCGATTCATATACCTTAGACAACAAGGAAATAGCAGATGGCATAGAGCTATATAATAAGCTTAAATCTAAGGCAACTCCGTCAGAGGCAGTCGAAGCAGAACTTATCTCTACTGCAGAGTCGGATAATGATAACTCTGACAGCGAGGATGAGGACAGCGACAAGAGTCCGCTTGCCCGTATCAAGGAGCAGCAGACAGGACAGCCGACCAGAGAGACTGCGGATACAGAGTATGTTGATGCAGATCTCACAGACCAGATACTCGGAGCTATTATGCCGGAGTATATCCAAGAGCTTCCCTATGCCTGCGAGCAGGTTATAAGCTTTGACAAGGATGAGGACACCGCATGGCTTAAGTTTCGTATATATGATAACTCAGAGTCAGACGGCAACAGGATGTTCTCACTCTATATAGTAGACACCAAGAATGTTGAGTCTTATAAGGTCACTTCAACCTCTGTAACCATAGAGGATGACGAGGATGCTGTTAACCCGACCATATCCTTTGATAAGGACAGCTATGATGCTTCCGGAAATGTTGCAGAAATCATAGTTAAGAGGGATGGCCTTGCTAATGCTATGGCTACTGCCGATCTCTATGCCTATGATTTAAGCACAAACGAGGAGACTGCATTAGGACAGGTAGCCTTCCTGCCGTATGAGACAGAGAAGGTGGTTAAGCTTAATGTTGACCATGAGGTTGCATTAGAGCTTACTAATCTTAAAGCGGCTGACGAGGGTGAAACAACAACAGCACACATAACCGGAGCAGAGAGAGATTTATCTAAGGGAGGACTCTCTGTATTAAGCGTGGCTGAAGATAATGAAGAGTCAGAGGATGAGTCAGACATAATGCTGCTTAGTGATGACGGAGATGACGAATCAAGTGACAGCAGCAATACACTCTCCTTTGATATCTCAATTAATAGTAAGAGCTATGAGGTTCAGTACGAAAAGGCCAAGAAAACAGACGGCAAGATAGTATCAGGACCTGTCAAGGGCAAAATCTATGATAATACCTATTCACCGGCGCTTGAGGTAGGAGAGTATTACTTCTCAACCTCTGAGGCTTACGGCGGTATGTATGACTATACGCTCAGAAGTACCGGTGACAAACCATGGGGCGGCGGAACCTTAGAGGAGAGCTATACACCGCAGAATGATAGTAATGGTGCATGGGATAGTGCTCACGGCAACCTGAAGTATTACCATACCATTATGTGGCGCAAGGGCACGGTATATAATGCTATATCAAACGGCAAAAGCATAGTTACAGCACCGCTGTATCAGTTTATCATCCCCAATATGGCATCTACCTCAAGCTTTGGCGGAGGTCAGAAGACAGACTTTGTATTCAAGGGTGACGGCGGCAAGGATGTTAACGGCAGACGACATAGCGGATGGTTTAATAAGTCTCTGCAGGATGATCTTGCACTTAGGATTAAGAAGGGCAAGGGTACCTCAGAGCTTAATAACTATGACTACATATATCCATTTGCCAAGGCTGTTGACGATGATTGGCATACACCAAAGTCATACGTTGAATATTATGGATTCGCTGCATTGTACAAGATGTACAATGTTACTATCAATAATCCTCAGTCCATGCAGTTTAAGTCCTATGACACTACTATTGATGCGGTGCCGGTTCAGACTGAGGTAGCATGTGGTGCGGATCAGCTGTACGAAAAGCAGGCTAAGATGGTCTATGTCAATGAGGATGAGGACAAGTCCAACCTAGTATTTAAGCTTAAGAAGAATACAGTAAACGGACAGGATGATGTGTTCTGTGAGCTTAAGGGCTATACGATTAAGCTTGGCAACGGCAAGAATACCTGCACAGTAAGATATCCTGAGGACTTCATAAGCTTTCTCAATAACAGCAGCAGAACAACAACCGATCTTATGGATTATTCGGTTGACGGCAAGAATAAGGAGCTTAAGAAGCTTGAGGATATAGCTACAGTATCACTTGATAAGTATTTTATCGACTGGATAGATACTGTGCAGTCTGATAACGGCATTGATGTTATTAACGATATAAAATGCCTTTCATCTCAGGGCTATTATCAGAACCTGGTATTTACGCCTATAGTTGAATATATTGATACCAAGGTCAAGGTGACGGCACCGGTTCTTGACGGAGGCAAGCCTGTAACAAACAGTGGGGTAAGCTTTAAGAATAAGGAGCTCAAGGAAGGCAGTGAGCTTGTTTACCATGCAGGAGACCGACTTGATCTTTCAATTGAGTCCAAATCAAGTCGATATACTGTTATGGGATATGAGGTTTCTACTGACGGAGGTCACAGCTTCAATACCATAAGAAATAAAAACGAGCTTGTACTGCTCCCGGGCAATGTCAGGGGCTACATCATCAGACCTTGCATTCAGGAAAATGACAACTGCATAGAGCTTACCTACAGCAGAAACAGCTTAGATAAGGTTCATGTTGACAATGTTATACCTCAGTCGGCATTTGAAGATTATCCTGAGCTTCAGGGCAGATATTTCCTTGATATCAATCCAGAGGCTAAGGATCCGTATGAGAGAATGAGACCGGAGCCTGGTAAGTGCTACTCAATTGATATATTGGTAGACGACTCCACAGCAAGCTCATCGGATAATATTACCAGACCTACGGTAACGGATATCCTTTTAGATAAGACCTATAACACCAACAAGCACTATCTTATTGCCAAGAAGAATAAGTCAGATAACCGCTATATGATAGGCACTGAGGAGATGCCTAAGGAAAGGATAATCGACTTTACTCTTAACGGACAGATATTAATGAAGGCCGGAACCATCAGATCAAGTGCGTTAGGTTATCGTAATATACCTATGGTGGGCTACACTGCATTTACAGGAGGACCTCAGGCTGCAATTAAGGACAGCAAGACAGGAAAGCTTATTTCCTACGTGTCTACCGTGAGCGGAGTTGTTCCGTCTACAGCCGGTCTTAGCCTTACAGGAGTTAAGGGTGCAGTCGGTGACAGGATAACTGTTGCTATAGATAACGGCATTAATGACACTCAGGTAAATGAGGTTATACTGGGCGAACTCTCTAACGGAGCATACAATCTGGGTCAGCTTGTTGTAACCTATCCGATAACAGCACCATATTTTGTATCTGTTGATTACGAATATGACGATCCGCTCAACAGTCAGAAGGTTGACCACAGGGACAATACAGTCAATTGCTTTGATGATACCTTTACACTAACGGCAGCTATCAATCCTAACGGCAGACAGATTGATAAGGTTGTATTCTTAGTGTACACAGCATCAGGAGGCCTGGCAGCAACCTATGAGGCAGCACCTAAGGTTAATGATGATGGAAGCATAAGCAACAGTGTATTTGAAGCAAAGATAGATAAGATGCTGGAGAAGTTCCGTAACGGAGACCGTATCTATGCATATATTGTGGATAAGGAAGTTAAGCAGGTAGGCTCAGATATCAAGCTTCCTGTAGTATATCCTACTATGGATACAGGCCTTATCATGTGTGTTCAAAATGAGCTTATTAAGCCTAAGAGCTTTGAAGCTGGTTATGAACCTGAATATAATCAGGATCTTCCGATTATAGGCAAGCCGGCGCTTAGCGGCAAAAGCGGTGCAGTCACATTTACCAAGACTAAGAGTGCTGACAATATGATGTATGTACTTACAGTCAATGCTGATGCATATTTGTCCAACATGGGTACGCTTACGCAGAGTCAGAAGCTGGATGTATTTAAGGATTATACTGAAAGCATTAAGCGTGTAAATGCAGGCAGGCAGATGGCAGCGGCAGCGGCTATGCCGGGCGATACTGCCGCACAGGTAGCGGCAAGAGATGCAGCAATGGAAACTGCACGACAATATGCTCAGGGCTTACCGGAGGATCAGTTCGATAGGGATCATCCAATGGATGGTACTTTGGCAAACAGACGTCAGATACAGGCAGCTGACAGAAAGGCGTCTCTTACTAAGAATGCGATTATATCAGGTGACGCTTGGATAACACTTACGTTTACCTTTGTATATGACGCTAAGAGGGATACCTATCTGATGGCTTCTGCAGCAGGAACCTTAGGCGGTATGGTCTCAGTTAATAAGACCATCTATTGGATAGTAGGCTCTGTTCCTGTTTACCTTAATCTGACGGGTGCTATTCAGGCTGGATTATCATTTACAGGATTTCCGGAGGAGATGGAGGATGCGATAAGGGATGGTGATTTCAATAACTATACCGGTAATATTACTGAGCTTAAGGATAAGCTGTTCCAGATAGGTGTTGAAGGAATCTTTATGGGTAAGTTTTCCGTGGGTGCCGGAGTTTACGGCTGCCTCGGAGCAAGAGTGTATGGTGCCGTAACTCTTGATATAGACTATCTTCGCACCTGGGCTAAAGAAAATGAGGTTCCTCATACTTACGGCTTCCTTATCTCGTGCGCTGTAGGTCTAGGCTTTGATTTGCTTGCAACAAGCATAGAATTCGATCTGGTAAAAGCACAGCTTGGACTTGGAGAATTCGAGAATCAAACTGAGGTATCCTACCTCGGAGGAATTATAGATAATTCTACAAAGCCTAAGCTTAGCTCTCAGAGTGAGGCAGATGAGACCCTTGCTGCATATGACGATGAAGCTGAGTATCTTACCTTAGATGAGTCTGAAGCAGAGTCAAATGACGATGAGTCAGGATATGAGTATGCAGCTCGTATCAGAAGCGTAGGGCTTGGTACAGATGATTTCCAAAACTTTGCAAGCTATGATGATTCAGATGATGCCGATACCATGCTTCGAAGCATACCGACGCTTAAGAACAGCAAGATATTGCTTAATCCTGCGGCAGAGCATACAAGGTCAAGGCTTATACAATTAGGAGACAAGAAGCAGCTTATAGTATTCTTAGGCAGATCCAGGGAAAATGCCAATGAGTCTACACTCTACTATACTGTAGGTTTTGGTGATAAGTGGTCAGAACCGGAAGCAGTATATGATGACGGAACCTTTGATACTACACCGGATGTGCTTAAGGTAGATGATGATAGAGTGCTTATTGTTTGGGCTGATGCCAGAACAAGCTTGTCTGAGGTGGCAGCTAAGAGCGATGACTTTACAGATAAGTATAAGCTGTTCAATATAAGTGCTGCCTTCTTCAACTTTAATGAGGGCGAGAATGGCAAGATGGGTGAGGCATTCACCCTGCAGGATGATACGGTAAGCTATAGCAGCGATGAGGATGCGAGATTCTTTAACGTATATCCTAAGCTTTCAATGCAGGGAGATAAGATATACTGTACCTATCTTAAGCGAGATGTATCTAAGGCCTATGACGGAGGAAGTGGCAATGAGCTTAAGCTTCTTGACTTTAACAGTCTCTACAGCTCTATGGCTTATGTAACCTGTGATCTTGATGGTGAAAATGTATCAAAGGAGCAGCTTATTTATATAAGTACTGCATATGATGAAGATGGCAAGGCGATACAAGATCCGCTTGTTACTGATTATAAGGTGCAGACATTTACCTTAAAGGAGCTTAAGAACACAGCTACAGGCTCACAGCTTAACAGCAAAAAGGAGGAGGATGTTGATTACATAGCCGCAATCTATACGATTGATACCGACGGCGATATTAAGACAAGCGAGGATAGAAATATCTACTTAGCTGTATATGATGTTACGCATAAGAAGAGATACTATCCGATAATGATATCGAGCAGCAAGGAAAGCTATGTAAACAGCAGCGGTAAGATACAAAAGAGAACGAATGAGGTATCTCAGACAAGTCCGGAGCTTAGTAAGTTTGGAGGAAGACTCTATGCGACCTGGGTTGAGGATGGCCATAACTTTGTATTGGTAGATCTTAGCAATACTTTGCAGACCCTGCTTGGCACTAATGGCATAAGTGAGTTCTATACAGGAGGCAATACTACTAAGCTCACAGACTCAGTAGCTGCTGACAAAGCTTTTAGTACAGATAAAGCTTCAGCAGAAGCTAAGGTCGATAAGCAAACTCCTACTAACTTAAGCAGGGATTCAAAGCCTAAGGCAACCCCGACAGAGCTGAAGGATGAAGCTAAGAGCAATAACCAAAAGCTTAGCATTAACAGTATTAGCTTAAGTGCGGAGACTACAAGTCTGCTGAAGGTACTTAGGAACAGCTTAAACGGAGGAAGTGCTGAATTCAGCGCAAGCACAAGTCCGCGTACATGGAGAAAATTATTAGGCGCGAACGGCACTGATACAGGATGGCTGGGTAACGGCAATAATTGGCATGAGACTGAGTACGAGGATATTTCTGAGATGCTTAAGAATTATTACACCAATCTCTATCAGGAGGAATTTGCAGATATAGATAGTAATAATTTTAATGCTGAAGAGAAAAAGGAGATTAAGAAAGAGAAAGAAGAGTTATTAAGTAATATCATAAAAGATATTAATGAAACTGATGAATTTACTAAGGATTCGTACAATAGCCTCGCATTTGGTAAGCTGTCAAATGATGATATTCAGCGCAGCGTGATAGATATCACTCAATACAGCGGCTCAACCGGCATGGGCGAGTATAAGCTGGCTTATGATGGTACCGACATCTATGTACTGTATACGAGTGCATGTGGTAATCCTACTCATATCGGAACAGAGCTTTACGGCATGAGATTAAAGCAGCCTTCGGGAGATAATACTAAGGACAGCGGCAATACTGATACTCTGGATGAGAGCGGTTTCACCAAGCCTGCGATGATTACCTATGACGATAATCCGGATGATTACCTTGATGAGTTTGATGTGTGCATGGATTCAGGCAAGAATATGTATGCGGTAGCAAACCTGTTCAAGGTAGGTAAGGATAGTGAAGGCAATCCGGTTAACGAAGCAAGCAATAACAATACCCTTATGTACTATTACTTCGAGCCGGGCGGATCAATCAGAGTAGACAGCGGAAGTGAGTATTTCTCATCAAGCTTTGTGAAGGGTCAGGATGCTACAGTAAGCTTCGATATCGAGAACAGCGGTCTCTTTGATACAGAGCAAGGCTATGATGTCAGCATTGATATCGTTGATGCAGACAAGGAAACTGTTATCAAGGAAAATGTATACTCAGTTACAGACAGCGAGGCTATAATCAAGGCCGGAGAAAAGCAATTTATCTCAGCTAACTGGCAGGTTCCTGACAGAGATCTTACAGGATGCTACCTGCGTATAACTACAGGTGAGGGAGGCTATACTCAGCAATCTGTAACCTATGTTGCGATACCTGTTAAGGCTAAGGTTAAATTCACCGAGAAGGACATAAGCTTTGACGGAGAGAAGCTTAACGTCACTGCAACAATTGCCAATATCGGTAATGCAGACAGTAAGGCTGTCACCGTAAGACTCTTTGATCATCGCAACACCAGTGATAAGGAGCTTCAGCAGCAGTACATAGGAGTGCTTAAGTCCGGTGAGTCTAAGAATATTGAATTTAGCTTTAAGCCAACAATAGATATCTTTGACTCGCTAGGATACATTAACCTTATGGTCGCAGCAATGTGCGAAAATGAGGATGATGAGGATGATGATGTGCTTGACTCTGTATACCCAAGCTTCATGCCCAACAGACCTGTGTTCTGCGTGGTTAATGACGGTATAGATAAGCTCACTCTTAATCAAGGAGATATGAAGCAGCTTACTATAGACCTGATTCCGTGGAATTCGGCTATAGATAATCCAAGCTTCAGCTCATCAGATCCTACAGTAGGCTATGTAGATGAGAGCGGAGTACTCCACGCACTTAAGGGCGGCAAGTGCACCATAACGGTTTACTATCCGCAGCTTGGAGTAAGCACTGATATCGAATTAACTGTTAAGGGAAGCGATAATACCGATAACAGGAGCTACACCGGGGCCAGAAACAGAGGCTCAGAGGCTCTTGCAAGCTACGGTTCACCGATGAGAGGAGCTGTAAGAGGCACCTGGACCCTGCAGGCAAACGGCAAGTGGGCATTTACAGCAAACGGCAGAAGCTATGCATCTGAGTGGGCTTACATCTACAACCCGTATGCAACAGGCACGCAGGAGCAATATAACTGGTTCAGGTTCGATGCCGAAGGCAATATGGTAACCGGCTGGTATAAGGATGCAGACGGCAAGTGGTACTATCTGTGGGAGCTTAGTGACAACATGCTCGGACACATGGTAACCGGCTGGCATTATATCGGCGGCAAGTGGTATTATTTCAGCACTGTAAACGGAGGACCGTTAGGCTATATGCTGTACTCAACCCGCACACCTGACGGATACTACGTGGGTGCAGACGGTGCATGGACAGGTCAGTCCTATGCGATACTGATGAACAATCAGAATTAAGCTGATTAGGTGACAAATTTAAACGTTACAATAAGTGAATTTTGTTGAGAAACTAAGGAGGTTTATATGAAAAAGGTCGGAATAGTAATGGGCAGTGACAGTGATCTGCCGGTAATTGAGAAGGCGGTAGATATCCTCAAGAGCCTTGAGGTACCATACGAGGTGCATATATATTCTGCACACAGAACACCTGTAGAGGCCAGAGATTTTGCTCTTAATGCAAGGGCAAACGGCTTTGGCGTTATCATAGCGGCAGCAGGCATGGCAGCACATCTTGCAGGTGCTATTGCAGCCAACACAACACTTCCGGTTATAGGCATACCATGCAAGGGACCTGTTTTTGACGGAATGGATGCACTCCTCTCAACCGTTCAGATGCCAACAGGTATCCCTGTTGCTGCCGTTGCTGTCAATGCAGGCGGCAATGCGGCTCTGCTTGCTGCTCAGATAATCGCAGTAGAGGATACTGGTCTTCAGACAAAGCTCGATGCTAAGCGTAAGGCAGATGCAGATAAGGTTCTTGCGAAGGACGCTGATATAGCCTCAAAGTTATAAAGATTACGATTTTTTTATTTGTACTTTTTATTGACAGAGGAATATGGTAGAGCAAGAAGGGAGATTAGCTATGAGTAAGGACAAAACCAGCAGATTTTTACGAACACTTACAGCATTGGTACTTAGTATAGGGTTAATTGCTGTTCCATGCATTAAGTACAGTTCAAACGGCTTAGTTTCCCTTGCTGCGTCTAATGGCAAGGTTAAAACGCCAACTGAACTTGAAAAGACTCCTGAGTCTGATAAAGAGGATGTAAATGAAAAGAATAACACTGATGTGAATTCAACTGCCACACCGACGGAGTTTGAGGATTATCAGATTAATTCGGATGATACATTGTCCAATACTGCTGCACTCAATGCCGGAACTGACTCTAAGGCAGAGCCTAAGTATCGTGCGCTGATTATAGTATCTGAATCAGCGAACATAGTGAAATCAACTAAGGCTGATGCCGAAGCACTTGCTGCAACACTTCGGCAGACTAATGAGTTTAAGGACTGTGCTGATGATGACATCACAATTATGTACTGCGACGATAATAATGAACAGAACGCTGAAAACAAGGAGAGGATTTGGGATTGGATTGATAAGACCGCTAAGAACCAAAGTGATGAGTCGTTAACTGTTATAGCTTACACCGGACACGGCGGCTATAACAATGACGGCACGTCATTTCTCGGTATCGGAGGTGACAGCAACATTAGCGCGGCAGAACTTAAGAGCCATACTGGAGTCTTGCATGGCAATGTAATGGTGACACTGTTTTGTTGTTATTCGGGTGCCATGATTATGCCTATAGCAGGTGATGATGACGAATTTGCAGTGACGGATGCGACTGCGCTTATAGAACAGGCACAGTCGCAGTCAGATAAGTTCGCATCAGATCTTGTCAGTGACTTTAAGTCAGCCAAGGCTGTGACAGCAAAACATGATGAAACTGACAAGGATACTAAGGCAAATGTCGCATCTGTTGACACAGTTAACAAGGAAGTGAGTGCAGCATCGGTAACCACTGGTACCGGTAATGCACCAAAGTATTTTATATTTGCCGAAGCCTCACCTTATGAGATGGCTTGGAGCAGTAATGAAAACGGCAGCGAATTGCTTACTGCAATCGAAGGCGGGTTAGGACATGACCGCAATAATGATGATTACAATATATTTAATGCTGATACGGATGGGGATTATAAAGTTACTATGGCGGAGCTTGCTGCATATGTTAAGTCTGCGGGATATGAGTCAGAGCCTACAGTAACGCCGGCAGGCAGTAAGGTGGTGCTTTTCACCTATGACAGTACCGAATATTATCCGCCTTTATTTAGCATGGAGGTCATAGGTGATAAGAATGTAAAGGTTGTTAATGATAAGGTTACCATCAATCTTAATGTTAATAACTATGCCGATACTGACATTGAGCTTGAGTTTGTTGCTTATAAGCAGTCTTCAGGTATTGCTCCGAACAGCAAGAGCAAAGATTATATAATAAATAAAAATGAAAACGATGTAATGACTGCAGACAAAATCTGGACTATATACGCAGGATGTGAGGCAGACATCACGCTTAAATTTGACGGAAGTGAACTTTACGATAAGCTCACTGACGGAGGCAAGTATATTATCAAGGCATTCGGATGTGATGATTACAGCTCTAAATACTTTGCTTTTGAGACATTTACAACATCTAAAGGTGGTGAGGCGGCTGCTTCGGCACCGGACACGGATGCATTTGCAGTAAAAAGTCCTGCCATTGTGAGCAAGGTACTTGATGCTGTTAAGGCTTCGCAGATTGTTCCGATAAGAGTTGCCTTTGATACGGAACCGACTGATAAAGAAGGCAGCGCAGCTTGTGTGCTTAGTGCTGAAGCATGTTGGCTTGGAGACGAGACAGAAGTAACTAAGGCTGGATATTACGTGGATACGGACGGATTGCCGGTCGATAAATCAGGTGTTGAGTTGGAATTCACCAGTGAAAATTCTGTCAACATATTTAATGACATACGCCCGGTTTACGGAAATTATGCCAAGGATACATTTACCGATAATAACAGTGTACTAAGCAGCACTTATACTGATAGCTGGGATGTTTCAGATCTTGAGAAGGGATATTATGCGCTGAAGATAAGCTGCAGATATGATGACGGAGCTGCTAAATATAAGACGACATTTGTTAAGGTCACGGATAGAGCAGAGGCTGATGCGGATGATTATAAGATAGGTGAGCTCCTTGTGGAGATGACAGGCTTTGCCAGAAGTGCAGATGGATATACAGTTAATGCCGCAAAAAAGCACAAAACAGTTAAGGATTTGTCTCAGAGGCTTGAGAAATATCTGAATACGTACGCATTTAGCAGCTACGGAGGCAAAGAAAAGGGCAATGTAAGCTATTCCGTAGGCAACTGGGAACAGTATGACGACGCTAAGAAGAAATGGGTTAAGCTTAAGAAAACGGATGAACTGAAGACAGGTGTTTTATATACATCGGAAATAACGATTAGGCTTGCGGATGACTATAATGCGAGGTTTACTGATGGTACTGTATTTACATTCAGCCATCATACTGTATATGACGAATTAAATGAAGTAAGCTCTGACGGCAAGCAGGCGAAGGTGAGAGTGCAGCATTACTTTACGGATATAAGCAGTGATGAAATAAAGGTGACCTTTGCTCACAATAATGCTCAGATTAAGGAATATGATACATTGCCATTAGGGCACCTTATCAATGTGGCATACGATAATAGTCGTTATTCTATTGAGGCAACAGCTGCTTTAAAGGTTAAAAATGAAACTGAAAATTATACGCAATATGAGGTAGTGAAGACTAAGGATAACGACCAGAGTGCAGCTATATTTGTGTATGATATAAATAAGGATACTGAGATAACTTCGGGCTGCGGCTGCGCATTATTGGAATTAAACTACAAAGTGGACACCTCCCCGCAGGGAGATGGTGATAGTGAAGATGAGTCCGATGGAGCAGGAAGCAAAGACGATGAGAAGGATGGCATAGGAGATGATGATTCTGTAGACGATAATGCTATATATAACGGCAATAAGTCAGTGAGAAATTCGTCCGGACGTGTTGTAAACAAAGAAAATGCCGGTTCCGGAATTAATGGTGTGGTTAACGGCAGTTGGCAGCACGAAAGCGATGGTACATGGCATTATGCTTTATCCAACGGTGGCTATGCTAAGGGATGGAACCTGATATACCATGATAATGCGGTACGTTGGTACTATTTTGACGATGATAAGGACATGTACACCGGTTGGCTACAGGATAACGGCAGGTGGTACTATCTCGATCGTGACGGAGAGATGCTTACAGGCTGGTTTAAGGATAAGGATATATGGTACTTCCTTGATGCTGACGGCAGCATGCGCACAGGCTGGCTTAAGGATAATGATAAGTGGTATTATCTTGGAAGTGACGGAGCAATGTTGACCGGATGGATTGAGGATGGCGGCAAACGCTATTATATCGGCTCAGACGGGATTTTACAGAATTAATGAACATCTGAATATTAATGATTATCTGCAGCCGCTCCTAATGGGGCGGCTGAATTTATGGCTGCATAAGCATTGCTTATGTGTATAGACATAGCACTATGTTGATCTTGGTATTATAATATGAACAAAAGTAATGTTTTGATTCCAGGAACTATGTAATAATGCATAATCAAAGCAGTAATCAATTGTGATATTTGTACATAAATCTTTTGCAGAATTTGTACATTGAGATTGAAGCAAAAGCACTAATTTGGTACAATCAAGGATAAATCTAAACAAGATATTCTTAAAGTTAACATCTGTGCCTGCGCATTCGCAGACATAATCTAGTGTAAAACAACCGGAAAGAAGGAAAAGTCATGAACAATTCTCATTCAGCAGCCTATGCTGCGGCAGGTGTCAATATTGAGGCCGGATACGAGGGCGTAAAGCTCATGAAGAAGCATGTCGACAGAACAATCATTGATGGTGTTGTATCGGATATCGGAGGATTCGGCGGACTGTTTATGCCTAATATTTCCGGTATGAGTGAGCCGGTGCTGGTATCAGGTACTGACGGAGTAGGAACCAAGCAGAGGATAGCACAGCTCATGGATAAGCATGATACTGTCGGTATAGACTGTGTTGCCATGTGTGTTAATGATGTTATCTGTGTAGGCGCAAAGCCTATATTCTTCCTTGATTATATAGCTATAGGCAAGAATGACCCGGTTAAGGTTGCAGAGCTTGTATCAGGTGTGGCTGAGGGCTGTGTTCAGTCAGGCTGTGCTCTTATAGGCGGAGAGACCGCAGAGCATCCGGGTACTATGGCAGCCGATGACTATGACCTTGCAGGCTTTACTGTTGGTATAGTAGATAAGAAGGCTATCATTGATAAAAACAAGATGAAGGCAGGAGATGTTATAGTTGCTCTTGCTTCAAGCGGTATACATTCTAATGGCTATTCATTGGTGCGCAAGGTGTTCGATATAGAGCATGCAGATCTTAATAAGCACTACGATGAGCTTGGCACAACACTAGGAGAGACACTTCTTACTCCAACCAAGATATATGTTAAGCCGGTACTTAAGGCACTTGAGTCATCTGATATACATGGTATCAGCCACATTACCGGCGGCGGCTTCTATGAGAATATCCCGAGATCCATTCCGGACGGACTAAAAGCTGTTATATCCAAGCAGTCTATTGTGATTCCCCCTATCTTCAAGCTCCTTCAGAAGGAGGGCGGCATTGATGAGCGTGATATGTTCAATACCTATAACATGGGTGTCGGCATGAGCATAGTTGTGTCACCGGAGACTGCAGATGCCTGCATCAAGGCTCTCAAGGAGGCAGGAGAGACAGCTTATGTTATCGGTGAGATTGCCGAATCAGACAGTGATGATAAGATTACATTCAGGAGCTGACAGATGACAAGGCATGATGAAAATGAACCTATACGTATTGCTGTGCTTGTGTCAGGCGGCGGAACCAACCTGCAGGCGCTTATAGATGCCGAAGGAGCCGGTATCATTAAGCACGGCAGTATAAGGCTGGTTGTATCCAATAATAAAAATGCCTATGCACTTGAACGTGCTTCAAAGGCAGGCATCAAGTCTGAGGCATTTACAGCTAAGGAGCTTGGAGGTGCTAAGGCCTTTGAGTCTAAGCTTATCGAGACTCTTGAGGATAACGGCATAGAGATGATAGTGCTTGCTGGCTTTATGAGTATACTAAGCAAGGACTTTACCGATAAATACGCAGGACGCATTATCAATATACATCCGTCACTTATACCGTCATTTTGCGGCAAGGGCTACTATGGTCTGCATGTGCATGAGGCGGCACTTAGCTATGGTGTTAAGGTCACCGGCGCTACGGTTCATTATCTTAATGAGATTCCGGACGGCGGTGAGATTATCATGCAGAAGGCTGTTGCAGTGCATAAGGGAGATACACCGGAGCTGCTGCAGAGACGAGTTATGGAGCAGGCAGAGTGGAAGATACTTCCGCGCGCAGCTGAAGCCGTTGCAATGAAGCTGCTTAAAGAACGCAGTTAATTTTAGCTCTGCAGCTTTATTGATTTGACTTAAACTGCCGAGGAACAACAGTGCAGAGCAATGCACAGGTATATTAAGCGACAGTGTATGTGCACCGGATATGCATTTACATGAAGAAAATGCGGCAGTGACTTGAGAAAGGAAACAGGCTATGAACGTATATGAGATTGGCTCTATAGCGGATAAGCTTAAGAACAACACGTATCCTGGCAGAGGAATTATACTTGGCATTACACCGGACGGAACCAAGAAGGTGGCTGCTTATTTCATCATGGGCAGAAGCTCTAACAGCCGCAATCGTATATTTGAGACAGAAGAAGACGGAATCAGTACTAAGGCTTATGATCCTTCATTGTTGGAGGATCCGAGCCTTATCATATATCACCCGGTAAGAGAGCTTGAGGATAAGCTTATAGTGACTAATGGGGACCAGACGGATACGGTCTATAATGGCATGAAGCAGGGACAGAGCTTTGAAGATACGCTTCGCACTCGCGAGTTTGAGCCGGATGGCCCAAACTGGACACCGCGCATCTCAGGCTTACAGGAGGCGGACGGAGCTTATAAGCTCTCCATACTTAAGTCCGCAGATCCTGAAGGAAGTGCCTGTGTGAGACAGTTTTTTGAGTATCCTCCGCTTGCAGGACTCGGCCACTTTATCCATACCTATGTAACAGACGGAACACCTATTCCGACATTTACAGGGGAACCTGAGAGAATTGCAACCTGCGACGATATGGATGAGTTTGTCGATACACTTTGGGGCAGTCTCAATGCAGATAACAGGATCTCTCTGTTTGTTCGTTATACGGATATAGAGGATGGCTCATACGAGCAGGCTGTAATTAATGCACACGAATAACGCATGATGCATATTGCGTAAACATTAAGAGAGGAATGTTGGATGAAGGAATTAGAGCTTAAATACGGATGTAATCCCAATCAGAAGCCTGCAAGGATATATATGAAGGACGGCAGTGAGCTGCCTATAGAGGTGCTTAACGGCAGACCGGGATATATTAATTTCCTTGATGCATTTAACTCATGGCAGCTTGTTCGTGAATTGAAGGAGGCAACAGGACTTCCGGCAGCTGCTTCATTTAAACATGTATCACCGGCAGGTGCGGCTGTAGGCAAGGAGCTCTCTGATACTGACAAGGCTATATATTTCGTAGAGCCTGATGCCAAGCTTAGTCCTATTGCCTGTGCTTATATTAGGGCCAGAGGTGCTGACAGACTTTGCTCCTACGGAGACTGGGCTGCATTAAGTGATACCTGTGATGAGGCAACAGCTATCTATCTTAAGGAGGAGGTATCAGACGGCATCATAGCTCCGGACTATACAGCTGAGGCACTCGAGATACTTAAGTCCAAGAAGAAGGGCAATTACAATATCATCAAGGTTGATCCGACTTTTATGCCGGCTGCAGCCGAGCTAAAGGATGTATTTGGCGTAACCTTTGAGCAGGGACACAATAACTTTAAGATTGATGAGAGCTTGTTTGGTAATATCGTATCTCAAAACAAGGAGCTTCCTAAGGAAGCTGTAACAGATATGATAGTTGCGATGATTACTCTTAAATATACTCAGTCCAATTCTGTAGTATATGTTAAGGACGGACAGGCTATAGGTGTTGGAGCAGGTCAGCAGAGCCGCATACATTGCACAAGACTTGCAGGAAGCAAGGCTGACAATTGGTATATAAGACAGCATCCGAAGGTACTCGGACTAAAGTTTATTGACGGAATCAGACGTCCCGACAGAGATAATGCCATAGATGTATATACCTCTGATGAGTATGAGGATGTACTTAGAGACGGAGAATGGCAGCTGAGATTTAAGGAGAAACCAGAGCCGCTGACAGCAGAGGAACGTAAGGCCTGGGTTGCTGCCCAGACCGGCGTTACTGTGGGCTCAGATGCATTCTTCCCGTTTGGCGATAATGTTGAGAGGGCACATAAATCAGGTGTAAGCTATATTGCTGAGCCAGGCGGTTCAATCAGAGATGACAATGTCATAGCAACTGCTGATAAGTACGGCATGGTGCTTGCATTTACCGGCATGAGACTGTTCCATCACTAAAGCATTAAATGATTATGCCTGCGTTTTTAGCAGGCACCGCATACTTAGATTATCTAAATGAAACTATATGATATCTTGCCGTTAAGCGGCTGAAACATAAAAAGCACAGCATAGTTAACATAGTATCCGCATATAAGGAGAATCAGATGAATATACTTGTTGTAGGAGGCGGCGGAAGAGAGCACGCCATCATCAAGAAGCTTAAGGAAAATAAGTCTATATCAGAGCTTTATGCACTGCCGGGTAACGGCGGCATAGCAGCTGATGCTGCCTGCGTTGATATCGGAGCCAAGGATATAGAAAAAATAGTCGAATTTGCAGCAGCACATGCAATAGATTATGCTGTTGTTGCACCTGATGATCCGTTAGTGCTCGGCTGTGTTGACAGCTTAGAGGCTATAGGCATACCATGCTTCGGCCCCAGAGCCAATGCTGCAATAATTGAGGGCTCTAAGGTTTTCTCTAAGGAGCTTATGAAGAAGTACAACATTCCGACAGCAGCCTATGAGGTATTTGACGATATGGATGCTGCTCTTGATTATATTGAGACTGCTCCTATTCCTGTGGTTATCAAGGCTGACGGACTTGCTCTCGGCAAGGGCGTTGTCATAGCACAGACTAAAAATGAAGCCAAGGCTGCAATCATTGATATGATGCAGAACAAGGTATTCGGAGCAAGCGGAGACCATATAGTTATTGAGGAATTTCTGGAAGGACCGGAGGTATCGGTGCTTTCATTTACAGACGGCAAGACGCTTGTGCCTATGATTTCTTCAATGGATCATAAGAGGGCAGGGGATAATGACACCGGACTTAACACAGGAGGCATGGGCACTATCGCTCCTAACCCTTATTATACTGATGATATAGCTAAGGAATGCATGGAGACCATATTCCTGCCGACCATAGAGGCTATGAATAAGGAGGGACGTACCTTTAAGGGCTGCCTGTACTTTGGACTTATGCTTACGGCTAAGGGACCTAAGGTTATAGAGTATAACTGCCGCTTTGGTGATCCGGAGACACAGGTGGTACTGCCGCTTTTAGAGACAGATTTGTTAAGCGTCATGCAGGCTGTAAGCGAGGAACGCTTAGCGGATATTGAGGTTAAGTTTAGTGAAAAGTCTGCCTGCTGCGTTATTGCCGCATCCGAAGGATATCCTAAGTCCTATGATAAGGGCTTAGAGCTTACTATACCGGCAGAGGTGGCAGACAAGGTCTATGTTGCAGGAGCTAAGCTTGATGCTGACGGCAGGCTTGTAACAAACGGAGGCAGAGTTTTAGGCTGCACAGCAGTAGCTGATAATCTCAAGGAGGCTATAGCAGAGGCCTACAAGATAGTTGACAAGGTAGATTTTGCCAACAAGTATTACAGACATGATATAGGTCAGAGAGCCTTAAAGGCCCTTAACTGATTAAACATTAACAACAGCATTTACATAGTTATGCTGATGTTGCTGTAAGTGTGGTGCTGTTTAATAACTAAGGCACTATACTAAACCTAAGACTATTTAAGATTAACTACTCTTGTGAGCATCAAAAGGAGCATACATGGTATTTCGAATATTTGTAGAGAAGCATAAGGAATATGCGCATGAGGCTGCATCACTCCTTAGTGAGGCAAGGAACATTCTTGAGATTAAGGGACTTGAGGCAGTACGCATTTTCAACAGATATGATGCTGAAAATATTGACGAGGAGCTTTTTGATTATGCAGTTAAGACTGTATTTTCAGAGCCGCAGGTTGATACTGCATACAAGGAGATAGATGTTTGTGATGCGGTAAGCTTTGCTGTCGAGTATCTGCCGGGTCAGTTTGATCAGAGAGCAGATTCTGCCGCACAGTGTATACAGCTTATCTCACAGAAGGAGAGACCTCTCATCCGTTCAGCTAAGGTTTATGCACTCTACGGTAAGCTTAGTGATTCTGATATTGCGGCTATCAAGCATTATGTTATAAACCCTGTAGAGGCAAGAGAGGCCTCCTTTGAGCTTCCCAAAACTCTGAAGGTTGATTATGCTATCCCTACTACAGTTAAGACACTTGACGGCTTCTGCAGGTTAAGCCGTGAGGAACTGGAGCATTTTATAGCTGACAATGGGCTTGCTATGGATATAGATGACATCAGCTTCTGCCAGAAATATTTTGCTGAGGAGGAGCATCGTGAGCCGACTATCACGGAGATCAAGATGATAGATACCTATTGGTCGGATCACTGCCGTCATACAACCTTTAACACTATTATAGATAAGGTTACCTTTGAGGATGAGCTCCTGCAGAAGAGCTATGAGGATTATCTAGAACACCGCAAGGCACTTCACCGCACCAAGCCGGTTACTCTTATGGACATGGGTACACTCGCAGCCAAGGTACTTAAGGCGGACGGCAGACTTGATAAGCTGGATGAATCAGAGGAAATCAATGCCTGCACTGTCAAGATTAATATAGATGTTGATGGTGTTACAGAGCCATGGCTCCTTCTCTTTAAAAACGAGACACATAACCATCCTACAGAGATTGAGCCTTTTGGTGGAGCAGCAACCTGTATAGGAGGCGCTATCAGAGATCCGCTCTCAGGACGTTCATATGTATATGCTGCCATGAGAGTTACCGGTGCAGCTGATCCGCTCAAACCTGTAAGCGAAACCATACAGGGCAAGCTTCCGCAGCGTAAGATTGTTACCACAGCTGCCAACGGATATTCTTCATACGGCAACCAGATAGGACTTGCTACAGGCATAGTTGAGGAGATATATCATCCTGGCTACGAGGCTAAGCGTATGGAGATTGGTGCAGTTATTGCAGCTGCTCCTGCAGCAAATGTTCGCCGCGAGAGACCTGCTCCGGGAGACGTGGTTATATATCTTGGAGGAAGCACAGGACGTGACGGCATAGGAGGAGCAACAGGCTCATCTAAGGCTCACAATGCGCATTCGGTTGAGAACTGCGGAGCAGAGGTTCAAAAGGGAAATGCACCCGAGGAAAGAAAACTTCAGAGACTTTTCCGTAATGAGGAGGCGGCCCGTCTCATTAAGCGCTGTAATGACTTTGGCGCAGGCGGAGTGTCTGTTGCGATAGGTGAGCTTGCAGACGGTCTTGATATAGATCTTAATGCTGTCCCTAAGAAATATGAGGGTCTTGACGGCACTGAGCTTGCAATAAGTGAATCTCAGGAGCGTATGGCTGTAGTTGTAGCACCTGAGGATGTTGAGCGCTTCATGGAGATAGCTGCATCTGAGAATCTGCAGGCATGCAAGGTAGCTGTAGTTAAGGCAGAGCCGAGACTTACCATGAGCTGGAATGACACTAAGATAGTTGATATCAGCCGTGCCTTCCTTGATACTAACGGAGCACCTAAGCATATTGAGGTTCATGCTGCTTCCTGCAGCGAAAGCTGCCTAAAGGCAGATGAGAGTTTGGATAAGGCTGCATTTACAGAAAGCCTTAAAAATGTCGCCTCTGACCTTAACTGCTGCTCCAAGAGAGGCTTGTCAGAGCGCTTTGATTCAACTATAGGAGCAGGCACCGTGCTTATGCCTTTCGGAGGAAGATATCAGCTTACCCCTATACAGGCCATGGTCAACAAGATATCTGTTGAGAAGAAGCATACAGACAGCTGTTCACTTATGTCATGGGGCTACGATCCGTTTATTACAGAGCAAAGTCCTTATCACGGAGCCTACTATGCTGTGACAGATTCAATCTGCAAGCTTATTGCAACAGGTGCGGAGTTTAAGGATATATATCTGACCTTCCAGGAGTATTTTGAGAAGCTTGGAAAGGATCCGGAGAAATGGGGCAAGCCATTTGCAGCATTGCTTGGAGCCTTCAGAGCACAGACAGAGTATGGCTGCGCTGCCATAGGCGGCAAGGATTCCATGTCAGGAAGCTTTGAGGATATACATGTTCCGCCTACACTTTGCTCCTTTGCGGTAACAACAGAATGTACCAAGGATATAGTTTCTCCTGAGTTTAAGGCTGCAGGACACAAGCTTATACGCATATCACCGAAGTACGGCGAGGACGGACTTCCAAAGCATGAGTCACTTATCAAGGTATTTGGTCTTGTAACAAGCTTACTTAGAGGCGGCAAGGCAGTATCTGCATATACTCCGGGTATGGGAGGCATAGCTGAGGCTGTTATGAAGATGGCCTTCGGCAACAAGCTTGGCTTTAGCTTTGATGAAGCCTTGAGCAAGGGAGATATATTTGGCAAGAAGTATAATACCTTCCTTTTAGAACTCGCAGACGGCAGCTTGCCTGAGGCTTCGGCTGATTATGATATTACTGTTGTAGGAGAGACCAAGGCAGAGCCTGTTATAAGCTATAAGGAAGAGAACATAAGTCTTGATGAGCTGCTCAAGGTTTACGAGGATAAGCTTGAGTCAGTATTTACCTGTAATATAGATCAGGGTGATAAGCATTATGAGGCATTAAGCTTCCATGCAGACAGTATAGTAAAGCCTAATATTGCTGTTGCAAAGCCTAAGGTTTTGATACCGGTTTTCCCAGGCAACAACTGCGAGTATGATTCTGCTAAGCTTGTAAATGACTCAGGCGCCGAGGCAGAGATATTCGTTATCAAGAATCTTACGGCAGAGGCTGTAACAGAGAGTGTTAATGCATTTGCAGATAAGATAAGACAGGCTCAGATGATATTTATACCGGGAGGCTTCTCCGGCGGTGATGAGCCTGACGGAAGCGGTAAGTTTATAACCTCATTCTTCAGAAATGGTCTGATTAAGGATGCCGTAACAGATATGCTTGATGTACGCGGAGGCCTTATGTGTGGTATATGTAACGGCTTCCAGGCTCTGATTAAGTTAGGTCTTGTGCCTTACGGTAAAATTATAGATACAGATGAGAGCTGTCCTACACTTACCTTCAATACAATAGGACGCCATCAGTCACGTATAGTACGTACACGTATTGCTTCCGATAAGTCACCATGGCTTAGTGAGACTAAGGTGGGAGATATCTACAATGTAGCAATCTCACACGGAGAGGGTCGTTTTATCGCAAGCGAGGAGCTTATACAGAAGCTTATAGCTAACGGTCAGATAGCAACACAGTATGTAGATCTTGACGGAGCTCCGACCTCAGATATACATTTCAATCCGAACAATTCAATGTATGCGATTGAGGGTATATGCTCACCGGATGGCAGAGTCTTTGGTAAGATGGGTCACTCAGAGCGTATAGGAGACGGTCTCTATAAGAATGTACCGGGCAGCTATGATATCGGCATGTTCCGTGCTGCAGTTAAGTATTTTAAGGCTTGATTGTAAGTTGATAGCTTATATAATAGTTATTCTAAAAGTGTTGACGGATTGCGAGAGCACGTTAGCGCGCAGCAATCCGTCACTTTTATACTATGCGGCGCCTGCGAATTCACAGGCATGGTTGTTATTATGAAGTGATTTTGTGGTATATCCGGAAAGGAGTTAGTGCTGTGGCACATTATCAATATAAGACCAAGGGCGTCTGTTCAATGCTTATAGATTTTGACTTGGATGGTGATAAGGTCAGCAATGTTGCATTTACAGGAGGCTGCAACGGCAATCTCAAGGCTATATCAAAGCTTGTAGACGGCATGAGTGTGGACTATATTGAGTCCAAGCTTGCAGGAAACACCTGCGGCTACAAAAACACCTCCTGCGCAGATCAGCTGGCACTGGCAGTAAAGCAGGCTTACGAAAAGAATATATAATTTGATTTAGTTTTGTGATAGAATACCATAAAAGTGTTGACGGATGCAAAAGCAGACTGCATGCTTGCATGTAAGGATTGCGGGAGCGCTTTAAGCGCGCAGCAATCCGTCACTTTTATAGGATGTGGTACCGCCGATAAACTGGCTGGTGTTTATGATGAAAAAGGAGAAACAATGGCTTTTTATTACGAAGAACCTTCAAGAACCTTCAGTGAGTATTTGTTAGTTCCGGGATATACATCCGAGGAGTGCATACCGGACAGGGTATCACTCAAGACACCTCTTGTTAAGTACAGGAAGGGTCAGGAGGAGTGTCCGATAGAGCTCAACATTCCTATGGTATCTGCTATTATGCAGTCTGTTTCAGATAACAATCTGGCAGTTGCACTTGCAAGAGAGGGCGGCATTTCCTTTATCTATGGTTCTCAGAGTATAGCTGATGAGGCCGAGATGGTAAGGAAGGTTAAGAAGAGAAAGGCAGGCTTCGTTGTAAGTAAGGCTAATCTTACTCCGGACAACACACTCAGAGATGTATTGGAGCTTAAGGAAAAAACCGGCTTCTCTACAGTAGCTATTACTGAAAATGCAGAGCCTAACGGCAAGCTTCTCGGCATCGTTTCAAGCAGAGACTATCGTGTATCACGTATGGATATGGATACCAAGGTTGCTGATTTTATGACTCCGAGAGCTAAGCTTGTAACAGGCAATACCACAACCACACTTAAGGAAGCAAATGATATAATCTGGGATTATAAGCTTAATTCACTTCCGGTTGTTGATGACAATGACCATCTTATGTACTTTGTATTCCGCAAGGACTATGCAGAGCATAAGGAGTATCCGTTAAGCATGATGGACTCTGAGAAACGCTATATGGTAGGAGCAGGTATCAACTCAAGAGACTATATGGATCGTATCCCGGCTCTGGTTGATGCAGGTGCTGATGTATTGTGTATTGACTCTTCAGAGGGCTACAGCATATGGCAGAAGAAGGTACTTGATTATGTCAGAGCTGAGTACGGAGATAAGGTTAAGATCGGGGCAGGTAATGTTGTTGATGCTGACGGCTTCCGTTTCCTTGCTGAGGCAGGTGCAGACTTTGTTAAGGTAGGTATCGGAGGAGGCTCTATCTGTATAACCAGAGAGACCAAGGGTATCGGACGCGGACAGGCTACAGCGCTTATCGATGTTGCAGCTGCAAGAGATAAGTACTATGAGGAGACCGGCATCTATGTTCCGATTTGCTCAGACGGCGGTATAGTTCATGATTATCACATGACACTTGCACTTGCTATGGGTGCAGACTTCCTGATGCTCGGCAGATATTTCGCAAGATTTGACGAGTCACCGACCAATAAGCTCATGGTTAACGGACAGTATGTTAAGGAGTACTGGGGCGAGGGCTCTAACAGAGCACGTAACTGGCAGAGATATGACCTCGGCGGCAAGAACACTCTTGCATTCGAGGAGGGTGTTGATTCCTACGTTACTTATGCAGGCTCACTCCATGACAATGTAGAGAAGTCACTTTACAAGGTTAAGTCAACTATGTGCAACTGCGGAGTTATCACTATTCCGGATCTCCAGAGAGATGCCAAGCTTACCGTTGTATCTGCTACCAGCATAGTAGAGGGCGGATATCACGATGTTACACTTCATGCAACTCCAGGCATGAGCGTAAGCAACAACTAATTAAGATTAAATCCGCTTGCAGCTGTCGGTTTATGTTCCGGCAGCTGCAAGCTTAGGCTTTATTATTGAAATATAAGTAATGGTCAACAGGAATAAGGTGCGCCTCATGACGACGATAGCCATGTACAAGAGTCATCATGAGGATATATTCAAGATAGATAAATATTTTGGCTATGATTATATAATCTGGCATCTCATGCTGTCTGCTCTTCGTTATACCATAGGAGTTGGACTGATATTCGGCATGATAGTGCTGCTCGATTCAGACGTTATATTTTATAATGTCAACACAGAGGGTATAATGAAGACATTGACGGATTATATCTTCATATATCTCATAGGCCTTGTACTGTATCTTGTACTTTCAGCCTTGATATACAATAGGCGCTATAAGAAGGCACAAAAGGGCATACTATATTATAATTCCATGCTCAAGCGTCTTGCTAAGCGCTTTAATTACAAGGAGTAACAGGTTTGAACGGTCTGCTTATTATAAGAGATACATTTAGAGCGGTATATGCCAGATACGGAGCATTTTTAAGACCGGTTCTGAAGCTATTGCTGGCATTTGTGATGCTCATATCAATTGAAAAGGGAATGGGCTATGAGTCTATGCTGGCAAAGCCTGCGGTTATACTTGGGGCTTCAGTGGTCTGCATGCTGTTTCCGTGGGGATTTATATCAGCAGTAGCAGGAGCTTATGTTGTAGGCAATATGTTTGCAGTATCACCGGTGATGGCTGCTGCGGCAGCTGCCTTCGGTATCATGGTATTTGTGCTCTATTACGGCTTTAAGCCGGGAACCGGCATTATTATAGCCTTGGTGCCGCTCATGTTTTTCTTCAAGATACCATTTTTAATGCCGCTTGTGCTGGGACTTACTATTGGCATATATTCGGCAATTCCGGCGGCAATAGGAGTAGTTGCGTGGCAGCTTATCCATTATTTTAATGTAAATATATCAGAGCTTAAGGCTTCAGCTGCGTCACTTGATTCATCATTGATTACGACTGCGGCAAAGCAGCTTATGACTGATAAATATATGCTTATTACCATACTGGCCTTTATACTGTGCATAGGCATAGTAAGCGTGGTAAGCAATTCAAGTATAGATAACTGCAGAGTACTTGCTGTATCTCTCGGTACAGGCATACTTGCAGTTCTAATGATACTTGGTGGAGTTTTTGTTGGAGAGGAGTCAGTGCTCCTCAGTATAATAGGACTTGTCATATCCTATGTCCTGGCTTTTCTATATGTTCAGGTATTCTTCAGTGCAGACTACTCACGTACCGAACGAATAAGATATGAGGATGATGATTATTACTATTATGTCAAGGCAGTGCCTAAGATTAAGGCAAGAGATTAAGAAGGATAGTTCGCACTGAGATTTCTCCATAATCTCAGATGCTTCAGGTAGAGGGCGTAATGCATCCGGATGCTTAGAACGGATGCAACGTAAGGCCCTGGATATAATTTTACAGAGGTCTGCAGGGGTGGCTGTATTTTTTGAAAGAGTAAAAAGCTGGATGTCATTGCTTCCGAAGTTTTCGGTCGGCAATATTCTGGAGATAATTATCATAGCCTTTATAGTATACTGGGTGCTCAACTGGATAATGAAAACCAGAGCATTCACGCTGCTTAAGGGTATACTTGTTATACTTGTTTTTACTTTTGTAGCATTTATATTAAAGCTCAATACTATATTATGGATTATTGAGAAATGCTCTACAATTGCAGTTATTGCGCTCATAGTCATTTTCCAGCCCGAGCTTCGCAAGGCTCTCGAACAGCTTGGCAATACCAGCATGCTGTTTGGAGGCTTTATTCCGTCCGAGAATCACGATAATATGATGACCAAGGAGTCTGCTTCAAGATTGTCTAAGGCTGTATTCCAGATGGCCAAGGTTAAAACCGGCGCACTTATAGTTATAGAGCAAAATGAGACTCTTAATGACTATATCAAGACCGGTATTGAGATAGACGGACTTATAAGTACAGGGCTTATTGTCAATACCTTTGAGAAAAATACTCCGCTGCATGACGGTGCTGTAATTATACGAGGCGACAGGATAGTAGCAGCTACCTGTTATCTGCCTTTGTCTGACAATAAAAACATCAGCAAGGATTTGGGAACAAGACACAGGGCTGCAATGGGCATCTCTGAGGTTACCGACAGTATAACTATAGTTGTATCAGAGGAGACCGGAGGAGTAAGCTGGGTATACAGAGGTAAGCTTATCAAGGTAAGTGATGAGCAGAATCTTGATGCTATGCTTGTCAGTCGAATCAACAGAGCAGAGGTAAGGTTCTTTAGGAAGCTTGTTAAGAAGAATAATGAGGACGGCAGCACAAAATGATGGACAAAATCAATAATTTCTTTAAAAAGAATAAGCTGCTTAAGCTTGCATCCGTGCTGATTGCCTTAGGTATATGGCTCATGGTTGTCAACGTCTCAGATCCTGAGATAAAGTCAAGTGTAAGCTCCAGTATAGATGTAGATTACGGAGAGTCACTCACCAATCTTGATAAGTATTATAGCTTAGATAGTTATACAGCCAAGGTCACATTCAGCGTAAGAACGAATCAGAGAACCAGGGTATCAGCCTCTGACTTCAGAGTATATGTTGATATGAGAGATTACTCTATCACAGGTGCGCTGCCTGTATATGTTACGGTTGACGACAGGATTAAGGATATAGTATCTGATGTCACGGTCTCCCCGCTGGTTGTGCATGCAACAACCGAGGATATGCTTGAGAAAACCTTCGACATAGTGCCTAACATTGTAGGCAACCCAAGTGATGGCTTTGCTGCAGGCAACATTAACTATACACCAAGTCACGTGACTGTATACGGACCTAATTCTGAGATAGGCAAGATTAGCCGCATAGGCTTTAATGTCAACATTGATGGAGCAACCAGCGATGTTTGGGGCAATGCAGAATTTATCTATTATGATGCCAATGACAATGAGATAACACCTGATTCGCGTATCGTAATTAAGAATTCGGTAAGCTACGATTTGCCTATATACGAAAAGAAGAATATCACACTTATGGCCAAGACTACAGGCGACCCGGCAGAGGGCTATGAGCTTGGCAATGTCAATATAGAGCCTGACTTTGTAGAGGTTTACGGCGATAAGTCAGTGCTAGACTCGCTTACGGAGATAACTCTCCCGGCAACGCTTCTTGATATAACAGGTGCGTCATCAGATATCTCTGCGTCTGTAAGTATTAAGGATTATCTGCCGGAGGGTGTATATACCAATACTACAGGTAATATTGCACTTGTTGCACGAATCAATAAGCAGGGAACAACGCTTGAGCAGAGTGAAGAGAGCAGTGAGTCTGCAGACGGACAGACTGCGGAAACAGCGCAGCACAGCACAGAGCAGACCGGGTCAGAGACAGAAGCTGCCGCAACAGAGACTGCTGCACAGCAGCATACTGTAAATGCAGCAGAGCAGGAGACTTCTGTCATCTCACATGTCAGCACAGATAATATCATTAAGGAATCTGACATTAGAGAGGGCACAGATATAGCTTCAGGTGATTCGGCAAATAATCAGGCTCATGCTAATGCTAATGCCAATACTGATGCGGCGGGAGCAAGAGAAGATACTGTTGTATCACACGGAACAGGCAATAAGTCTAAGGGCGAGGGACAGCATACCGGAGGCACTAATTAAACGGCTATTATGGAATTAATTATCTTAGCTGTGGTCTACAGCATTAGCTTTGTATTATCAAGGATGGGCTTATATGCGGTATCCGGCTTACTGCTTATGGCTGCAGCAGTTATGCTTGCAAGCTATTACTGCATTAAGGACGGCAGGAGAATTAACCCTCCTGCTGTTTTTTCTGTATCGTGGATTGGCGGCATAGGCGTTGCCTGTCTTAAGCTCTCATATCTTGAGACTGACTGGGAGACACTTACCTGGGCAGCATTATTTGCGGCATATGCAGCATTTATAATAGGATATAAGCTCATAAACAGGTGGCTTAAAGACAAAGATCTTAAAGTTACAGATGCCTGCAGAAAATCAGCAGGAAGCCGTGCTCTATATATAATGATGAACGGCATAGCTATGGTGTCTGTTATATGTTTGCTTACTGAGGCTTATATACTTGGGTTTGTTCCTCTGTTTACAAGAGATACTCCTCATGCCTATTCGTACTTTCATGTGAGCGGACTGCATTATTTTACAGTAAGCTGCTGTCTGCTTCCCGCACTGGGTGCGCTGTGCATGAGAGCCGAGCTTATGCATAAAAGTCTGACAAAGCTTAAATGTGCGGACATAATCATATGCACGGGACTTGGGATTTTGATACCGATAATGCTGGTATCAAGATATCAGCTGTTCTTTGGAATACTGCTTGCCGGATTCTCGATACTTATATTGAACGGAATGCGTATTCGTATTAAACTTAATGTTAAGGCAGTATCGACTGTCGTACTAGGCCTCATTGTGCTTATTGCGTTATATGTGTTTATCACCATTGAGCGTGCTCACAGTGTAGAGTATCTTAACGGCATATTCGAGATGAAGTACGATAGAATGCCAATATTTATATCGCAGCCGTATATCTATATTGCCAATAATTTTGATAATTTTAATTGCCTGGTCAAGGAGCTTCCTGCCTTTACACATGGACTTAGGATGTGTTTTCCGGTGATTGCTCTTACAGGATTAAAATTCATTAAGCCGGAGCTTGCTGCATTTCCCATATATATTACTAAGGAGGAGCTGACTACAGTCACTCTTATCTATGACAGCTATTATGATTTTGGCTTTATCGGTGTTGTAGTTTTTTGCCTGGTCATCGGAGGCATTGCAGCAATTATAGAAGGTGCGGCATTTACAGGTATAAGGTCTGGGTTATTGAATGCTGAGAGAACACACAGCTTTGGCAATAATCCTTTTGGCATACTGCTGTATGCACAGGTGCTGATATATCTAAGCCTTGCATTCTTTACAACCTGGCTGTCTAATCCGACAACCTGGTTCCTGTTTGGCGTAACTGTGATAGGCATGCTGCTCGCGAGAATAATTGACAGATAGCAGAATCCGATTATTAAAGTATTAGAGAAAGGCGGTACAAAATGATTGACGGCGGAAAATTGTGGTTTGCAAGCACCGGAACAGATTATTCTACCAGACTGTGTCTTGAGCCTAAGATGGCTAATCGTCATGGCTTTATCTGCGGTGCCACAGGTACAGGTAAGACCGTGACACTCAAGGTACTTTCAGAATCATTTTCAGAGCTGGGCGTACCGGTTTTCTTGTCCGATGTCAAAGGCGATTTAAGCGGATTTATATTGCCGGGTCAGGACAATGACAATATGAAGGAGCGTATAAACCGCTTCGGACTAACTGACAGCTTTGCTTATAAGCGCTATCCGACTACATTTTATGATATATACGGCAAGAAGGGCATACCGCTTAGAACATCTATATCTGAGATGGGTCCGGTGCTGCTTGGACAGGTTCTTGGTTTAAACGATACTCAGTGCGACGTGCTCACGGTTGTATTTAAGATTGCCGATGATAAGGATCTTTTGTTGATTGATACCAAGGATCTTAAGGCTATGCTTAATTATGTCGGCGACAATATCTCAGAGCTTGAGATGGATTATGGTCATATCGCTAAAGCAACGCTTACTACTATAATCAGAGCCATAGTTGCAATTGAGGCAGAGGGCGGAGAACAGTTCTTCGGAGAGCCGGCAATTGATATTAATGACTTTTTTAAGCTTGATGATAACGGATACGGCATGATTAATGTGTTGTCCTCGGAGACTCTTATCAACAAGCCCAGACTTTATACTGCCTTTATGCTTTTTCTGATGTCAGAGCTTTTTGAGGTGCTGCCGGAGGTAGGAGATGCCGAAAAGCCTAAGATGGTATTTTTCTTTGATGAGGCACATTTGTTATTTAGTAATGCATCAACAGCGCTTATGGAGAAGCTGTCACAGGTTGTTAAGCTCATACGCTCAAAGGGTGTAGGCATATACTTTGTAACGCAGTCGCCTGCAGATATTCCGGATGAGGTTATGTCGCAGCTTTCAAACAAGATTGAGCATGCACTAAGAGCTTATACGCCAAAGGAACTAAAGGCACTAAAAACCGCAGCAGAGTCATTTAGAGAGAATCCGAATATCAATACCGAAGAGCTTTTGCAGCAGCTTGGCACAGGAGAGGCTATAGTATCGCTCCTTGATGCTAATGGCGTTCCGATGCCGTGCGAGCATGCATATATACTTCCTCCGCAGAGTCTCATGGGTACAATTACGGAAACGGCAAGGCATGATGCTATTGTAACCAATGTTCTTGCAGATAAGTATTCAACTCAGGTTGACAATGATTCAGCATATGAGTTTCTGATGCGCCGCAAGAAGCAGCAGGATGATGAAAATGCAGCTGCAGCAGAGGCCGAAAGCAAAGCTGAAATTGATGCCAAGGTACAGGAGACTGCAGCAAAGCAGGCTGCAAGAAGGGCTGAGATAGAGGATAAGACTAAGGCAAGAACAGAGGCTGCAGCAAATCGTGCGGTCAAATCAGGTGTCAGGAGCGTAGCTTCTACAACTTCAGGCACCATTGGCAGAGAGATAGGTAAAGCTATAGGCAATTCAGTAGGCGGAAGCTTCGGCAAGCGTCTAGGCGGCAATGTAGGAGCAAGTCTCGGACGAAATATTATAGGCACACTTTTTAAACTTTAAGCAGATGACAGGTAAAATAATCAAAGGAATAGGCGGTTTCTACTATATACACTCATCTGAAACAGACAGGGTATATTCAAGTAGGGCAGTAGGCATTTTCAGAAAAGTAGGTATTAAGCCGCTCGTAGGAGACAATGTGGGCTTTGAGGTGCTTGATGCGGTAAAGGGAGAAGGCAGTCTTACAGCTATTGATGACAGACGCAATGTCCTCATAAGACCAGCTGTTGCCAATATTGATCAGGCTATGGTGGTATTTGCAGTCAGGGAGCCTGATCTCAATACCAACCTGCTGGATCGTTTCCTCATATATATGGGTATGCAGGACATCCCGGTCAATATCTTCCTCAACAAGTCTGATCTTAACCGTGACGGACTTATGGAGCATTACAGGGAGATTTACGAGCACGCAGGCTACAAGGTTATATGCGGCTCTACGGAAAATGAAGCTGACGTAGATTGCATACGAGAGCTGCTTAAGGGCAAGACCACGGTGCTTGCAGGACCATCCGGTGTGGGCAAATCCTCACTGACAAATAAGCTTAATGACGGAGTTTGCATGGAGGTGGGAGAGCTTTCTGCCAAGATTAAGAGGGGCAAGCAGACCACAAGACATACTGAGCTATTTACCATAGATGCAGACAGCTACGTGCTTGATACACCTGGTTTTACTTCATTGTATGTGACCGGTGTTGATAAGGACAGGCTGCAGTTTTATTTTGATGAGTTTCTGCCGTATTATGATAAATGCAAGTTTACTGGCTGCAGTCATATCTATGAGGCGGATGAGATTTGCGCGGTTAAGCGTGCGGTTGATGCCGGAGACATACCGGCAGAGCGATATGAGAACTACAGGCTTATATATGAGGAGCTAAAGAGCAGCGAGAGATAGCGCCTGAGATACAACTTGAGATTTAACCCGAAATATAACGTATAGCTCTAAGGCGGCACATATAAAGTAAACACCCGTGCCTGCGTATTTGTAGGCACCACATATAATAAAAGTAAGAGGAATATGGTCATGAAATACATACTCGCACCATCAATTTTATCAGCGGACTTTGCCTGTCTTGGCGATGCTGTTAAGACAGTCAGTGAGGCCGGTGCTGAATACATACATATAGATGTTATGGACGGCATGTTTGTGCCGAACATAAGCTTTGGCATACCGGTTATTAAATCCATCAGAAAGTGTACTGACAAGGTTTTTGATGTGCATCTGATGATTGAAGAACCGGTAAGATATATCAAGGATTTTGCAGATGCCGGGGCAGACCTTATAACAGTGCATTACGAGGCATGCAAGCATCTTGACAGAACTATACAGGCTATCAAGGAATGCGGCTGCAAGGCAGGCGTTGTGCTTAATCCTGCAACTCCGGTATCAGTGCTTGAGGATATACTAGGTGAGCTGGATATGGTTCTCCTTATGAGTGTTAACCCAGGCTTTGGCGGACAAAGCTATATCCCATATGTTACAGATAAGATCAGGAAGCTTCGCAATATGATACAGCAGAGAGGTATTGATATCGATATCGAGGTTGACGGCGGAGTAACCAAAGACAATGTCGTGGAGCTTATCAAGGCCGGTGCCAATGTATTTGTTGCAGGCTCTGCGGTGTTTAAGGGAGATGCCGAGGCTAATGCTGCAGGTTTTCTTGGTATATTTAAGGAAGTCTGAGTTTGCAGTTAAACGCCCATGCCAGCAAATTCGCAGGCGTCACATAATATAAAAGTACGGATTGCTGCGGCATTCATCATAAGCTTTAGATTAAGAGGCAGATACATGATAAAAGATAATTTACAAGAAGTAAGAAAAAATATAACTGAGGCTTGTGAAAGAGCAGGACGTGACCCGTCAGAGGTTACACTGCTTGCAGTAAGTAAAACAAAGCCTGTTGAGATGATAAGAGAGTGCATGGATGCAGGACAGCGCGCCTTCGGTGAGAATTATGTGCAGGAGATAGAGGAAAAATATGCTGTGCTTGGCAAGACTGTTGATTGGCATATGATAGGGCATCTCCAGAGAAATAAGGTTAAGTATATCATAGACAAGGTCAGTCTGATACATTCGGTGGATAGTCTGCGGCTTGCTGAACAGATACAAAAGGAGGCAGAAAAGCACGACATTAACATTGGAGTTTTGCTAGAGGTTAATGTTGCCAATGAGGAGAGCAAATGGGGCTTTACTCTTGATGAAACCATAGATGCAGTTAAGGCTGTAAGCGCATTTTCAAATGTTCATGTAAAAGGACTTATGACCTCAGCTCCGATAACAGAGGATCCTGAAACAAACAGAGAGTACTTTAAGGCTCTAAGACAGCTTTTTGATCATATCAAGGCTATGAAGTTTTCTAATGTTGATATGCAGGTGCTTTCCATGGGTATGACGGGAGATTATATTGTAGCAGTTGAGGAAGGATCAACCTTGGTACGTGTCGGAACCGGTATATTCGGAGCAAGAGACTACACGAAAAATAAATAAGTACCTATGGCTGCTTATTTATCAGTACCTCATTATATAAAAGTACGGATTGCTTTGCACTTAAGTGCTCCATCAATCCTGCCGTGTATTAGCCAATGAGACTAAAGAGAATTCACATTTTCATAATCATATTTGCACTGACCCTGCTGCTGCCGCTGTACGGAAGGCTCTTAGACGGAAAGCTTGAGCTTAGCGGGGTGACCGGGAGCACCAATCCTGTTGAGCTAAGCAGTAATACTTTAGCTGACGGAAGCTATCAAGGCTATATTAATGACAGCTTTGAGGATAGCTTTCCGGGACGCAAGCTCCTCCTTAAGACTCGTAATCAGCTCCTATATAGCCTGCTTAATGTAAGTCCTAATTCCAATGTGGTCATAGGCAAGGATAAGTATCTCTTTGAGCCGCAGTATATTTTGTATGAGACTCAAGTTTATGCCCCGGCTGATGAGGAATATTTTGCTGCTCTTACAGATAAATTAAGTACACTTAATAGCTTAATGCAGCAAAACGATAAGGAGCTTTATGTCTTTATAACACCGTCAAAGGCACATTATTATAAGGACAAGATACCGGATAAGCTGATGACAGCCGACATGGAAGCTGCGTATGATTACACCAATTACGACAAGCTTATAGAGTCGCTGGATAAGAGCAGTATTATTTATTTTGATTCGATAGGCTATATTGATGAGCATCTCAATGACAGCAGTCTTGAGGCACCGCTTTATTACAAGAGCGGAACACATTGGAGTAATCCCTGGGGCAGAACCTGTGCGGCGCTATTTCTAGACAAGATGGGAGAAAACAGCCGTTACGACCTAAGCCGGGTAGCTGTCACCGAGAAAAAGTCAGATGAACCTATATTTCCGGACACTGATCTCTATTCATCCATGAATCTGCTGCTTAATGCCAAGGATGATTGGTATGATTCCGATGTAAATGTCACATATGAGGGGAAGGACAAGCCTAATTTCTTCGTGCGAGGCGGCAGCTTCCTCGGACAGAGCATCAGTTCACTTATATGGGCTGGTATATTTGAGTCTGATGTCCATCTTGAGAATAATAATTGGTATATAGACAGATATTCGGCAATAGGCTCAATATCAGACTATACGGCTTATGACGAGCTGCCTATCGATTTTCTCCTAGGCAAGAGCGATATATTGGTATTAGAGATCAATGATGCTGCGATAGATAAGGCAAGCTTTGGCTTTATAGATTATCTGTTAGAGCATCCGGATTATCTGGACAGGGATTACGTTGCGGAGTGGAAGCTTAATTCGTAACGCAGACTTATCATAAAAGTGACGGATTGCTTCACGCTACAGCAGTCTTGCCGGCCGAACAAGCTATACCTTCATTTAATTTGTTGCCGTGACATTCGTCAATTCTTTTAGACTATAAGCAATGGTATTTTCATCAACATTTTTTATATTTGCATTTTTGCCTCTTACGCTGATTTGCTATTACGCGGCATTTGGCAAATGTCATATCGATGCGGCAAATGTCGTGCTGCTGATTGCTTCATGTATCTTCTATGCATGGGGCGGCGTTAAGTATTTTCTGATACTTGCGTTGGTTATTGCAGCCGATTTCCTGTTGTGTCTCTTAATGGATAAGCAGAGGGGCTTTGCACGCAGATGCTTACTTTTTTTGATATTGGCTATCGATATAGCTAATCTGCTGTACTTTAAGTACTGTAACTTCTTCGTGGAAAATGCGAGAGAGCTGGCAGCAGCTTTCGGAGCGGATATACTTGGAGATGCTGCAAATGTAGCCTTGCCCATAGGTATATCCTTCTATACCTTTCAGATTATCTCATATGTGGTGGATGTGTATCTTGGCAAGGTTCCGGTGCAGAAAAGTCTTGTTAAGCTTGCTCTATATGTGACTATGTTTCCGCAGCTTATTGCAGGTCCCATAGTCAGATATACAGATATCAACAATGAGATGGATTCAAGGTGCATACGTATAGCTGACATTGAGTACGGTATCAAGAGATTTATAATAGGCTTCTTCAAAAAGGTTTTTCTGGCAAATGCGATGGGCAGCATGGCAGATCTCATGTTTTCGATGCCGGAATATATCAATACAGTCTATGCATGGCTTGGTGCAATATGCTATGCACTTCAGATATATTATGATTTCTCGGCCTATTCGGATATGGCGATAGGTCTTGGCAAGGCGCTTGGGTTTACTTTTAATGAAAATTTTAATCTGCCCTATGTGTCACAGAGCATACAAGAGTTTTGGAGACGCTGGCATATATCACTCTCAAGCTGGTTCAGGGATTATGTATATATACCGCTTGGGGGCAACAGGCGCGGAAAGGTCAGAACCTATATCAACCTCTTTATAGTGTTCTTCCTGACAGGCTTCTGGCATGGTGCTGCCTGGCAGTTTATAGTTTGGGGCTTATATCACGGAGTATTCCTCATTATAGAGAGGCTTGGATTTGGCAGAGTGCTAAAGAAACTTCCGAGGCTTTTGCAGCATGTCTACACCATGGTGGTTGTGATTGTAGGCTGGGTTTTCTTCAGAGCAGACAATCTAACTCAGGCAATGCTTTATCTTAAGGCAATGTTTAGCCTTAACCTTACAAAATTCGGTATGTATTCCGTCATGAGTAAGCAGGATTCAATATTTATAATATGCTTCATAGTGGCAGTGATTTTCTCCTTCAGGAAAATTAACATATCGAGAGCCGATTATAGTAATGACTACGGCGTAACTATCGGTAAATCAGTAACTATGATGAAGGCTTGTACGGATATTATGTATCTTGCACTTTGGCTTATATCGGTGCTGTACCTTACAGGATTATCATATAACCCGTTTATATACTTTAAGTTTTGAACCATTGTGCGAATACATGAATACATAAGTAAGGTTACAGTTAAGCCATGCGCTGACGCATTTGAACATTGATTTATATTTCAATGTGCATAAGCTTGCTTATTATAAAAGTGCGGATTGCTGTGCATTGACGTGTATTTTCAGTAGTGGTAGAATAAATCTAATTTGCCGGAGACTAAGACTATATCCATTGTAAAAGCGTTGATTGATATGGATTTTATAAGACTGCAACTGCCGAATCATAAAAATGTTCGTATGGCAAAGGTCTTAAGTCTTATGTAATGCGGCTACCAAAACAGATATCAAAAAAGGAGCAGAAATGTTAGATATTAGGTTTGTCAGAGAAAATCCTGACGCAGTCAAGGAAAATATCAAGAAGAAGTTTCAGGACGAGAAGCTTCCGCTTGTTGATGAATGTATAGCACTTGATGCCGAGCTTCGCAAGGTTCAGCAGGAGGCAGATGATCTCAGAGCTAAGAGAAACAAGATTTCCAAGGAAATCGGCGCTCTTATGGGCAAGGGACTTAAGGAAGAGGCAGAGCAGGCTAAGGCTGAGGTTGCTAAGGACGGAGAGCTCCTTGACAGCCTTGCAGCACGTCAGACTGAGCTCAATGAGCAGCTTACCAAGAAGATGATGGTTATCCCTAACATCATTGATCCTTCAGTTCCGATAGGTAAGGACGACAGCTGCAACGTTGAGGTACAGCGCTTTGGCGAGCCTAAGGTACCTGATTTTGAGGTGCCATATCATACAGATATTATGGAGAGCTTTGAGGGCATTGACATGGATGCCGCAGGCAGAGTTGCAGGAAACGGCTTCTATTATCTCCTTGGCGATATCGCAAGACTTCATGAGGCCGTTATTGCTTATGCAAGAGACTTCATGATAGACAGAGGCTTCACCTACGTTATTCCGCCTTACATGATTCGTTCAAAGGTAGTTAACGGCGTTATGTCATTTGCAGAGATGGACGCTATGATGTACAAGATTGAGGGAGAGGATCTCTATCTTATAGGTACCTCAGAGCATTCGATGATAGGACGTTTCATCGACCAGACTATACCGGAGGAGAAGCTTCCGCTTACCCTTACCTCTTATTCACCTTGCTTCAGAAAGGAGAAGGGTGCTCACGGTATAGAGGAGAGAGGCGTATATCGTATACACCAGTTTGAGAAGCAGGAGATGATAGTTGTATGCGAGCCAGAGGAGGCTATGAAGTGGTATGACGTACTCTGGAAGAATACCGTAGACTTCTTCCGCACTCTTGATATCCCGGTAAGACAGCTTGAGTGCTGTTCAGGAGATCTTGCAGACCTCAAGGTTAAGTCCTGTGATGTAGAGGCATGGTCACCAAGACAGAAGAAGTATTTTGAGGTTGGCTCATGCTCTAACCTCGGAGATGCACAGGCCCGCAGACTTAAGATTAGGATTAAGTCTAAGGAAAAGGGCAATCATCTTGCTACTACACTTAATAACACCTGTGTTGCACCGCCGCGTATGCTTATTGCTTTCCTTGAGAACAACCTGCAGGCAGACGGCTCAGTCCTTATCCCTGAGGTGCTCAGACCTTATATGGGCGGCAAGGCAGTACTCACACCTAAGTACAATTCAATTACAGCTAAGAAGAAGTGAATAAAGAAGAACTTATAAAAGGTTTAAATGACAGGCAGAGAGAAGCAGTGGAGTCCATAGAGGGTCCACTGCTTATTCTTGCTGGAGCAGGATCCGGCAAGACTCGCATACTTACACACAGAATAGGCTATCTTATAGCAGACGGTGTTGCGCCGTGGAATATACTCGCTATCACATTTACCAATAAGGCTGCAAATGAGATGCGTGAGAGAGTTGACAGGCTTCTTGAGAGCAGTGCAGCACAGGCAGTGTTTGTCTCAACCTTCCACTCTATGTGCGTGAGGCTTTTGCGCAGAGATATTGAGAAGCTGGGCTACGCCAAGGACTTTACCATATATGACGGTGACGATCAGAAAACACTTGTGCGTAAATGCATAAAGGATCTTAATCTTGACAGCAAGATGTATAAGGACAGAGCTATATTAAGCATCATCTCCTCGCAGAAGAACAGGATGGTTGATGCGCACAGCTTTGCTGATTCCGCCTTGGACTTCTATGATAAAAATGTCGCAAAAGTCTATATGGAGTACGAAAAGCAGCTTAAGACCAATAATGCTTTGGACTTTGATGATTTGCTGCTTAAGACAGTTGAGCTTTTTAAGCGCTTTCCTGATGTGCTCTATAACTGGCAGGAGCGCTTTCGCTACATAATGGTTGATGAGTATCAGGATACCAACAATGTACAGTTTGAGATAGTGCGCCTCTTGTCAGAGCGTTATGGCAATCTCTGCGTTGTGGGTGATGATGACCAGTCAATATACAAGTTCAGAGGAGCCAACATAGAGAATATACTTAGCTTTGAGAAGACATTTCCAAAGGCTAAGGTTATTAAGCTTGAGCAAAATTACCGTTCGACCAAGGCTATACTTAATGCCGCCAATGAGGTTATCAAGAATAACAGGGGACGTAAGGCTAAGCATCTCTGGACGGAAAATGCTAAGGGAGAGCTTCCGGACTACAAAGAATATGATTCGGCACCGGCAGAGGCAGAGGCAATAATTAAGAGCGCTGAAGCGGCTGCAAAGCAGGGCACAGGACTTAAGGACCAGGCTATATTGTACAGAACCAATGCTCAGTCTCGTCTGCTCGAGGAAAAATGTGTGCAGAGAGGTATTCCTTATATCCTGGTCGGAGGTGTTAACTTCTATCAGCGTAAGGAGATTAAGGATATACTGTCTTATCTCAGGGTAATTGCTAACGGAGTCGATGACCTTGCCTGTATGCGTATCATTAATGTGCCAAAGCGCGGCATAGGTCAGACTAGCGTTGACAGAGTAAGTGCCTATGCCGCTCAGCATGAGCTGAGCGTCTATGATGCTCTTAAGGCAGCTCATGAGGTTGATGATCTTGGAAATGCAGCTGCCAAGAAGATTGACGGATTTGTAGATCTGATAGAGGGATTTCGAAGCAGATACCATGAAGGCGGAAGCATACGTGAGCTGATTGAGCTTGTAAGAGATGAGAGCGGCTATGCGGATGAGCTTAAGGCTGATGATGAAATAACGGCAGAGACTCGTTTGGAAAACATCGAGGAATTAATCAATAAGGCTGTAAGCTTTGAGGAGCAGTATGGCGGAAATGATTGGAATGAGGGCTTTGAAGCGCAGTCAGACAGCTTAGACCCGCTGGAGCTGTTGGCCTTGTTCCTTGAGGACATCTCACTTGTATCAGATATAGACAGAACAGACCCTAATGAGGAAGCAATCACCATGATGACTCTGCATGCCGCTAAGGGTCTTGAGTTTGATACTGTATATCTGTGCGGCATGGAGGATGGACTGTTCCCTTCTTCAGCTGCTATTAATTCGGATAATCCAGAGCTTGAGATAGAGGAAGAGCGCAGACTTTGCTATGTTGGTTTTACCAGAGCAAGGAGGATACTTCACCTAAGCTCGGCTGGTCAGCGCATGGTAAATGGCGATTTGCGCTATATGAAGCCATCAAGATTCATTGATGAGATACCTGATGATGCGGCTGTTAAGCATTTTCGTAAGGAGCATTACCGTTCGGATGAGAGAAGAGAGTCATTCTCTGATTTTGGCGGCTATGAGGGCAGCATGGAATACGGCTACTCTCACGGCGGCAGTGGCTACAGTGGACGTGACTACGGAAGAGATAAGAGCTCATACGGCGGCTACGGCGGCAGAGATTCGGGCGGCAGCTCCTATGGAGACTATAGCGGCAGCAGTTATGGCGGAAGTGGCTACGGCGGAGGCAGCTATGGAGGTGAAACTGCCGGAAGATACGGAAGCGGCGGATATACAGACAGATACAGTCAGAATAGCACCGGGGCCGGAGACATTTACAGTAGGTTCGGTAAAGAGCTTTATCGCAATGACCCGTATAGCAAGCATGATGAGTCGGATGGCGTAGCTTACTCCGGAAGGAATAATTACAGCGGTTCCTATAATGCTTTCAACAGCAGTCGTACAGGCAGGTTTGGTTCACTTGATGACACACCGGCAGGAAGAGCTAAGAAGCGTAACAGCTCCTCAGCCTTAAGCGGTATAGCGGGCATCAGTAAGGGCTATGGCAGCGGAAGTGTCAAGCAGAAGCCTGACTACGAGGTCGGTGACAGGGTTATGCATGTCAAATTCGGACTGGGTACCGTAGCAGAGCTTACGGATGAGCCTAAGGATTACCGCGTCAGTGTGGATTTTGATGAAGTTGGACGCAAGGTAATGTATGCAACATTTGCAAAACTTAAAAAGGTGTGATAGAGTGTTCTTGATAGAAGGAACAGACGAGACGTCTGATATATCTAAGGGTCGGAAGAGCTTTGGGCATGTCAGACAGCATCGGCTGCTAAAGGGGCTGCTTTAAGGAGGCAAATATGGATAAGATTAATGCATTGATTTCACTTAATGAGGCTAAGAAGCATATAGACGAGCTGATAATTAAGCTTAAGCATGGCTGTGATGAGGCAGATGAGGGTGTTGATACCAGAAAGCTGCTTATCATTGTCCTCTCCGCATTAGGTGCATTGGTAGTAATCGGCGTTGTTGCATATGCTGTATATAAGCATTTCAGCAATGACAGCTATGATTATGATGATCTTCTTGATGATGAGGATGAAGAAGAAGAGGACGAGGATGCAGAGGAACTTTCCGAGGCAGACTCAGCTGATACTGACACAGACGGAGAGTAACGGATTTGGCAGATTGTATTATTAATGATTGCAGCCTTGGCGGAATATGCGGAGGCTGCTTTTATCATACCCAAAATCAGGGAAAAAAGACAGATGCTGCGAAAGGCAGCAAGGATATTGGTATCAAGACAGAGGCCACGACAGTTAGTAAGGTTACAGGCTGCAAGTCAGAATCAGCGACAGACAGCATTGATACAGGCACTAAAGATGCGGGTAGTAGTGACATAACTACCATAGATAGTAAAGCCGGTGAGTCAGTCTGCAGCTATATCACAGAGGAAGAGCAGCGTAATATCAAGAGTGAGCACGTTCACACCTTGCTTGATGAAGCAGTTGCTCCGTATGGCTATGAGTATCGTTATGAGGGCATTATAGAGAGTCCTCTTGTTTTCGGCTACAGAAACAAGATGGAATACAGCTTCGGTGACTGTATCAAGAACGGTCCGCTTACGCTTGGACTTCATCAGAAGAGGAGCTTCTACAATGTAATAGACGTCGATGACTGCAGACTTGTACATAATGATTTTAACCTGGTGGTTAAATGTACTGCGGATTATTTCAGGTCTACGGGATTAACCTATCACGACAAGAAGTCGCATTTCGGTTATCTGAGATATCTGATTATCAGGCGTGCGGTTAATACAGGTGAGATGCTTATTGACCTCGTCACTACATCTCAGCCGCTTATTAAGGTTACCAATCACAGAGAAATATGCGAGCTTAGCCTATATGAGCGTGAGGCCTACGCCGCCGGACGCATAGAAGCTGCAGATGGTATTGAGACTCTTGATGAGACTGAGGTACTTGAGGAGTTTAAGGATAGACTCGTGAAGCTTGCTAAGACGGATGCATTTACAGGAACAATCAAGGGCATCTTGCATACTGTCAATGACACACTTTCAGATGCTGTAAGAAATGACGGAACAACTGTGCTCTACGGAGATGACCATATAAGCGAAGAGCTGCTGGGACTAAAGTTTAAGATATCGCCGTTCTCCTTCTTCCAGACAAATTCTAAGGGTGCGGAGGTTCTGTACTCCAAGGTCAGAGAGTATATTACAGACGAGCTTAAGCCGGATATGAGTCTTTTTGACCTGTATTCCGGAACCGGCACTATTGCGCAGATGCTTGCTCCAAGCGTGAAGCAGGTCACAGGAGTCGAGATAGTCGCAGAGGCAGTAGAAGCAGCTAAGGAAAATGCGGCCGCAAACGGACTTACGAACTGCACATTTATAGCAGACGATGTGCTTAAGGCACTCGACAGCCTGCCAAGTCCGGATATCATCATCCTGGATCCTCCAAGAGACGGAGTTAATCCAAAGGCACTTCGCAAGATTATCGATTACGGCGTTGAGCACATGATATACGTAAGCTGTAAGCCAGAGAGCCTCGCACGTGACATGGCAATGCTGCAGGAGGCCGGCTACCGCCTCATCCGTGCAACAGCCGTAGATCAGTTCCCTTGGACAAAAAACGTCGAGACAGTGTGCCTCTTGAGCAATACCCTTAAGAAGAAAGAATCCTACGTAACTCTTGATGTTGAAATGGATGATTATTACCGCATCAAGAACGGGGAAGACTCCACCAAATAATAGGCATCACAATTAAATAGGAATTTGAATAGATGAGCTGCAGATGCGGAAAATATCCGTTGTCTGCAGCTTATTTTGTTTCTTTGAAAAGCCTATTGAAAAAGGAGGAAAACACATGGCAAAGAAGAATGTAAGAGAACTGAAGGTTTGTGCACAGAGCGGGTACAATTATAAAGACGTACCGCAGATTCAGCTGAAGGGAGCATGGCTCAGGGAATTTGGTTTCAGCGAAAATACACCAATATCGGTGCAGTGTGAGAACGGAAGGCTGGTGATTGTACTGAGAATTGTTGAGGCGGAAGAGATAGCTCCGATAATGGTGGCTGAGAAGAAGACAAAGTATGTAAAGAAGAAAGCCTATGTTTGATGAAAAGACTCTGTCCGGAATCGATCCAATCTACTTTAATATCATTTCATCTGACGACCGAGATGTGACTATACAATCAAGGAATACAGGTCACTACTGGTATCTGCATAATACAGAGTATCCTACTGAAGGCTCCTGTATCATCTTTCATAAGCATAGGTTCCAGCATCCTTACCATCAGCATGGAAGAGCCAGAACATTGAGGCAGGCGATAAAAAGTATTCAGGGACATGACGATTATCAATTGAATGTAAGAAAATGCATATAGAAAAATGAGCGGCGGTATCTTCGAGAAGAGGATATCGCCGCTTTGGTAATTACGGGTTAGCTTACAGCTTATTCACCGTAATAGAGCTTCTTAGCAAGCTCCTGGGCTGCTTTGATGTCAGCATAGCCCTGAGACTTACCGAGATGTAATTCTTCGAGAATCTGACCCTTGGTGTAATCCTCACAGATGAGATCCAGGATGCGACCATACTTCGGATTGATGATGTGGATCTGTTTTAACAGATCGTCAATAATCATGCGGAGCATAACGGTCTCTTCCAGGTTCTCTGGTGAAGCAGGTTCGAAACCTTTGCCGTCCTCTGATTCTGCCTCTTCCAGGAACTGATCCAGGGAAAGAGTATCGTCTGTCTGGAAGGATGCGAAGTATTCACGTACATCACGGTAGAAACTTTTGATGGCAGCGGCCTTATTTTCGGTTGCCACCGGGGCGAAGGCTACCAGAACCTTATTTGGTCCGATGCGCCAGGTCTCAAGGTTGTCACGGCACATGTTGAAGTGCTTGACCATTTCCCAGTCTACACGGATCGGGACGAGGCACTCGCCCTGATGCAGTGGGAGATTATTGTAGCTGCGACGGTTGTCGTAGTTGTGGTTGTCATTGGTTGACTGATGATTTTCAGTACTTGTCTGTACATTTACATTGATTTCCATATCGTGCGGCCTCCTGTGTCCGCTGAAAGCGGAACGAAGGCTTCGATATGAAATTCAGATAAGCATCGATTGACTTATTCATGGCACGTCTCCGTTCCGAAAAATAAGCAATCAGGCTTCTTAGCCCCTGATGCGGTTTATAAGGTTCATCACGCCACAACTCTAAGAAGATGGCCGCGTCCGGCAGTTGCTTTGTGATGGAGCAGTTTTACGTCGTGCTCAGGACAGGTTATTTAGTTGTCTGATGCAATGAGATATAAATCAGAGAAGACTGCTTCGTATTCAGATTGAGACAGATCTTCAATACTGGTTGCGTTGTGAAGAATAAGAATGCTCTGGACAACGTCTGAACCATATTCTGATGAAACTTCTGCGGCTACATTCTCAAGGTTGATAATCCAATTTTCTTTTTCGTATTTTGTCATTGCTTAGCCTTTCTTTGATGTGGTTAAGCTGATACCAATAAAATCAGCAGAGCTGCCTTTAAAACAATGATATTGGTATGGGT